>NZ_BAAKJB010000010.1:0-169895 GCF_059703765.1 Azospirillum sp. NS33 | reverse complement strand
CGCGCCCGGCGGGGGGAAGGCGGCTGGTGGCGCCGCTGGCCGGGCGGCCCGGGGCGGCGCCGCGCCGGGCGCCTCGCCTGATGCCGCCGCCGGTGCCGGTGCGGCGGTGGCGGTGCCGGTGGCGGCAGGCGGGGCAGCCGGTGCCGCGGCCGGTGCGGCGAGGGCACGCCGCGCCGCCGGGGCGCGGGCCGCGTCGCGGATGGCGATGAGCTGGGCAACCGCATCCTGCAGCAGCGGCGCCATGGTGGCGGCGTCGGCGAGGTCGTCGGCGGTCAGGGCGGCCACGCGGGCCCGCACCTGCGACACGGTCGCCTCAATGTGCGCACGCAGCGCGTCCGCCTGCTGCTGGGCGTGTTCGAGATCCTGGCGCAGCGTCGAGATCTCGCAGGCCTGGCGCAGCTCGTGGAAGCCTATGTTCTGCGCCGCCTCGCGCAGCGACCGGAAGTCCTGGGACATGCTTCCCAACCTGCGAACCCGCGAACAGTGGATATCCTGCAGCGCAGCGGCGTTCGAGTCGCACGTTCGGCGATGTGGCACTGTTTAGTGCTGGTGTTCGCCCCGTTGTGCGGCGCTTGAAACCGTTTGCGCCTCGATAACGCTTGTACTATTTTTTGCCCGCCGGGGGAACGGCTTCCTTCGACGGCGATCCAACCCTGCGCGTTTTCGCAACGCGTACTTTCCGAGTTGTCACGGTGACGATTGATCGCACGGAACTGGAGCGGCTGCTGGCCGATCGTCCCACCGGCAATCGCAGCGCGATGCAGGCGGTGCGCGAAAACTATGACGACATCGGGCTGATGCGCGAGCGTGGCCTGGCCTGGGCCGAGATATCGGACGTCCTGGCCAAGCTCGGCGTCACCGCGCGGGACTCCCAGCCGATCGCCCCGGTCACGCTGCGCTCCGCCTTCTTCCTGGTCGGCGCGGAAATGCGCGACGAGGGTGCGGGTGCGGGGGACGAGGACGGCGTCGCCGACTCCGACTCCGCGGACGACGGCCAGGACGTTCGCGACACGGGCGAGCCCGACGGGGGCGTTCACAGCGGGGGCGTTCACAGCGGGGGCGAACACGACCGGGGCGGGCGCGGCCAGGGTGGCCGGGAGGCCCGTGCCGCCGCCCCTCCGGCCCTGGCCGCGCCCCGCCCGCCGGATGACTCCGGCCGCACCGGCGCGGTGCGGGGCGTCGCCGAACCCTCAGCCCGCCCGTCCGGCGCCGTGCCATCCGACGCGGTGCCGGACTCCCCACCGCCGGCCGCCGCGCCGGCCGCGGCCATCCCGGCCGATCCCCCTCCAGCCGAACCGATCCCGGCCGGACCGGCCGGCGCCTCGTCTGCACCCGACCCGACCCCATCCGTTAAGACGAACGACCTTTGGAAAGGCGATTTCATGCTGGGTACGATCTTCGTCCTCAATGACCGCGGCGGCGTCGGCAAGACGCTTCTGTCGCACCACCTGATGGCGACCGCCATGCTTGAGGGCCTTCAACTGCGGGTCGTCGAGTACGAAGTCAACGAACGCCTCGCCCGCCTGTTCGGGCCGGAGGTCGTCGAGCACCGCCGGATTTCACAGGATTTCATGAACCTGATGGGATCGGGAGACGGGTTCTACGAGTTCTGGGACCAGATCGGCCCGGAACTGCAGCGCGGCGGTCGCCTCTACGACTTTGGCGGCAACATCAGCCAGTGGTTCTTCAATTGGGCGGAAGTGTCCGGCTTCGACTACTACGTCGGCGACGGCGAGCGGCTGACCTTCATGGTGCCGGTGACCGTCGATCTGGCGTCCCTGTCGACCGGCATGACCACGCTCGACCGCATCGCCACCATCGCCCCGCGGGCCAAGCGCGTGCTGGTGGAGAACGGGGTGTCCGGTCCGTTCAGCCAACTCGACGACAGCCAGTATGGCCGGCGCAAGGCCGAGCTGATGGAGCGGGAAGGGGTGCAGGTGCTGTCGATGCCGCCCTGCACCGCGCCGGCCTGGGCCCGCCTCACCGGCCATCGCCTCGACGAGGTGGCCCAGATGACCCGCGAGGACCTGGCCAAGCTCGGCATGACACCGCCGGTCGCGTCGCGCTCGCTGATCGTCATCCACGAGTGGCTGCGGACCATGCGCCAGGCGCTCGCACCCTATCTGGTCGACACGTTCCGCCAGACGCCGTCGGTGTCGGGCAAGTCGCCGACCCCGGCGCGCTGACCGGTCCGCAAAGGTCGTGAGAGACGGCGGGCCGACGGCCCGCCGTCGTCGTTTCGGGGCCGGCCCGCCGTCGTCGTTTCGGGGCCGCCCGGCCCATGACCGGGCCGGCCGGCCCGGTCTGCCAAAGCCGGGGGCCGACCGGCCTCCCGGCGATCGTGTGATGGAACGCCCATCGCGATCCCGCGTTCTCCGCAGGCAAGGCGTCGCCGCCGCCTTGGGCCAATGTGGAGTTCACCATGCTGAAATGGGCGTTGATTTTCTTTGTCGTTTCGCTGATCGCCGGCGCGCTCGGCTTCACGCGCGTGTCCTCGGCCGCCGGGGGCATCGCGAAAATCCTGTTCTGGATCTTCCTGATTGTTTTCGTCGTCTTCGTCATCCTGGCCTTGATGGCCGGCGAGGTGGTGTTCTAACCGCCGGGCCCGGACAGACGGTTCCCGTCGCGAACCGTCTGTCCGGTGACCGCGGCGGCACCCACCGGCGCACCCGGGGGCGTGGTCACACGAAGCCCTCGACCAGCGCGGTGAAGGCATCGGGCTGTTCGGCGTGCACCCAGTGGCCGGCGCCGGCCATCATCTCGGTGCGGGCGGCGGGGAAGGCTTCGGCGATCGCCGAAGCCTGCTCCCGGGTCACGTAATCGGAGCGCGTGCCGCCGATGAACAAGGCCGGGCCGGGGTAGCGGGCGCCCGCCACGTCCGGGAAGCCGATCAGGGCGTCCATTCCCGCGGCGATGGCCTCCAGGTTGATGCGCCAGCGGAAGCGGCCGTGCTCCTGCACCAGGTTCTGCATCAGGAAGGCGCGCAGCGACGCCTCGGGGACCGCGTCGGCGAGCTGTGCGTCGACCTCCGACCGCCGCGTGCAGCCGGCCAGGTCGGCCGCCCGCATCGCCGCGACGATGGGGGCATGGGTGTGGGTGTACGCCACCGGCGCGATGTCGACCACCACCAGCCGCTCGACCCGGTCGGGGTGGTGCAGGGCCAGGGCCATGGCCATGGCCGCCTTGCCGCCCATGCTGTGGCCGACCACGGCGGCGCGGGCGTAGCCGCGGTCGTCGAGGAAGCGCAGCAGGTCGGCGGCCATCTCCGGGTAGGTCATGCTGTCGGCCCAGGGCGACCCGCCGTGGTTGCGCAGGTCGAGGGCGTAGACGTGGCGCCGCTCGCCCAGCCGCCGGGCGATGGTCTGCCAGTTGCGCGCCGAGCCGAACAGCCCGTGCAGCACCAGAAGCGGCGTGCCGCCGACGCTCTCGCCGGCTTCGAGATAGGTGAGGGGAAGGCCCTGGGGCATGGCGTGGTCCGCGTGTCCGTTGTCGTGGTGCCACGACGATCCTACGCCGGTTTCACCGGATCGGGCCACCGGCCCGGCCCGGCGACACCCGCGGACGTCGTGGTGTTGCAGGCTGTCCGAGCCCGCCCATGGCTGGGCGGCGTTGGGAAACCCTGCTTGACAATGGTACAGGCCGGCCGGGTCGGCCATGCCCTCACGCCGCCCTGGCGGGCGCCGGAGCGCCGCCGTAGGATGCGCGCCGCTCGTCCTACCGGGGCCGCTCGACCGTGATCCGCAACATCCTGTCCGTCGGCGGCCTGACTCTGGCGAGCCGTGCCCTGGGCTTCGTGCGCGACATCCTCATGGCGGCACTGCTCGGCGCCGGGCCGGTGGCCGACGCGTTCTTCGTGGCGTTCCGCCTGCCGAACCATTTCCGCGCCCTGTTCGCGGAAGGGGCGTTCGCCGCCGCCTTCGTGCCCCTGTTCTCGCAGACGCTGGTCGGCGACGGGCCGGCGGCGGCGCGCCGCTTCGCCGAGCGGGTGATGGCGCTGCTGCTGGCGGTCCAGGGGGTGCTGCTGGTGGCCTTCCTCGCCGTCATGCCGTGGTTCATGGTGCTGTTCGCCCCCGGCTTCGCCGGCGACCCCGAACGGTTCGATCTGGCGGTGCTGTTCACCCGGATCACCTTTCCCTACCTGCTGTTCATGTCGCTGGAGTCGCTGCTCGGCGGCGTGCTCAACGGGCTCGGCCGCTTCGGGGCGGCGGCGGCGGCACCCATTCTCCTCAACCTGTGCCTGATCGCCGCGCTGCTGGCCGCGGCGCCGCTGCTGCCGACGGTCGGCCACGCCCTGGCGTGGGGGGTGTTCGCGGCCGGCGTCGCGCAATTCCTCTACCTCGCCTGGGCCGCCGGGCGCGCCGGCATGGGGCTGCGCCTGGTGGCGCCGCGCTGGACCGCCGACGTGCGGCGCTTCCTGGCGGTGCTCGGGCCGGCGGCGCTGGGCGCGGGGGTGGTGCAGATCAACCTGTTCGTTGACACCCTGATTGCCTCGCTGCTGCCGACCGGCGCGGTGTCGTACCTCTACTATGCGGACCGCCTGAACCAGCTGCCGCTGGGGGTGGTCGGCATCGCGGTGGGCACCGTGCTGCTGCCGGAGATGGCGCGCCGCATCAAGGGCGGCGACGCTGCGGGCGCGGTGGCGAGCCAGAACCGCGCCATCGAGCTGGCCCTGGGGCTGACCCTGCCGGCGGCGGCGGCGTTCCTGGCCGCCGGGCTGCCGCTGGTGAGCGTGCTGTTCCAGCACGGCCGGTTCGCCGCCGCCGATGCGGCGGCCGCGGCGGCCGTGCTGCAGGCCTACGCCCTGGGCCTTCCGGCGTTCGTGACCATCCGCAGCCTGGTCGCCGGCTTCCACGCGCGCCAGGACACGCTCACGCCGGTCCGCCTCGCCGTCGTCGCCATGGTCGTGAACGTCGCGCTGAAGGTCGCCCTGACGGGGCCGCTGGGGGTGGTCGGGCTGGCCCTGGCGACCTCCGCATCGGCCTGGGTCAACGCCGGGCTGCTGGTCTGGGCGCTGCGCCGGCGCGGCCTGTTCGCCGCCGACGCCCGGCTGCGCCGCCTCCTGCCGCGCATGGCCGCCGCCGCGCTCGGCACGGGCGCCGCGCTGTGGGCGGCCCAGGCGGCGCTGGCACCGTGGCTGTTCGCCGGCGGCCTGGCGGCGCGGGGCGGCGCGCTGGCGGCGCTGGTGGCCACGGGCCTGCTCGCCTACGCGGCGCTGGCGGTGGCGCTGGGGGTGGTCGGGCGCGCCGATGTCGCCCGCCTGCGGGGGTGGGGCGGCGGCGCGCGAAAGGGCTAACCGGCGATTGTCCCACGCCGCGCGGCCGGGAAACATTGCCGCAGGCGGCGCCGAAGGGTTACATCTTAGGGCAGGCACGGAAAACCGACGGCGTCCCATGGCCAACATCGACGATCTGCTGGGCTCCCGCAGCTCCAACTCCGACGAACCGGACCAGTTCGCCATCGGCGACGCGCCGGTCGAGATCAAGGTGGTCATCGGCACGGCCATGCTGCGGGTGCGCGACCTGCTGAAACTCGGCCGTGGTGCGGTGGTGGAATTGGACCGTCATCTCAAGGACCCCACCGACGTGTACGTCGAAGGGGTTCTGGTCGCCCGCGGCGAGGTGGTGATCGTCGATGACAAGATCGGTGTCACGCTGACCGACTTCATCAAATCCAGCCGCGAGTGGAAGCGCTGAACGGGCGCGCCGCGCCGCGTTTTCCCTGGACAGGAGTCGAGGGCTTCGCTTTCCTCTGCGGCGTTGTGCACTGCCCCCCAGCCAGCCTGGACCGACGGACGGAGATCCCGTGACCTTTTCGGCGCTGCTTCGGTTTGCCCGTTCCCGGCTCGCGGCCTTCGCCGCCGCCGCCCTCCTCCTCATCGCCTTCGGCGCCGCCGGGGCCTCGGTGTTTCCCTTCGCCACCGGGCTTCCCGACGCGTCCGTGGCCTACCGCGCGCCGGAGCCGGTGGCCGGCCTGCTGCCGGACAAGGGCATTCCCGTCTACGACCTGATCGGCGACGTGCGCACGCGGCGCAGCGGCATCGCCACCATGAACGCGGACGGCCTGATCCAGGTGGCGCGCTACGACGCGGTCGACGCCGTCGACAGCCGCACCGAGGCGGTGCTGCTGGCCGCCAACGTGCGCACCTTGTGGGTGCTGGCCACCGAGGGCGACCGCGCCGAGCTGCGCGACACCGCCGCGGAGTTCGTGGTTGCCGCGCGCGAGGCGATCGAGGGGGCGCTGAAGTCGCCGGTGTTCCTGCGCGAGTACAAGCCGGTTCTGGAGACGGCGGTGAGCGAGGCCTTCGCCGGGGCCTGGAAGGCGCCGGCCACCCAGGACGCCGCGGCCGCGGTGCTGCGGATCGGTCAGCCCATGTTCCGTGGCGTCGTCGCCGATGATCTGCGTCCGGCGCTGCTGGAGCGTCTGACCCCGGCGGTGTGGAAGGCCGCGCGCAGCAGCGCCGCCAACCTGCTCGACGTCTTCTCCGAGGGCTTCGCCATGGACCTGGCCCCCCTGGAGGAAGCGGTGGCGGGAGCCCTGACGGACGAACGGGTGCGCGAGGGCACGGCCCGGGCGGTCGCCGAGATCGCGGCGACTCCCCAGGTGCAGCATCTGGCCGAGGTCATGGCGACGGAGTTGATCCTGCGCCTGCGCGCCGACGACCGGTTCACCGGCACCTTGAGCGACCTGTTCGGCGACAGCCGTTTTTCCGCCTATCTCGCGCCCGTCGGCCCGCCAGCGCTGCAGCTCATGCGCGCCGCGCCCCGGACCCTCGCCCGGCTCGAGGAGAAGGCCGACCTCAACTCGCTCGCCGCCGACATCTTCAAGTCCCAGGCGCGCGGACTCAGCGGATATGTGATCATCTACATGACCCCCGACCAGCGCGACCGCATCGCCGCCATCGATCCCCTCGCCCCGGTGACCCTCGGCCGCACCGGCGCGGCCGGAGCCCGGTCGTGAGCGCCGTCGCCGCCGTGGAGGCCGCCGCCGCCGTCCCGCCCGAGCCGACCCTCGCGATCCGCGCCCTCACCATCACCGCACCCGGCGGCGCGGTGCTGGTGGAGGATGCCAGCTTCGACATCGGCCCCGGCGAGATCGTCGTGGTGGTCGGGCCGTCGGGCTCCGGCAAGACCACGATGATCAACCTGCTGAGCGGTCTGCCCGACGCCCTGTCCGGCGGCTGGCGGGTCACCGGCACCATGGTCTGCGCGGGCCGGACCTTCGACCTGTCCCGCGACCGCAGCGAGATCGGCGGTCTGGTGTTCCAGCAGAACGCGCTGTTCGACGACCTCAGCACCGGCGAGAACCTGCGCATCGCCGCCGACCACGCGCCGGAGACGGACGCCGCGCTGCAGGACTGCGCGGTGTCGCTGCTGCCCGACGTGGCGGCCGACAAGCTGGTCAGCGCGTGCAGCGGCGGCCAGCGCCAGCGCGTCGCCATCGCCCGCACGCTCCTGGCCAACCGCCCCGTGCTGTTTCTCGACGAGCCGAACTCGGGCCTCGACATCCGGTCCTCGCGGGCGTTGGCCAGCATGGTCCGCGACATCTGCCGGCGCATGGGCAAGCCGGCCGTGATCGTCGCCCACCATGTGGAGGACCTGCTCCCCATGGCCGATCGCGTGCTGCTGCTGGACACCCGCACGCGCAGCCTGCGCTCGGTCGCCCCCGACCTGGAGGTCATCGAGCGCGAGATGATGGGGCTGGCGCCGGGCGCCGCCCGCTCCGTGGCCGAAGGCGAGGTGGAGCCCGAGGGCAGTTGGGCCGGTCGGCTGCCGCGGGCCAGCGGCGCCCATTGGTTCGCCCGGTATTTCGCCGAGTATTTCTGGGTGCTCTGCGCCTCGCCGCTGATGCTGCTCTACGTCGCCCTGGGCGGGGCGATCGTCGGCTTCGTCGAGATCTGGTTCGGCTTCAACTATCACTCCTTCGGCGGATACCTGAAGTCGCTGCTGCACGACGAGACCCTGGTCGGGCTCGGCTTCATCCAGGTGACCGTGGCGGTGCCCCTGATCACCTCGATCCTGGTGGTGGCGCGCAACAACGCGATCATCGCCGCCGATCTCGGCAACCGGGTGCTGTCCAGCCAGTTCAAGGCGATGCACAACCTGCGCATCCCCGCCAACCTCTACCTGATCGGCTCGATCCTGCTGAACATGGTGCTGGGCTCGGTGGTGCTGATGGCGGTGGCCATGGCCACCGCCGGCTGGGCCTCGCTCCAGACCTGGCACCTGCTGTTCCCCGGCCAGGCGGCCGAGCTGTGGCAGGAGAACTTCTTCCGCACCTTCCTCTCCGGCGAGGCCCATGTCTGGAGGGACCTGGGCTACGTGGTCGTCAAGACCATGGTGAGCGCCGCCCTGGCCGGGCTGGTGGGGGTCTTCATCGGCCTGCGCAAGAAGGCCTCGGTGGTGGCGATCAACTACGCCATCGCCGAGTCCATCGTCGCCGGCGTGTCGATCACCCTGTTCGTTCACGCCGTGGTCGGCGTCGCCCAGTTCTGACGATCACGGCAGGGCCGGCGTCGGCGGCTCCTCCGTGGCCATGTCGTCCCCGGCCGCGTCGGCGTCGCGGTCCGGCGCGGGATCGGTCGGGGCCGCCTCGGGCGGCGTCTGCACGGGCGGCGTCTGCGCCACCAGCACCGGTGCGCGGACGGGAACCGGCGCCGGGTCGGGATCGGCGCCGACCAGGGCCGCCGGCAGAGCGTCGTTGTCGGCGATGACGACCCGCGGCTCGCCCACGACGTAGACCCGCACCGCGGTGATTCCCTCCTCGCGCATGTCGAGCTTCGCGGCGGCGCCGCGCGACAGGTCGATCACCCGGCCGTCGATGAACGGCCCGCGGTCGTTGATCGCCACCCGCACCGACCGCCCGTCATCGATGCGCACCACCCGCACCTCGGTGCCGAGCGGCAGGGTGCGGTGGGCCGCGGTCATCGCGTTCTGGTCGAACACCGCGCCGCTGGCCGTGCGCCGGCCGTGGAATCCGGGCCCGTACCACGAGGCGACACCGGTGTCGATGAAGGGCCGGACGTCGGCAGGGCACCCCTCGGCGGTGGTGCGGCAATCCCCGTCTACGAACGAACCGGCCCCGTCAACGAACGAACTGGCGCCCAAGGGGCCGGAACTCATCAACATCACCAATCCCGCAATCCCGGCCATCTCCGTGAGCACCCGCGTCGCCATGTTCCCTCCTTCGGCTTTGTGTGGAAGCAGACGGGGGTCGCAACACGATCGTCTGGGCATGGTTCCGCGTTCCTGCCCGCCCGACATAGGCCGCGGGGACGATCATCCACGAAAGCCAAAGGGGGGCAGGGGGCACGCCGGGCCGAGTCAGCCCGCTGCCGGCCCGGCCGGACGGACCCGCGCCGACTCGTCGAGCGCCGACTCGTCGAGCACCGGGCCGGGGAGCGCCGGGCCGGGGAGGGAGAGCAGCCAGCGCTCGACGCGCAGCAGCAGGATCCGCGCCTCCACATCCCCGGCCGCGCGGCTCAAGGCCCGGGCCGTCAGGATGGCGCGGCAGGTGGTGCAGGGCGTGCGCGGGCGGCATCGGGCGGGTGCCGGGGTCCGGATGGCGGGAGCGGCCTCCGGACACGCACCCGTCCCGCCGCCCCAGCCACGCTTGCCGCTGTCCAACACTGCTCCTGCCCCTCGGTGCCGCGCGGGAAGCCGCGACTATGCCAAAGCTCATAATACGTAAGTTGGATAACGCGGGGCAAGCGGAAAGGGGGAACGGCGCCGGCGACGAGCAACCGGCGCAAGCCGCGGCGCGCAGTCCGCGCCGGCCGTGCCGCCGGCCCTTGCCGGACGGGGGCGCCATGGGGTACCTCTCGCCGATCGGCCACGTCTGGCGGGGAGCAGGGGATTGGGCACCTCCACGGAGACCATCGAGGTGCGGCGCCGGCGGCTGCGCTTTCGCGCCTGGCACCGCGGCACGCGGGAGATGGACCTGCTGCTGGGCAGCTTCGCCGACGCCCATGTGGCGGATTTCGACACGCGCGGGCTCGACCGCTTCGAGGCGCTCCTGGAACTCGGCGATCCCGATCTCTATAACTGGATGACGGGCCGCGAGCCGGTGCCGGCCGAGCACGACACCGAGGTGATGCGCCTCTTCACCCAGTTCCGCTACACGCCCCGTCAGGGCTCCTGAGCCGCCGTACCACCTTGATCAAATTCGAACTTCAGCCCGGCCGCCCGGCCCGCCTCCTGGTCGGCGGCGCTCCCGAGGGGCATGACGCCCGTGTCGTCGCGGAGCTGGCGCGCCGCGCCGGCCCCGCCGGCGTGCTGCACGTGGCCCTCGACGACACCCGCACCGCGCGCCTGGCCGAGGCCCTGGCCTTCTTCGCGCCGGCTCTCGACGTGTTGACCTTTCCCGCCTGGGATTGCCTTCCCTACGACCGGGTGTCCCCCAACGGCGAGATCATCGCCCGGCGCATCGACACCCTGACCCGGCTGCTCGAGCGCCGGGACGGCGGCGCGCCGCTGGTGGTGATCACCACCGTCAACGCCCTGCTCCAGA
Organism: Azospirillum sp. NS33; assembly: GCF_059703765.1. Taxonomy (NCBI): domain Bacteria; kingdom Pseudomonadati; phylum Pseudomonadota; class Alphaproteobacteria; order Rhodospirillales; family Azospirillaceae; genus Azospirillum; species Azospirillum sp. NS33. Next base: position 159,389 of record NZ_BAAKJB010000010.1, on the reverse strand, counting down.
AGGTGCCGGGCCGCGGCGCCTTCCGCCACGCCACCTTCGCGGCGCGGATCGGCGACCGCATCGATCTCGACCCGCTGCAGCGCTACCTCGCGCAGAACGGCTACACCCGCGCCCAGACGGTGCGGGAGCCCGGCGAGTTCGCCATCCGCGGCGGCATCATCGACCTGTTCCCGCCGGGCACCGAGGAGCCGCTGCGCCTCGACCTGTTCGGCGACGAGCTGGACGGCGTGCGCGCCTTCGACCCGATGACCCAGCGCACCACCGAGAAGCGCGACGGCGTGGTGCTCAAGCCGGTGTCGGAGGTGTTCCTAGACGAGCCGGCGATCGCGCGCTTCCGCTCCGGCTATCGCGAGTTGTTCGGGGCGGTCACCGACGACGACCCGCTCTACGAGGCGATCAGCGCCGGGCGCAAGTTCGGCGGCATGGAGCACTGGCTGCCCCTGTTCCACGAGGGGCTGGACAGCCTGCTGGCCTATCTGCCCAAGGCCCTGATCTCCCTCGACCACCAGGCCGAGGAGTCGCGCGACGCCCGTCTCGCCCAGATCGAGGACTTCCATTCCGCCCGCGCCACCATGGCGTCGGTGGAGAAGAAGGCGGGCCAGCCGGTCTACAAGCCGATCCCGCCTGGCCTCCTGTTCCTCGACCGCGCGCAGTGGGACGCGGCGCTCGGCGGGCACGGGGTGGTCCGGCTCCAGCCCTTCGCCACGCCGCCCGGGGTGATGGGCACCATGGATGCCGGCGGCCGCCGCGGCCACGATTTCGCCGAGGAGCGGGCGCGGCCCGACGTCAACGTGTTCGACGCGGTGCGCGACCACATCCAGCGCCTGCGCGCCGACGGCCGGCGGGTGCTGGTGGCCGGCTACTCCGCGGGGTCGCGCGACCGCCTGATGGCGGTGCTGGCCGACCACGGCATCGCCGGGCTGGAGCCGGCGGAGAGCGTGGAGGACGCCCGGCGTTTCGACCGCCACGTCACCGGCATGATGGTGCTGGGGATCGAGCACGGCTTCACCGCGCCCGACCTGGCGGTGATCACCGAGCAGGACATCCTCGGCGACCGCCTGGTCCGCCCCGCCGGCAAGCGCAAGCGCAAGGCCGCCAACTTCATCGCCGAGTACTCCGCCCTCAACGAGGGCGACCTGGTGGTCCACATGGACCACGGCATCGGCCGCTACGACGGGCTGGAGACCCTGACCGTCTCCGGCGCCCCGCACGACTGCCTGCGCCTGGTCTACGAGGGCGGCGACAAGCTCTACGTGCCGGTGGAGAACATCGAGGTGCTGACCCGCTACGGCAGCGAGGAGGCCGGCGGCCAGCTCGACAAGCTGGGCGGGGCGGGCTGGCAGGGCCGCAAGGCGCGGGTCAAGAAGCGCCTGAAGGACATGGCCGAAGCGCTTCTGAAGATCGCTGCGGAGCGCGAGCTGCGGCGTGCCGAGGCGGTCGACGCGCCCGAGGGTCTCTATCAGGAATTCGCCGCGCGCTTCCCCTTCCCGGAGACCGACGACCAGTTGAAGGCGATCGAGGAGGTGTTCACCGACCTCGGCTCCGGCCGGCCCATGGACCGCCTGGTGTGCGGCGACGTCGGCTTCGGCAAGACCGAGGTGGCGCTGCGCGCCGCCTTCGCCGTGGCGATGAGCGGCCGCCAGGTCGCGGTGGTGGTGCCGACGACGCTGCTGGCGCGCCAGCACCACAAGACCTTCGCCACCCGCTTCGCCGGGCTGCCCCTGCGCATCGTCCAGCTCTCGCGGATGGTGACCGCCAAGGACGCCACCCGGGTCAAGAAGGAGATCACCGAGGGCACCGCCGACATCGTCATCGGCACCCACGCCCTGCTCGGCAAGGGCGTCGATTTCAAGCGCCTGGGCATGGTGATCGTCGACGAGGAGCAGCATTTCGGCGTGAAGCAGAAGGAGCGCCTGAAGGAGCTGCGCGCCGACGTGCACGTGCTGACCCTGACGGCGACGCCGATCCCGCGCACCTTGCAGATGGCGCTGTCGGGGGTGCGCGAGCTGTCGCTGATCGCCACCCCGCCGGTCGACCGGCTGGCCGTGCGCACCTTCGTGCTGCCCTACGACCCCGTGGTCATCCGCGAGGCGATCCTGCGCGAGCATTACCGCGGCGGCCAGACCTTCTATGTCTGCCCGCGGCTGGAGGACCTGCCGAAGGTGGCGGAGCGGCTGCGCGAGCTGGTGCCGGAGGTGAAGGTCACCACCGCCCACGGCCAGATGGCCGCGTCGGAGCTGGAAGACGTGATGACCGCCTTCGACGAGGGCAAGTTCGAGGTGCTGCTGGCCACCAACATCATCGAGAGCGGCCTCGACATCCCCACCGCCAACACGATGATCGTCCACCGCGCCGACCTGTTCGGGCTGGCCCAGCTCTACCAGATCCGCGGCCGTGTCGGCCGCTCCAAGGTGCGTGGCTACGCCTATCTGACCTACACCCCCAACAAGCAGCTCACCGCCACGGCGCAGCAGCGCCTGCACGTGATCGAGACGCTGGACAGCCTCGGCGCCGGCTTTCAGCTCGCCAGCCATGACATGGACATCCGCGGTGCCGGCAACCTGCTGGGCGAGGAGCAGTCCGGCCACGTCAAGGAGGTCGGCGTCGAGCTCTACCAGCACATGCTGGAGGAGGCGGTGGCCAACGCCCGCGCCGGGCTGGGCCAGGACGGCGGCGGCGCCGAGGCGGCGGGCTGGACGCCGCAGATCAACCTGGGCACGCCGGTGTTGATCCCGGAGACCTACGTCACCGATCTCACGGTCCGTCTGACCCTGTACCGGCGCATCGCCGAGCTGGTGGACCGTCCGGAGGTCGAGGGGTTCGCCGCCGAACTGATCGACCGCTTCGGCCCGTTGCCGGCGGAGGTCGAGAACCTTCTGGACGTGGTCACCGTCAAGCAGCTCTGCCGCCAGGCGGGGGTCGAGCGGGTCGACGCCGGGCCCAAGGGCGCCGTGCTGACCTTCCACGGCAACAGCTTCGCCCGCCCCGACAAGCTGCTCGCCTACATCGCCGGGCAGGGTGGGTTGATGAAGCTGCGGCCCGACCACAAGCTGGTCCACACCCGGGTGTGGGACGACGCGGGCCTGCGCGTCGCCGGCGTGAAGCGCCTGATGAAGGACCTTGCCGACATGGCCGCCGGGGCCGACGTGAAGGGCGAGCCGCCGCCCCCGCCGCCCCCGCCGCCACCGCCACGCCCCTCCGCGCTGAAGGCCGGCTCCAAGTTCGGCCGGAACATTCCCGGGCGTCCGCCGCCGGGCCGGACCGGCCGTCGATGACCGGGCTGGCCGGGCGGCTGGTCCGTGGCGACCGCCGCCCGGACGGCGCCACGGCCTCGGTCGCCGACGCCGTGGCCGCGAAGCCGGTCCTGGCGGCGGAACTGGTCGACTGCCTGTTCCACCCGGATGCGCGGGTGCGCATGCGCGCCGCCGCGAGCCTGGAGCGGGTGAGCCGCAACGCGCCGCACGCCGTCGACCCCTTCGTCGACCGCCTGCTCGGCGAGGCGGCGCAGCTCGACCAGGCCGAGGTGCGCTGGCATCTCGCGCGGCTGCTGCCGCGCCTGACCCTCGACGAGGCGCGCCGCTGGCGCGCCGCCGCCCTGATGACCCAGTGGTTCGGGGCCACGGAAAGCCGCATCGTGCGCACCGCGGCGCTGCAGGCCATGGTCGACCTGGCCGAGGGCTACGGGCCGCTGCGCGACGTGGCGGCGGAGATGATGCGGCGCGCCCTGGATTCCGGCGTGTCCTCGCTGGCGGAGCGGGCGCGGCGCATCCTCAATCCGCTCCAGGTCGACCGGCGCATGCTGGACGCGGTGATGAAGCCGGCCGAACCGGCGGCCCCCCTGGTGCTGACCCTGATGGCGGGTGCCTTCGCCGTGTGTCGCCTGCCCCCCGAGGACGGGGTGCCCGGGTGGGTCGCGTGGGACGGTCCGCTGGTGGCGGTGACCCGCACCGCGGACGAGGTCTCGGTCGTGTGCGCCGACGGCGCGGTGCCGGAGGGGGTGCGGGCGGAACGCGACTGGCGGGCGTTCCGGGTCGAGGGTCCGCTGGACGTCGCGCTGACCGGCATCCTGGCCCGGCTGACGGCGGCCCTGGCGGAGGCGGCGATCCCGGTCTTCGCCCTGTCGACCTACGACACCGATTATCTGCTGGTGCGCGCGGCACTGGCCGACCCTGCGGCGGTGGCGCTGGCCGGCGTCGCCCGGGTGCGGCGGGACCCGGCGTGATCGCGTCCTCCCCCGGGGCGGGCCCGGGGGAGGACGCCGACGCTCACTTCGCGTCGGCGGCGACCTGCATCTTGATGATCTTGTCGGGGTCGCTGACCTGGCCGTTGCGGCTGGAGCTGCCCTTCTTGATCATGTCGACGAACTCCATGCCCTCGACCACCTTGCCCCAGGCCGTGTACTGGCCGTTGAGGTGCGGGGCGTCGTCGAAGACGATGAAGAACTGGCTGTCGGCGCTGTTGGGGTCCATGGCGCGGGCCATGGACAGCGTGCCGCGCACGTGCGGCTCCGCCGAGAACTCGGCCTTCAGCTTCTTGCCCGAGCCGCCGGTGCCGGTGCCGGTGGGATCGCCGGTCTGGGCCATGAAGCCGTCGATGACCCGGTGGAACACGACGCCGTCGTAGAAGCCCTCCCGGGTCAACTCCTTGATGCGGGCGACATGCGTCGGCGCCAGGTCGGGGCGCAGCTCGATGACGACGCGGCCGTCCTTGAGGTCGAGGTAAAGGGTGTTTTCCGGATCCAAGGCCAATGCCTCCCCTATGAAGAACAGGGCGCCGAGCAGCGCCATCATGGCAACGCGGGCAAACCGCAACATTCGAAGTGCTCCGATGTGTCGACTCCGCAAGGGCCGACCATAGGCGAAACGGGCGCCGATGCAAACCGGACCCTGCACCGGGACGGCGGCGGCGGCCGCGCTTTTTGCACTGTGGACCGGCCGGCCGGGGGCGCTACCCTGGGACCGGTCGAACGGGGAGGGATGGTGTGCGGCGCCTGGCGATCTGGCTGGCGATTCTCGTGGTGGCGGCGGGCGCCATGGCCCTGGCCTGGGCCGACCTGCTGGAGGCGGGGCTGACCCTGGCGCTGCGGCGCGCCGGCTTCGCCGACGCACGGGTGACCGTGGTGCGGGCGGGCGTGGACTGGAGCCGGGCGGCCGTCGCCCTGGGCGAGGGGCGGCGGCTGGGCACCGTCACCGTGCTTCATCCCTGGCGCGACCTGCTGGACGGCCGCGTCGCCCGCGTCGTGGTGGCGGGCGCGGACCTCGGCGTCGAGGTGGACGGGCGCGGGCGACTCCGCGTCGCCGGCATGGCCCTGCCGGTCGCCGCCGCCGGCGATGGGGGGGACGGCGGGGACGGGGATTGGCCGGCCCTGCCCGTCGCGGTGGCGGTGCAGGACAGCACGGTGCGGGTGGCGTGGCCGGGCGGTGCGGCGACCCTGCCGCTGTCACTGACGGTGGGCGCCGGTGCCGCGCCGGCGGTGCGCCTCGCGGTGGCGGCCGAGGATTTCGGGCTGACGCTCGAGCTGGACGGCCGGTTGGTCGCCGGGCGGCGCTTTGCCGCCACCGTCTCGGTGGCGGCCCACGACCTCGCCCGGCTCGGCGGTCCGGCCGGAGGGGGCACGGTGGCGGGGCGGGTGTCGGGGCGGCTGGCCACCGACGCCGTCGCGCTGGTCCTGGACGGGTGTCTGACGCTCACCACCGACGGCCTGGTCCTGGCCGGACACCGGGTGGAGCTGCCGGAGGGGGCGTGCATCGCCGGTCCCGACGACGGCCCCGCCGCCGGCCCCGCCGCCGTCGTGCCGCTGGACGGCGGCGCGCCTTCCCTGCGGCTCACCACCCGCGTGCCGCACCTTGCCATCCCCGATGCCGACCTCCGGGTGGAGGGGCTGCGGCTCGCCACGACGGTGGCGGACGGGCGCCTGGTCAGCGACGCCACGGCCGGGCGTGTGCTCAGCACCGCGCGCCCCGCGCCGTTCGCCCCGGTCGCGCTGTCGGCCCGGGCCGAGGGGCCGCTGGACGGCGAGCTCGCCCTGTCGGCGACGGTCGACGGCCCATCGGGCGTGCGTGTCCAGGCGTCGGGTCGCCACGGCCTCGCCAGCGGGGAGGGGCGGCTGGAGGTCCGTCTCCAGCCGGTGGTCTTCCATCCCGACGGGCTGCAGCCGGCCGCTCTGTCGCCGCTGGCCGGGGCGATGGCGCGCGCGGTCGCGGGAACGGTGGCCGCGCGTGGCGCCCTGGCATGGGGTGCCAAGGGGGTGGGCACGTCGGGCCGGCTGCTGCTGACCGATGTGGCCGCCGCCGCCGGGCCGGTGTCGGTCGCCGGCGTCAACGGCGTGGTCACTCTGTCCTCCCTGATGCCGCCGACCGTCCCGGCCGGGCAGGTGCTGGCCGTGAAGCGCCTTGATGTCGGGCTGCCGCTCACCGACGGCGTGCTGCGCTTCGGGCTCGACCGCCGGGCCGTCGTCGCCGTCGACGAGGCGGAATGGCACTGGGCCGGCGGCACGGTCCGGGCCCGGCCGTTCCGTCTCCCGCTCGCCGCGCCCGAAGGCCGGATCGAGCTGGAGGCGGTCGGCCTGGATCTCGGCGCCGTGCTCGACCTCGTGACGGTCGAGGGGCTGGCGGCGACGGGGCGCCTGGACGGGGTGATGCCGGTCTGGGTCGAGGGAGAGACCGTGCGAATCGACGGCGCCACGCTGTCCGCCCGCGACGGTGGCATCCTGCGTTACGACCCGGCCGAGCCGCCGTCCTTCCTGACCGAGGGCGAGCCGGGCAGCCCGACCGCTCTGCTGATGGGGGCGTTGACCGACTTCCGCTACGACAGTCTGGCCATGACCATCAACGGGGTGGCCGGGGGCGAGCTGGTGGTGGGGCTGTCGATCCGCGGGTCCAACCCCGAATTCTATGATGGCTATCCCGTCGCCCTTAATCTTAATGTGAGCGGCGCGCTCGACCGCATCCTGCGCCAAAGCCTCGACGCCTACCGCATCCCCGATGCGGTGCGCGACCGCATGTTGGAGTTCCAACAATAGGAGCACCATGGACGTCCCGACCTTGCGCCGCCCGGCGGCCGCCTTGGCGGCGGTGGCGGTGGGAACCGCCCTGGCGGTCACCGCCTGCGCCCCGACGGTGAAGCTCGAAGCGCCGGAGCGGCCGATCGAGATCAACCTCAACATCAGGATCGAACAGGAGGTGCGGGTGAAGGTCGAACGCGACCTCGAGAGGGCGATCCTCGACGACCCCGACCTGTTCGGCCTGCCGCCGGCGACCGACGGCGCGCCGGCGGGCACCACCAAGGGAGGCGCCTCATGATCCGGTTCCTGTCGATTGTCGCGCTGGCGCTGGTCCTGCTGGGCGGCGCGCCGGCGCCGGCGCCGGCCCAGGAGGCGCTGTCCGCGGCCAAGGCGGCGGGGCAGGTGGGCGAGCGGCCGGACGGGCTGGTGGGCGCGCTGCCCGGCGCCCCCGGCGACGTTCAGGCCCTGGTCCAGCAGGTCAACGCGCAGCGTCTCGCCCGCTACCGGCAGATCGCCCAGGGCAACGGCACCTCGGTCGACAAGGTCCAGGCCATCGCCGGGCAGGAGTTGATCCAGCGCACGCCCTCCGGCCAGTTCGTCATGACCGCCGGCGGGGCCTGGGCCCGCAAATAGGCGCTGGCGCGGTGGCGTCCGTGGCCGACCTCCTGGCGCAGGCCGACGCCGAGCGCCGCGCCGGCCGGCCCGACGCGGCGCTGGCGGCGTTTCGCCGCGCCCTGGCGCTGGCGCCGGGCGACACCGCCGCCCTGGCCGGGCTGTTCGCCACCCTCGACGCTCTCGGCCGCCCCGGCACGCCGGAGGAGGCCGTCGCCCGTTCAAACCTCGGCGAGGCGTTGCGCCGCGCCGGCCGGCTTGACGCGGCGGAGGCGGCCCACCGCGCCGCCGTGGCGTGGCTGCCGGGGTTCGGCGGCGTCCAGTTCAATTGGGGGGTGTTCCTCCAGGCCCGCGGGCGCACCGCCGAGGCGGCGGTCGCCTATGGCGAGGCGGCCCGGCTGATGCCCGATTTCGCCCCGGCCCACAGCAACCACGGGGCGTTGCTGCGCAGCCTGGGCCGCGCCGCCGCGGCCGAGGAGGCGCTGCGGACGGCGGTGCGTCTCGCCCCCGATCTGGCGGCCGCCCAGCTCAACCTGGGCGGCGTGTTGCGCCAGCGTGGCGCCGAGGACGAGGCGGCCCGGCGGTTCCGCATCGCCGTGGTGCTGGAGCCCGGCCGCGCCGAGGCCCACGCCAACCTCGCCCTGACCCTGAAGGACGCCGGCGCCGTCGCCGCGGCGGTGCCCGTGCTCACCCGCGCCCTGGCCGTCGGGTTGCCCGACGCCGGCGGCGTGCTGTCCCAGCTGGTCCAGGCGCACCGCCACCTGTGCCGGTGGCAGGGGCTGGAGGCCCTGTCGACCCGGTTGGTGGCGCTGGTGCGCGACGGCGCCACCGTCCAGGCCAACCCGTGGATCTTCCTGGGGGAGGACGCCGGGCCGGCGTTGGAGCGCCGCTGCGCCGAGCGCTACGCGGCGTGGCGCATGGCCGGCATCACCCCCCTGCCGCCGGCCGCGCCGCGCGCCGGCGGCGGTCCGGTGCGGGTCGGCTACCTCTCCGCCGATTTCCAGGAGCACGCCACGGCGGTGCTCATCGCCGAGCTGGTGGAGCGGCACGACCGGCGGGCGGTCGAGGTGATCGCCTATTCCTACGGCGCCGACGACGGCGGGGCGATGCGCGCCCGCCTGCGGCGCGGCGTCGACCGCTTCACCGACCTTGCCGGGGCCGATCACGCGGCCGCCGCCGACCGCATCCGCGGCGACGGCATCGATGTCCTGGTGGACCTGAAGGGCCACACCCAGGGGGCGCGGCCCGAGATCGTGGCGCGCCGCCCGGCACCGGTGCAGGCCCAGTGGCTGGGCTATCCCGGCACCCTGGGCAGCGGCGCCGTCGACTATGTCATCGCCGACCCGGTGGTGGCCCCGGCCGATCACCAGCCGTGGTATGCGGAGCGCATCGTCCACCTGCCGGTCTGCTACCAGCCCAACGACCGCTCCCGCCCGGTGGCGGCGGACACGCCGACGCGCGCCGCCTGCGGCCTGCCGGAGCGGGGGCTGGTGGTCTGCTGCTTCAACAGCGCCTACAAGATCACGCCGGCGGTGTTCGCGGTGTGGATGCGCCTGCTGGCCGCGCGGCCGGGCAGCGTTCTGTGGCTGCTGGAGGGGGCGGGCGAGGCCATGGCCAATCTGCGCCGCGCCGCCGTGGCCCATGGCGTCGATCCCGACCGGCTGGTGTTCGCGCCGCGCGCCCCGCTGCCGGCGCATCTGGCGCGCCACCGCTTGGCCGACCTGTTCCTCGACACCGCCCCCGTTGGCGCCCACACCACCGCCAGCGACGCCCTGTGGGCGGGTCTGCCGGTGCTCACCCTGTGCGGCCGGGCCTTCGCCGGGCGGGTGGGGGCGAGCCTGCTGCGCGCCGTCGGCCTGCCGGAGCTGGTCGCCCCGACCCTGGAGGCCTACGAGGCGCTGGCCCTGCGCCTGACGGCCGATCCCGCGGCGCTGGCCGACCTGCGCGGGCGGCTGGAGGCGGGCCGGGCGGCCGCACCTCTGTTCGACACCGATGGCCTGACGCGGGCGCTGGAGCGCGCGTTCGCGACAATGCGGGCGATCCACGCCGCCGGCGGCGTGCCGCGCCCCTTTGCCGTCTAGGCCGGCCCGGCGCCGATTGGCGGCGCCGGGCGTTCCCCCCTCTGTCACTGCACCGTTTCCTGACCAGGAAGGGAGTCCGATCATGGAGCGTGTCACCGGCGGCTGCCTGTGTGGCGCCGTGCGCGTCACGGCGGTGGGACCGCCCTACCGCGTCGGCCTGTGCCACTGCCTGGATTGCCGCAAGCACCATGGCGCCCTGTTCCACGCCTCCGCCATCTATCCCGCGGACGCGGTGACGGTGGACGGCGAGACGGCGTCCTACGCCGGCCGGCACTTCTGCCCGCGCTGCGGCTCGCCCGTCTTCGGGCGAAGCGCCGACGAGGTCGAGGTCAACCTCGGCGCCCTGGATGCCCCCGACCAGTTCCGGCCGACCTACGAGCTGTGGACGGTCCGCCGCGAGGCCTGGCTGCCGCCCTTCCCGCTGGCGCGGCGCTACGAGCGCGACCGGGACCCCACCCACCGCCACGAGGGGTAGCCCGCGGCCGCGCCGGTCAGGGGAACGGGCAGCGGTCGGCCGTCACCTCGACGAAGGAGCGGGGACCGGCGGCCACCGTGAAGCGGTGCTCGGTCTGGTCGATGACCACGGAGTGGTGCAGGGGAAGCAGCCCCGTGACCACCTCCTCCTCGCCGCCATGGGCGGTGATGCGGATGCTCACCGGCTCGGTCGGGTCGTACCAGGCTTCGGGCTGGCCCTGGCCGTTGCGGGCCGATGCGCCGTCGCCGGTCATCGTCACCGCGCCGTTGGCGAAGGAGGCGGAGCGGGCGCCCGACTTGACCAGCGGCGTCGACAGCACGAAGCGCTTGCTCTCCGGCGGCTGGCAGGCGCGTGGGTTCTGGGCGTTCTCGATGACGAAGCCCAGCCGCTTCGGTTCCAGCCCGTCGGACAGCCGCGCCCGCACCAGGTCGGTGAGCGTGGCGAGGTCGCCGGTCGGCACCTCGCTGGCGAGGCGGGATTCCAGGTCCTGCACGCGGGCTTCCGCGGCGCGGGCGGCGTGCTGCATCTGTCCCGCCAGCAGTTCCAGCTCCGCCTTCTGCTGCGACAGGCTGGCGACCTCCTCGCGCAGCGCCTTGTCCCGGCCCTTCAGCTGCTCGATGCCCATTTGGTACGCGAACAGCCCAGAGCCCAGCAGGATCAGGGCGAAGAACGCCAGTTTCCCGAAACCGCTCCAGAAGCGGCGTCGGTAGCGGCGGTCGTAATCGTAGTGTCCCAGGCCCATGGCGATGCGGTCGGCTTCTCGTTTCGTCCGGTCGGGTGGTGCGGCCGCGCGGCGGGGGGACGGGGGGGTGCGCGCGGCTGGGGTAATGGCTAGCGGGATCGCCCGCCGGTTTCAACCCCTCGCGGCCAACGGTCGTGATACCAAGGCGTGGCCATTTGATGACGGGGGACCTCCATGCCGGCCAAGGGCCTCTTGCTCGACCGCGACGGCGTCGTCAACCTCGACCACGGTTACGTGTGCAGCGTCGACCGCTTCGAGTTCGTGGACGGCGTCTTCGCCCTGGCCCGGCGCGCCGTCGACCTGGGCTACCGGATCGCGGTGATCACCAACCAGTCCGGAATCGCCCGCGGCTTCTACGGCGAGGAGGAGTTCGGCGCCCTGTCCGCCTGGATGGGCGAGGCCTTCGCCGCGCGCGGCGCGCCGCTGGCGGCCGTGCTCCACTGCCCCTACCACCGCGCCGGCACGGTGGCGCGCTACGCCCGCGACAGCTTCTGGCGCAAGCCCAACCCCGGCATGATCCTGGAGGCGCAGCGCCGGCTCGACCTGGACCTTGCCCGCTCGCTGATGGTCGGCGACCAGCCCACCGACATGGCGGCGGCGCGGGCGGCCGGCGTCGGCCGCTCCGTCCTGCTGGCGCCACCGGGGACGCCGACGGGCGCCGCCAGCCGGGTGGTGGCGCGACTGGCCGAGGTGGAGGCGCTGCTGCGGCCCTGAAGGGGCGGCCTCAGGCGCCGGCGGGCTCAGGCGCCGGCGGGCTCAGGCACCGGCGGTCTGGCCGCCGTAGAGTTGGTGGGCCCGGGTCTCGAACGCCTGGACCATGCGGCGCACCGCCTCGTTGAACAGAACTCCCATGATCTTCTGCAGCATCTTCGAGCGGAACTCGAAATCCACGTAGAAGTCGACGCAGGTGCCGCGCTCGTGGGGCAGGAAGATCCAGTGATTGTTCAGGTAGTGGAACGGGCCGTCGGTGTACTGCACGTCGATGCGGCACTGCGGCTCGTTCATCTCGACGCGCGAGGTGAAGCGCTCGCGGACCATCTTGAAGCCGATGACCAGATCGGCGAACAGAACATGTCCCTCGCGCCGACGCACGCGGGCGGCGAGGCACCAGGGCAGAAACTCCGGGTATCGCTCGACGTCGGCGACCAGAGCGTACATCTGCTGGGGCGAGTAGGGCAGGACCTTCTGCTCGGCGTGGGTGGGCATGCGCGCTGCGTCTCCGTCACTCGGCCGCGTGCTTGGCGGCGCGGGCGGCGCGCAGCTTGACGAAGTCCGACCCGGCATGGTGGGACGACCGGGTCAGGGGGGAGGCCGACACCATGAGGAAGCCCTTGGCGCGGGCCATGCGCGTGTAGGCCTCGAACTCCTCCGGCGTGACGAAGCGGTCGACCGCCACGTGCTTGGGCGTCGGCTGCAGGTACTGGCCGATGGTGATGAAGTCGACGTCGGCGGCGCGCATGTCGTCCATCACCTGGGCCACCTCCTCCTTGGTCTCGCCCAGCCCGACCATGATGCCGGATTTGGTGAACATGGTCGGATCGACCTCCTTGACCCGGGCCAGGAGCTGGAGCGAGGCGAAGTAGCGCGCGCCGGGGCGGATCGTCGGGTAGAGCCGCGGCACGGTCTCCAGGTTGTGGTTGAAGACGTCGGGGCGGGCGGCCACCACCGTCTCCAGCGCACCCCGCTTCTTCTGGAAGTCGGGGGTCAGCACCTCGATGGTGGTCGCCGGCGTCGCCGCGCGGATCGCCCGGATGGTGCGGGCGAAATGCTCGGCCCCGCCGTCGTCCAGGTCGTCGCGGTCGACCGAGGTGACCACCACATGGCTGAGCTGGAGGTGCGCCGTCGCCTCCGCCACGTTGTCCGGCTCGTGCGGGTCGAGCGTGTCGGGCCGCCCGGTCTGCACGTTGCAGAAGGCGCAGCCGCGGGTGCAGATGGCGCCCAGGATCATGAAGGTGGCGTGGCGGTGCTTCCAGCACTCCCCGATGTTGGGGCAGGCCGCCTCCTCGCACACGGTGTGGAGCTTGAGGCCGCGCATCAGCTTGCGGGTCTCGTGGTACTCCGGGCTCATCGGCGCCTTGACGCGCAGCCACGCGGGCTTGTTGCGCTGCACCGGGTTGTCGGGCCGGTGGGCCTTCTCCGGGTGGCGCAGCTTGTCGGCGGCGGGCACGTCGGTCGTGGCGACGTCGTTCGCGGGGGCGTCGGTCATGGCGTCAGCAACTCCCACCGGCGCGCCGCGACGCGGCCGCACCGGTCAATGGGCCGGCGGCGCTCACACGCGCCATTCCGGCGGAAACAGTTGGGCCGGATAGGCCGGATCCAGCGCCTGGTCAAGGGTGAAGGGCGGCTCGGCGGGAAAGCGCTCCTGGTCGACCTCGGCCTCGTCGGCCGCGCCGAGGCGCGCCTGTGCATAGAGCTCTCCGAACTCCGAGACCACGACCGGCCGCAGGCTCGGGCTTTGCTTCAGGCGTTTGCCCACCATCCGGCGCTGTTCGCGGATGGTGGCGCGCCAGCCGCGCTCGCACCGTTCATGGAGCTCCGGGCAATACAGCCATTTCAGCAGGTGAAGCAGAAGAACCGTCAAGCGGCTGTCGATCTCGCTCCACTCGCTGCGGCCCATGCTCTCGATCTCCTCCGCGACGTTCTCCCAGTCGACCGGGGCGTTGTTGCGGGCCGCGCCGGCACGACGCAACTCCGCCGCCTGGGATTGGGTCCAGGCGTAGAAGTCCTCGTCGTAGGCGGCGCTGGCTCGGCTCATCGGTCGACCGGGAGATGTCACATCGGATAGGCTCGTTAAAAATGGACCGCCCGGCCGTAGGCATCAAGGACGGACTCGTGCATCATCTCCGACAGGGTGGGGTGCGGGAAGACGGTGTGCATGAGTTCGGCCTCGGTGGTCTCCATGGTCTTGGCGACCGTGTAGCCCTGGATCAGCTCCGTCACTTCGGCGCCGATCATGTGGGCGCCCAGCAACTCGCCGGTCTTGGCGTCGAAGACCGTCTTGACCAGGCCCTCGGGCTCGCCCAGGGCGATGGCCTTGCCGTTGCCGATGAAGGGGAACCGGCCGACCTTGACCTGGTAGCCCTTCTCCTTGGCCTTGGCCTCGCTGAGGCCCACCGAGGCGATCTGCGGGTGCGAGTAGGTGCAGCCCGGGATCATCCGGACGTCCAGCGCGTGGGGGTGCTTGCCGGCGATGTGCTCGGCGACGATCACCCCCTCATGGCTGGCCTTGTGGGCCAGCCACGGCGCCCCGGTGACGTCGCCGATGGCGTAGACGCCGGGTTCGTCGGTCTGGCACATCGGGTTGGTGAGGATGTGACCGCGGTCCATCTTCACCTTGGTGTTCTCCAGGCCGAGGTTCTCGGTGTTGGGCGAGATGCCGACGGCGACGATGACCCGGTCGACGGTGATGTCCTCGGACTTGCCCTTGGCCTCCACCGCCACCGTGACGCTGTCGGCCGCCTTGCGCAGGTTGCCGGCCTTGGCCCCGGTGATGATCCGCATGCCCTGCTTCTCGAAGGCCTTGCGGGCGAGGCCGGAGATCTCCTCGTCCTCCACGGGGAGGATGCGGTCCATCACCTCCACCACCGTGACCTTGGAGCCCAGCGCGTTGTAGAAGCTGGCGAACTCGATGCCGATGGCGCCCGAGCCGATGACCAGCAGCGACGTCGGGAAGGCCTCCGGCGTCATCGCCTTCTTGTAGGTCCACACCAGCTTGCCGTCGTCCTCGAGGCCCGGCAGGGTGCGGGCCCGCGCGCCCGTGGCGATGATGATGTTCTTCGCCCCGAAGGTGCCGACCGGCGCACCGCCCTTGGTGACGGCCACTTGGCCCTTGCCGGCCAGCTTGCCCTCGCCGTCGATGACGGTGACCTTGTTCTTCTTCAGCAGGTGCTTGACGCCGCCGTTGAGCTGGCCGGCGATCTTGCGCGACCGCTCCACCACCTTGGCAAGATCGAAGTCCACGTCCTTGACGGACAAGCCGAAATCCGACGCGTGCTTGGCCAGGTGCATGACCTCGGCCGTGCGCAGCAGGGCCTTGGTGGGGATGCAGCCCCAGTTCAGGCAGATGCCGCCGAGGTGCTCGCGTTCCACCACCGCCGTGTGCAGGCCGAGCTGGGCGGCGCGGATCGCCGCCACGTAGCCGCCCGGACCGCCGCCGATGACGATGACGTCGTAGTTCATGTCGGCCATGAGAACAGCCTCCTAAAATCTTGATACGTCAACGCAATCGGCCGCTCAGAGCAGCATGCTCAGAGGGTCTTCGATGAGCTTCTTGAACACCGAAAGGAACTGGGCTCCGACGGCGCCGTCGGCGACGCGGTGGTCGACCGAGATGGTGCAGCTCATCACCGTGGCGATGGCCAGCGCGCCGTCCTTGACCACCGGGCGCTGCTCGCTGACGCCGACCGCCAGGATGGCGCCCTGGGGCGGGTTGATCAGCGCCTCGAACTGCTTGATCCCGAACATGCCGAGGTTGGAGATCGAGAAGGTGCCGCCCTGGTACTCCTCGGGCTTCAGCGCGCCCTCGCGGGCCCGCTTGGCGAGGTCCTTCATCTCCGCCGAGATCTCGGCCAGGCCCTTGCGGTCGGCGTTCTTGATGATCGGCGTGATGAGCCCGGTCGGCGTGGCGGCGGCGACGGAGATGTCGACGTTCTCGTACTCGAGCATCGCCTCGTCGGTCCAGGCGGCGTTCAGCACCGGCATCTTCTTCAGGGCCAGGGCGGAGGCGCGGATGACGAAGTCGTTGACCGACAGCTTGTAGGCGTCGGACCGGCCGTTGAGGTCGGCGCGCACCTTCAGCAGGTCGTCGATGATGCAGTCCACGGTGAGGTGGTACTGCGGGATGGTCTGCTGCCCCTCGGTGAGACGCCGCGAGATGGTCTTGCGCATCGAGCTGTTGGGCACCGCCTTGTAGCGCATGCCGAGCTTGTCGGAATACGCCTTGGCGTCGATGCCCGTGGACAGCTTGGGCGCTGCGGCCGGGGCGGCGGCCGGCGCCGCCGGAGCGGCGGAGGGCTGGGCGGCAGGAGCGGCGGACGGCACGCGCGGGGCGGCCTTGGCGGCCTCCACGTCGGCCTTCACGATGCGGCCGTTGGGGCCGGTGCCCTTGACCGTCGTCAGGTCGAGGCCGGCCTGCTCGGCCAGGCGCCGCGCCAGCGGGCTGGCGAACACCCGGCCGCCGGTGCCGGCCGGGGCCGGGGTCGGGGGCGCGGCCTTGGGAGCCTCCGGCGCCGCAGCGGTTTGGGGGGCGGTTTGGGGAGCCGGCTGGGCGGCGGGGGCGGCCGCCGGGGCGGCAGCGGCACCGGCCAGCGCGCTGGCGTCCTCGCCCTCCTCCAGGAGGATGGCGATGGGGGTGTTCACCGCGACGCCCTGGGAGCCGCCCTCGACGAGGATCTTGCCGAGCACCCCCTCGTCGACGGCCTCGACCTCCATGGTCGCCTTGTCGGTCTCGATCTCCGCCAGCACGTCGCCGGCCTTGACCTCGTCGCCTTCCTTCTTCAGCCACTTCGCGAGGTTGCCCTCGGTCATCGTGGGCGAGAGGGCGGGCATCAGGATCGGAATGGTCATGGTGCCCTCCTCAGCGATAGCAGACCTGCTTGGCCGCGGCCACGACGGCGTCGGGCTGCGGCAAAGCGAGCTTTTCCAGGTTGGCGGCGTAGGGCATCGGCACGTCGACGCCGGCCACCCGCACCACCGGCGCGTCGAGGAAATCGAAGGCGTGCTCCATCATCAGCGCCGACAGCTCGGAGCCGATGCCGCACACCGGCCAGCCCTCTTCCACGGACACCAGCCGGTTGGTCTTCTTGACGCTCTCGACGATGGTGTGGACGTCCAGGGGGCGGATGGTGCGCAGGTCGATGACCTCGGCCTCGATGCCCTCGCCGGCCAGCGTCTCGGCGGCGGCGAGCGCGTGGGCCACCATCAGCGAGTAGGCGACGATGGTGACGTCCTTGCCCTGGCGCAGCACCTTGGCCCGGCCGATCGGCACCGTGAAGTCCTCGCTCTCCGGCACCTCGAAGCTGTGGCCGTAGAGGATTTCGTTCTCCAGGAAGATCACCGGGTTGGGATCGCGGATGGCGGACTTCAGCAGACCCTTGAAGTCGGAGGCCGAGTAGGGGGCCACCACCTTGAGGCCCGGGCAGTGGGCGTACCAGGACGCGTAGTCCTGGGAGTGCTGGGCGGCGACCCGCGCCGCCGCGCCGTTGGGGCCGCGGAAGACGATGGGGCAGCCCATCTGCCCGCCCGACATGTACAAGGTCTTGGCGGCCGAGTTGACGATCTGGTCGATCGCCTGCATGGCGAAGTTGAAGGTCATGAACTCGACGATCGGCCGCAGCCCCTTGAAGGCGGCGCCGACGGCGAGGCCGCCGAAGCCGTGCTCGGTGATCGGCGTGTCGATGACGCGGTCCGGGCCGAACTCCTGCAGCAGGTTCTGCGACACCTTGTAGGCGCCCTGGTACTGGGCGACCTCCTCGCCCATCAGGAAGACGTTGGCGTCGCGCCGCATCTCCTCGGCCATGGCGTCGCGCAGCGCCTCGCGCACCGTCCTCTTGACGGTCTTGTCGAAGAAGCGGTCCTCGTCGGACGGCGGCGGGGCCGCCGGACCCTTGACCTGGGCCGGGGTCGGCAGGGTGGCCGCGGCCGGCGCCTCGCCGGCCGGGGCCGGGGCGGCGGCGGTCTTGGGCGTGCTCTCCTCCGCGGTCGCCAGGGCGGCGTCGGCGGATTCACCCTCCTCCAGCAGGATGGCGATGGGGGTGTTCACGGCGACGTTGTCGGTGCCCTCGGCCACCAGCAGCTTGCCGATCCGGCCCTCGTCGACGGCCTCGACCTCCATGGTCGCCTTGTCGGTCTCGATCTCGGCCAGCACGTCGCCGGACTTGACCGCGTCCCCTTCCTTCTTCAGCCATTTCGCCAGCTTGCCCTCGGTCATGGTGGGCGACAGCGCCGGCATCAGCACTTCGATCGGCATACCTTCCCTCCGCGTCCGCGCGCGTGCCCCGACCGGTCGTGCCGGACGGGTGCCGCGCCGCGGCTCCGCCATTGGTTTCGCGTCAGCTTGCGACGAGGACGTCCGTGTAGAGCTCGGACGGGTCCGGCTCCGGGCTCTGCTGCGAGAACTCCGCCGCCTCGGAGACCACCGCCTTCACCGCGCGGTCGATCTCCTTCAGCTTGTCCTCGTCGGCGACGCCCTTGTCGAGCAGGAGCTTCTTCATCTGGTCGATGGGATCGGATTCCGTCCGCATCTTCTCGACCTCCTCCTTCGTCCGGTACTTCGCGGGATCGGACATGGAGTGGCCGCGGTAGCGGTAGGTCTTCAGCTCGAGGATCACCGGGCCGTTGCCGTCGCGCACCCAGGGGATCCATTCGTCGGCCGCCGCCTTGACGTCCAGCACGTTCATGCCGTTGACCTGGTGGCCGGGGATGCCGTAGGAGGCGCCGCGCTGGTGCAGTTCGCCGGCCGAGGCGCGCTCCTGCGCCGTGCCCATGGCGTACTTGTTGTTCTCGATGACGTAGACCACCGGGAGCTTCCACAGGGCGGCCATGTTGAAGCTCTCGTAGACCTGGCCCTGGTTGATGGCGCCGTCGCCGAGATAGCACGTGCACACGCCGCCGTCCTTGGCGTACTTGTGCGCGAAGGCCAACCCGGTGCCCAGGGGGACCTGGGCGCCGACGATGCCGTGGCCGCCGTAGAAGTGCTTCTCGCGGCTGAACATGTGCATCGAGCCGCCCTTGCCCTTGGAGTAGCCGCCGCGCCGCCCCGTCAGTTCCGCCATGACGCCCTTGGGGTCCATGCCGCAGGCCAGCATGTGGCCGTGGTCGCGGTAGCTGGTGATGACGCTGTCGCCGTCCTTCAGCGCCGCCTGGATGCCCACCACCACGGCCTCCTGGCCGATGTAGAGGTGGCAGAAGCCGCCGATCAGGCCCATGCCGTAGAGCTGCCCGGCCTTCTCCTCGAAGCGGCGGATCTGCAGCATCTCGCGGTAGTAGTGCAGGAGTTCCTCGGGCGAGGCGCCCGCGGTGGTGTTGGACGGTGCGGACTCGGAAGGCGCCTTCGTCCGGCGTCGTGGCGCAGCCATGTATCCTCCCCTGGCGTTGACAGGACCGGCCGTTGCGGGAGCCCGTGCCGCCGGTCGTTGTGACATTCATAGCGCCCGATCCCGGCCCGGGCAAGGGCGGGCTCGGCAACCGGTTGATTTCACTTGAAAAAGACAGCATTAACCGCGATGAGGTTAATGTGCTGATTTCCGACCGCTTCCCCTTGCCGGCCGATCCTGCTGCGGCGTGCCGCGGGTGTGTTTTGCAAACCGGGCGGACCAACAACGCAACTTTCGACTCGGCCGGGCGGGCGCCGGCGGCGCGTCCGGTGCCTCCGCGTCTTCAGCGCCGCCCGACCCTAGCACCGGAACGGCCCGAGGGGCCATGCCCAACCCGGCCGCTATGCCGAAGGGCCAGCAGGGCGGGGCGGAGCAGGGCGGGGTCGGGAGGACGGGGCGGTCAGCGCAGCGGTGCGGGGAGGTCCGGATCCGGCAACGGCGGCAGGGTGCCCGCGGCGGGGGCGCGGGGCAGGACGACCTCGTTTGGGTGCGAGAGGTTGAGCATGGAGCGCGCCCGCTCGTCGAGCATGTCGAGATCGAGGTTGTCGGCGCGCAGCAGGTTGGCGCGCTTCTCCATGGTCATGCGTTCGGCCCGCACCTCGGCGAGCACGCGCTCGGCGGTGGCGATCTCGCCGCGCAGGCTCTTCAGCGCGATCAGGCCGCGGTCGCCCTGGACCGCGTAGTAGACGAAGTAGCCAACGACACACGCGCCGATCGCCGGCCCGATGACCTGACGCAGGGCGTTCCTGGCCGCGCGGGCTACCGCGTCCGCAATGTTATCCACCATCGACATCGCGCGATGGAATCATGGCCGAATCGGGGCGTCAAACGGAAAGCCGGGCGGCCCTCACGAACCGGCGGGGGTGCGTTCCCGCGGCCACACCATGGCACGGCTGCGACACCGTCAGGCGGCGGGCGGCACCGGGCGGGGCTGGCCGTCGTCGGCGATGGCGACGTAGGTGAACACCCCCTCGGTCACCTTGACCGCCTCGCCGCTGCGGAAGCGGGTGACCCAGGTGTCGATGCGCACCCGCATCGAGGTCCGTCCGACCCGCTCCACGGTGGCGAAGCAACTGACCTCGTCGCCGACGTAGACCGGCTTGTGGAAGGTCATCGCCTCCACGCCGACCGTGGCCACCCGGCCCTGGGCGCGGCGGACCGCGACGACGCCGCCCGCCAGATCCATCTGGGCCAGCAGCCAGCCGCCGAAGATGTCGCCGTTGGGGTTGGTGTCGCCGGGCATGGCGATGGTGCGCAGGGCGGGGCCGCGGGTGAGGTCGGCGGGCGCCTGCTGGGCCGGATTCGTGTCGTCCATGGAACCTCCGCTGCGGGGTGGTCCGCCGTCGGAAAAAAGGCGGAACCAGATCTTGTGCGCCTGCTATAGTGCGGCCACAGCATGCGCTTGCGCACCCCAGACGAAATTCCTATGGTCGCCGGCATGAGTGATCTCTTCGCGAACACGGCCCGCAAGGCCGAGACCTACTCCGCCCAGGACATCGAGGTTCTGGAGGGGCTGGAGCCGGTGCGCCGGCGTCCCGGCATGTACATCGGCGGCACCGACGAGCGGGCGCTCCACCACCTCGTCGCCGAGGTTCTGGACAACGCGATGGACGAGGCGGTGGCCGGGCACGCCACCCGCATCGACCTGGAGCTGGCGGCGGACGGCACCGTCACGGTGCGCGACAACGGCCGCGGCATTCCCGTCGACGAGCACCCGAAATACCCGGGCAAATCGGCGCTGGAGGTGATCCTCACCACGCTCCACTCCGGCGGCAAGTTCTCCAACAAGGTGTACGAGACCTCGGGCGGCCTGCACGGCGTCGGCCTGTCCGTGGTCAACGCCCTGACCGACCGGCTGCGGGTCGAGGTGGCGCGCGACCGCCAGCTCTACGTCCAGGATTATTGCCGCGGCGTGCCCCAGGGCCCCCTGGCCTGCCAGGGGGCGGTCAACCGGCGCGGCACCACCATTCGCTTTCACGTCGACGCCGAGATCTTCGGGGAGGCCGCCCGTTTCGAGCCGCACCGCCTCTACCGGATGGCGCGCTCCAAGGCCTACCTGTTCCGCGGGGTCGAAATCCGCTGGAGCTGCGAGGCCTCCCTGCTGGCTCCCGACAGCACCACCCCGGCCCAGGAGACCCTGCATTTTCCCGGCGGCCTGCTGGACTACCTGCACGGCGCGCTGAAGGAGCGCAGGACGCTGACGCCGACCCCGTTCTCCGGACAGGTGGAGTTCCCCAACGGCCAGGGGCGGGGGGAATGGGCGGTGGCCTGGCCGGAGGACGAGGACGGCTTCTCGCACACCTACTGCAACACCGTCCCCACCCCCCAGGGCGGCACCCACGAGGCCGGCCTGCGCGCGGCGCTGGTGCGCGGGCTGAAGGGCTATGGCGAGCTGACCAGCAACAAGCGCGCCGGTCAGATCGCCGCCGAGGACGTGATGGGCGAGGCCTGCATCCTGCTGTCGGTGTTCATCCGCGAGCCGCAGTTCCAGGGCCAGACCAAGGACAAGCTGGCGACGCCGGAGGCGCAGCGCCTGGTCGAGGCGGCGGTCAAGGACCACTTCGACCACTGGCTGTCGGGCGACCCCTCGGCCTCCAACGCCCTGCTGGAGCGCCTGATCGAGAAGGCCGAGGACCGCGCCAAGCGCCGCCAGAGCAAGGAGATGGCCCGCAAGAGCGCGACCCGCCGGCTGCGGCTGCCGGGCAAGCTCGCGGACTGCTCGCGCAACTCCCCGGACGGCACGGAGATTTTCCTGGTCGAGGGCGATTCCGCCGGCGGCTCGGCCAAGCAGGCGCGCAACCGCGAGACCCAGGCGATCCTGCCCCTGCGCGGCAAGATCCTCAACGTGGCCAGCGCGACCACCGACAAGATGCGCGCGAACCAGGAGCTGAACGATCTGGTCCAGGCGCTCGGCTGCGGTCTCGGCAGGGACTTCTCGGTCGACAAGCTGCGCTACGAGCGGGTCATCATCATGACCGACGCCGACGTCGACGGCGCCCACATCGCCTCGCTGCTGATGACCTTCTTCTACCGCGAGATGGCCGGGCTGATCCAGCAGGGCCACCTCTACCTGGCGATGCCGCCGCTCTACCGCATCAGCGCCGGCACCAAGTCCCTCTACGCCCGCGACGACGCCCACAAGGAGGAGCTGATGGGGCGTGAGTTCAAGGGCCGCAAGACCGAGATCAGCCGGTTCAAGGGCCTCGGCGAGATGATGCCGGCCCAGCTGCGGGAAACCACCATGGACCCGACCCGGCGCACCCTGCTGCGGGTCGTCGTGCCCAACGCCGCCGACCCGCTGGAGGAGGACGAGGCCGCGATGACCCGCGGCCTCGTGGAGAGCCTGATGGGGCGGCGTCCGGAGCTGCGCTTCCGCTACATCCAGGAGCACGCCAGGTTCGTGCAGGCCGACGACATCGACGTGTAGGGACGCGCGGGGCGCGACCGCCGCCTCACCGCAGGTGGTCGAGCAACGGATCGTCCTCGGCCGGGCCCCGCCACCGGTCGAACCAGACGACGTCGCGCAACGGCGTGCGCTCCTGCCAGCCGGCGCTTTCCAGCTCCGGCCGGTCGTGGAAATGGGAGACGCGGCCGACGCAGAGATAGGCGATCGGCCGGATCGCCGGCGGGATGCCCAGGGCCTCGCGCAGGTCGTCGGGGCGCAGGATGCTGACCCAGCCCACCCCGATGTTCTCGGCCCGCGCCGCCAGCCAGAGGTTCTGCACCGCGCACACCGCGCTGTAGAGGTCCATCTCCGGCTGGTGGGTGCGGCCCAGGACCACGGCGCCCCGGCGGTCGCGGTCGCAGGTGACGCAGATCCCCACCGGCGCCTCGACGATGCCCTGCAGCTTCAGGGCGCGGTAGCGCCGCTGCCGCTCCCCCTCGAAGAGGTCGGCGGCCTCGCCGTTGGCGCGATCGAAGGCGTCCTTCACCCGGGCCCGCACCGCCGGGTCGCGCACCACGATGAAGTCCCAGGGCTGCATGAACCCGACCGACGGGGCGTGGTGGGCGGCGGCGAGGATGCGGGCCAGCGCGTCGTCGGGGATGGGATCGGGCTGGAACTGGCCGCGGACGTCGCGGCGGCGGTGGATGCATTTGTAGACGGCGTCGCGCTCGGCCGCTGAGAACGCGTCGTCCGGCACCTCGTCGTCGGACCGGGTGCCGGTGGTGGAGCGGGCGTCCATGGTGTCCCCTTCCTGGAGGCAAAAGGGGCCGCCGCCTGTCCGGGGCGGGGCCCTGATGCGTCCAGGCCGGTCTTCTGACTGAGGATCGTCCCGTCCGGACGCCTTCCCGGCCGCTGGCCAGTGGCGCGTGTCCGGACGGTCCCCATCACAGCGTTGGGCACGTGGCGGATTCCCACCGCCTTCCCGATTCTCCCGCAAGCCGCGGGCACCTGGCGCGGCGCCATGGTGGCACGGGACGCCCGGCGGCGCCAGAGGCCGCCGCGACCGCTCACGCGGTGCGCCGGTATTCCACGGCGTGGCCCCGCTTGTCGAAGTCGGCGCGCAGCCACCGGCCGTCCGCGGCGTACCAGATGGTTCCATCCAGGAAGTTGTCGACGGCGTAGGCGGTGGCGGCGATCCGGCGGCCGTCCAGGGTGACCGGGTCGCGGCCGCGGCGGCGCACCGACTGCGTCACCACCGTGCCCTTCACCGGGTCGATCACCCGCGGGCTGTCGAGCACGCCCGGGTTCCAGAAGCTGGCCGGCATCACGCCGGCCGCGACCGGCCGGCCGTTCAGCAGGACGCCGTCCGCGGTGTTGCGGGCCTCGACCCGATAGGCGTCGCCGTTCTCCTCGCCGCTGCTGCGGTAGCGCACCCAGCGCCCACCCACCCAGCGCTCCTCGGTCTCCTGGGAGAAGCGGTAGGCGGTGATGAACGCCACCTTCACCCGGATCCGGGTGGAGCCCAGCGCATCGAAGCCGTCGGCGGTGGGGACGAACCGCAGCGTGTGGTGGCCGGCCTCGTCGCCGTTGACGCGGATGGCGAAGCGGAGCGGTCCGGCGGGCGGCATCGTCCCGCCCTGGGCCCACCCCCGTCCGAGGCCGCCGGCCAGGATGGTGGCGCCGGTCGCCCCGGCGAGCAGCGCCCGACGGTCCAGCGTCAGCATGGCCCTCTCCCTCGTGGCGGTTGGATCGACCCTCAACAGCGGGGCCGCCGGTTCGTCCCATCATCACGCGTCGCGCGGGCTGGGCCTTGCCGTGCGGCCGGCCCGGCACCATGCTTGCGGCGACGGCCACGCCAACCGAGGGGGACACGCCATGCCGAACCGTTCCGTTTGCCGGCTACACGCCCTGGCGGTCCTGGCGCTGTCCACCGCCCCGCTGGTCGGCTGCAGCGGCGGGCGCGTGGTCGCCGACGCGCCGCTCGGCGCCTACACCCGCGGCGAGGTGCGCTACGCGGCGTCCGGCCGTGACCTGAGGGTCGTCATCCACGGCGCGCCCGCCGGCGCCGACCGGGAGCGGCTGGAGGCCGCGGTGATCGAGGCCATGGACGGGCACATCATGGGGATCGACACCCGTTTCACCACGACGCCGGGGGAGTCGGCACGCCCGGACTACAAGGTGGTGTTCGCGTTCGATCCCGCGCCGCCGGTGATGCCCTCCGCGCTGTGCCGGGAGGGGCCGGTGCCGACCCAGCCGCGCACCAGCGGCGACATGATGGTGGAGGCGGCGTTCTGCCGCGGCGGGGCCTTGACCTCGGCCACGGGATGGCTGGCGACGCCGGTCGCGGTCGACAGCGCCGCCTTCGACAGCCTGGTCGGCGATCTGACCTTCGCGCTGTTCCCGCCGGAGGAGCGCGACGACAACGATCGCTGCTTCCTCGGCGGCTGCTGAGGAAGCAGGCCGCGGCAGGCGGCGGACGTCAGCCGTGGAGCAGCCACAGCCGCAGCAGCGCCGTCACGGCGACCGGCTGCTCCATGGCCGAGAGATGGCCGCAGTGCTCCACCACCGCCAGCCGCGCCCCGGGGATCAGGGCGGCCATCTCGGTGTGCACCGCGACCCCCGACAGGGCATCCTCACGGCCGCACACCACCAGGGCCGGACAGCGCACGGCGGCCAGGGAGTCCCGGCTGTCGGGGCGGCCGATGATCGCCTCCTGCTGGCGCGCGTAGGCCTCGGCACCCAGACGGTCGGCCTGGGCGAGCACGGAGTCGACCAAGGCGCGGTCCCCGAGGTGGTCGGGGTGCAGCAACTTTGGCAGGCTGGCGGTGACCACCTGGCGCAGCCGGCCGCCGCGCGCCAGCCCGACCGCGGCGCGGCGGTTGGCGCTCTGCTCCGCGGAGTCGGCGTGGGGGTTGGTGTCGAGCAGGGCGACCCGGGCGACGCGGTCCGGCGCGCGCCGCAGGATCTCCATGGCCACGTAGCCGCCCAGGGAAAGCCCGGCCAGCGCGAACCGAGGCGGCGCGGCGGCCAGCACGGCGTCGGCCAGCGCGGCCATGGAGTCGGCGCCGCCGAGGTCGCCGACGCGGACGTCCGCCACATCGGCGAGGTGCCGGGTCTGGTGGTCCCACAGCGCCCCGTCCAGGGGCATTCCGGGCAACAGGATCAGGGGCGGGCGGTCCAAGGGGCGGGCTCCACGGGGCGGGTCAGCGGATCAGGGGAAGCAGGGACTTGAAGGCCGGGGTGTCGCCGCGGCCGGCCCACTCGAACACCACCATCTCGGTGGCCACGGCGGTCACGCCGGCGCCGCGCAAGCGGGCCACCGCCAGGTCGGCGTTGCGCGGGTCGCGCGATCCCGTGGCGTCGGCGACGACGAACACCGCGTAGCCGAGCGCGGCCAGCGAGAGCGCGGTCTGGAGCACGCAGACGTGGGCCTCGGCCCCGGCGATCACCACCTGGCGGCGACCCAGGGCCGCCAGGCGCTCGGGGAATCCGGGCTCGCGGCCGCACGCGAAATGGATCTTCCCGACCACGCAGCCATCGGGCAGCCGCTGCCGCAGCTCCGGCACGGTGCGGCCCAGCCCGGCCGGGTAGTGCTCGCTCACCAGAACCGGCACGTCGAGCGCGCGGGCGGCGTCGAGCAGCACCGCGGCGTTGCGCACAATCGCGTCGGCGCCGTGCACGGCCGGCACCAGCCGCTCCTGGACGTCGACGACGAGGAGCACGGAGTCGGCGGCGGACATCAGCATGGCGTGGCGTCTCCCGGCAATCCTCCGCCGCACCCTAGCGCACCGGGGCCGCCACCGCCACCAACACCGCCACTCCCACCGCCAGGGACGCGGTCGCCTCGGCAACACGTCCGCGGGGAAAACGCAGCGATTTCACTCCAAACGTCAATGGTGTGTTGACACCGAGCTTTGACTTCATATTCTGCGGACCCATCTAAAGGCGGACCATGGGGTCGGCTTTTCGTTCTCAGAACAGAAACAATCTGGATGCTATTCTCGGAAATCGGGCTCGGACCTGACGTCCTGCGCGCCATCGAAGACAAGGGCTACACCCAGCCGACGCCCATTCAGGAGCAGGCCATTCCCTGGGTCCTGCAGGGCCGCGACGTGCTGGGCTGTGCGCAGACCGGCACCGGCAAGACGGCGTCGTTCACCCTGCCGATGATCGACATCCTCGCCGCTGGCCGGGCCCGGGCGCGCATGCCGCGCTCGCTGATCCTGGAGCCGACGCGCGAGCTGGCCGCCCAGGTGGCGGAGAGCTTCGAAACCTACGGCCGCTACCACAAGCTGAGCATGGCGCTGCTGATCGGCGGCGAGACCTTCACCGAGCAGGTGAAGCGCCTCGACCGCGGCGTCGACGTGCTGATCGCCACGCCGGGCCGGCTCCTCGACCTGTTCGAGCGCGGCAACATCATGTTGAGCGACATCAAGGTCTTCGTGATCGACGAGGCGGACCGGATGCTCGACATGGGGTTCATCCCCGACATCGAGCGCATCGTCTCGAAGCTGCCGAAGATCCGCCAGACCCTGTTCTTCTCGGCGACGATGCCGCCGGAGATCCGCCGTCTCGCCGACAGCTTCCTGCTGAACCCCAAGGAGGTCACGGTGGCCCCGCCGGCCTCGCTGTCGGCGACGGTGACCCAGGCCCTGTGCGTCGTCGAGCATGTCGACAAGCGCAAGGCGCTGCGCCACCTGCTGCGCACCGAGGACGTGAAGAACGCCTTCATCTTCTGCAACCGCAAGCGCGACATCGCCGTGCTGCAGAAGTCGCTGGAGAGCCATGGCTTCAACGCCGGCGCCCTGCACGGCGACATGGTGCAGTCCAAGCGCACCGAGACGCTCGAGGCGTTTAAGCAGGGCAACATCACCCTGCTGGTGTGCTCCGACGTGGCGGCCCGCGGCCTTGATGTTCAGGGCTTGAGCCACGTCTTCAATTTCGACGTGCCGATCAACGCCGAGGACTACGTCCACCGGATCGGCCGGACCGGCCGTGCCGGGCGCAGCGGGCGCGCCTTCACCATCGCCTGCCCGGACGACGGCAAGGCGGTGGCGGCCATCACCCGGCTGATCGGTCGTGAGATCCCGGTGATCGCCATCGACGGGCTGGACAACCCGGGCTTCGACGACGAGGAGACGGTGCGCAGCCGCCGCGGCCGTGGCCGCGGGCGGGGCGCCAAGGAGGAGCCTCGCGAGTCGCAGCACCCCGCCCGTGGCCGGGAGGCCGTCCGCGAACGGCCCGAACGCCCGGAACGGGAGCGGACCACCGAGCGTGACCGGCCCGAGCGGGTGGCCGAGCGGGACCGACCCGAGAAGGTCATCGAGCGGGATCGCCCGGAGCGGCCCGAACGCGAGCGGCCCGAACGCGAGCGGCCCGAGCGCGAGCGGCCCGAGCGCGAGCGGGTCGAGCGGGATCGTCCGGAACGGACGGAGCGGGATCGTCCGGAACGGACGGAGCGGGAGCGGGTCGAGCGGGAGCGGGCGGAGCGGGAGCGGCCGGAGGCCGAGACCGCCCTGCCGCCGCGCGCCGAGGGGCCGGTGCGGCGGGACCGCGACCGCCGCCGCCGCCGCGACGAGGACGAGGACGACGAGTCGCCGGTGGTCGGGTTCGGCGATCACCTGCCGGCCTTCATGCTCGCCCCCACCCGCCGCCGCGTGATGCCGGAGCCGGACCCGAGCCAGGAGGGCTGAGGCGATGCAGACCATCTTCGTCATGGTCAAATGCGACCTCGGCAAGGCGTACGACGTGGCCGACGCGGCGGTGCAGGGCATCGAGCAGGTGTCGGAGGTCCACTCGACCTCCGGCCAGTACGATCTGCTGATGAAATGCTATCTCGCCCAGGATTCCGACATCGGGCGATTCGTCACGGACAGCATCCAGACGCTTCCCGGAGTCCGCGACACCTTCACGCTGATCGCCTTCAAGGCCTTCGCCTGAGGCACGGGAGCCGCACCCGGCAGCCCGCGGAAGGGTTCCGGGTGCGAAACCGTTGACTTGCCGCCGGGGTTACCCCAAACGTTCGGGGATGCCACAGAACTTCCCGCGACATGCCCGTCCGCGCCGCCAGGGGCGCAGCAGGGCGACACGCTCCCCCCGGACCTTGGCCCTGCGCAGCGGGCTGATCGCCCTCACGGTCGCCGCCAGCGTCGCCGCGGCGGCGCCATCGAACGCCCAGGCGCCGACCCGCGACGACCAGCCGGTGCTGCTGGCCGCGGATCAGGTGACCTTCGACGAGGGCCAGGACGTGGTCACCGCGTCGGGCAACGTGGAGCTGTCGCAGGGGCTGCGCACCGTGCGCGCCGACACCATCGTCTACAACCGCCGCACCAGGGTGGTCACCGCCACCGGGAACATCCGGCTGGTCGAGCCGTCGGGCGACATCGTGTTCGCCGACTACGCCGAACTGACCGACGACATGCGCGACGCCTTCATCGACAACATCCGCGTGTTGATGACGGATGACGGGCGGATCGCCGGCACCGAGGCGGAGCGGCGGGGCGGCGTGCTGACCCGGGTCAACCGCGGCGTGTACAGCCCTTGCGAGCTGTGCGCCGAGGACCGCACCCGGCCGCCGCTGTGGCAGATCCGCGCCGTGCGGGTCGTCCACGACTCCGAGGAGAAGGAGATCCGCTACAAGGACGCGGTGCTGGAACTGTTCGGTGTGCCGGTGGCCTACACGCCGTACCTGTCGCACCCGGACCCCACGGTGGACCGCAAGTCCGGTTTCCTCGCGCCGAGCTTCGGCAACAGCTCCGACCTCGGGCTGTTCCTGCGGGGGCGCTACTACATCGACATCGCCCCGGACCAGGACGCCACCGTCGAGGTGGGCGCCTTCTCGGAGCAGGGGCTGCTGCTGGGCGGCGAGTACCGGAAGCGGTTCGAGAACGGCTCGCTGCAGCTCAACGCCAGCGTCGCCCGCGGCGAGCAGCCCGGCGTCGACCCCGCCGACAGCAACGAGGACACCTGGCGCGGTCACATCGCCGCCAAGGGCCTGTTCGAGGTGGACGAGACGTGGCGCTGGGGCTTCGACGTCAACCGCGCCAGCGACGAGACCTACCTGCGCCGCTACTACGACGTCACCGACGACTTCCTCACCAGCCGTGCCTTTGTCGAGGGGTTCCGCGGGCGCAACTACGCCGCCCTCAACGCCTACGCCTTCCAGGACCTGCGCTACGGCAACACCGTTGAGGAACCGCTGGTGCTGCCGCTGGCGCAGTACAGCGCGCTCGGCCAGCCCAACAGCCTGTGGGGCGGCCGGTGGTCGCTCGACGCCAACGTGCTCGGCGTCTACCGCGAGGACGGCCGCTCGACCCAGCGCCTGGCGGTGCGGCCGGGATGGCGGCGCGAGATCGTGTCGGGCTTCGGCCTGGTGACGACGCTGGACGCCGGGGTGCTCGCCGCCGGCTACAGCGCCCAGGACCGCAACCTCGCGCCCGACTACTACGCGGGCGGCGATTCGCAGAGCGAGTTCCGCTTCTTCCCGCAGGCCCAGGCCCAGTTCCGGTATCCCGTGGTGCGCTATGGCGAGCGCTCCAGCCAACTGGTCGAGCCGATGGTGGCGTTCACCGCCGCCCCCAACATCGACAACGACGACATCCCCAACGAGGACAGCCGCGACGTCGAGTTCGACGAGAGCATCCTGTTCCGGCCCAGCCGGTTCACCGGCATCGACCGGCTCGAAGGCGGATCGCGCATCACCTACGGCCTGAAGACGGGCATCTACGGCTACTCCAGCGGCCGGGCGACCCTGTTCGTCGGCCAGAGCTACCGGCTCACCGACGAGGCGGACTTCGCCGAGGGCTCGGGCCTGGAGGAGCGGATGTCCGACTACGTCGGCCGGCTCGACCTGACGCCCGCACCCTGGCTCGACGTCAACTACGGGTTCCGGCTCGACCAGGGATCGCTCAGCCCGCGGCGCCATTCGCTGACCGCCTCGGCCGGCGTGCCGGAGCTGCGCATCGGCACCTCCTACACCTATGTGGACCAGACCACCGACCGTTACGCGGTGCAGCGCGACGAGATCGAGCAGGCGACCTTCACGCTGGGCTCGCGCCTGTCGGCGCTGTGGTCGCTCAACGCCGCCTACGTCCAGGCCTACGCGCCCGATCCCGGGCCGCGCGCCGCGGCGCTGGTGCTGACCTATCAGG
Source organism: Azospirillum sp. NS33 (assembly GCF_059703765.1). NCBI lineage: Bacteria > Pseudomonadati > Pseudomonadota > Alphaproteobacteria > Rhodospirillales > Azospirillaceae > Azospirillum > Azospirillum sp. NS33. The sequence goes on along the minus strand of NZ_BAAKJB010000010.1, from coordinate 128,848 downwards.
ACGAGTGCTTCACCTTCCAGACCGTGGCGCGGCGCGACTTCACGGACGTGCCGGGCGACGACATCGAGGAGGGCACCTCGCTGCTGTTCCGGCTGGTGTTCAAGAACATCGGCGAGTTCACCTCGCCCGACATCGGCGGCAGCCTGTTCGGCGGCGGCGGCTCCGGCAACAGCTGACGCCGGGCCGCAGCGTCAGCGCTGGCCGGCCCGTGGCCGGGCGGCGCGCAGCCGCTCCAGGGCCGTTTCCACCGTCGCCATGCGCACGGCGTCGCGGTCGCCGGCGAAGGTGTACTCCTTGTGGGCGGCCGGGCCGCGGCGCACGGCGGTGGCGACGTAGACCCGCCCCACCGGCTTGGTGGCGGTGCCGCCGCCGGGGCCGGCCACGCCGGTGACGGCCACCGCCACGTCCGCCTTGGAGTGGTTGAGGGCGCCCACCGCCATGGCCACCGCCACCTCCGCGCTGACCGCGCCGTGGGCGTGGATCAGGCTGGGCGGCACCCCCAGCATGTCCGACTTGGCGACATTGGCGTAGGTCACGAAGCCGCGCTCGACCACCCGGGACGAGCCGGGGATCTCGGTCAGGGCGGCCGCGATCAGGCCGCCGGTGCAGGACTCCGCGGTCGCCACGGTGTAGCCGGCGGCGTCGTACTCGGCCAGGACGGCGGTGGCGAGGGTGCGGATGGCGTCGGGGAACATGGGGCCTCCCTTAGACGGGCAGACGGAGGGTGGCCACCGCCTGGGCGGCGATGCCCTCGCCGCGTCCGGTGAAGCCCAGCCGTTCGGTGGTGGTCGCCTTGACGCTGACCCGTGCCGGGTCGATGCCGAGGATCGCGGCGACCCGGGCGACCATGGCCGGCCGGTGCGGGCCGATCTTGGGGCGTTCGCACACCAGGGTGACGTCGACGTGGGCGATGCGCCCGCCGGCGGCGGCGACCAGACCGGCGGCGTGGTGCAGGAAGCGGGCGCTGTCGGCGCCCCGCCAGCGCGGGTCGGACGGCGGGAAGTGGCTGCCGATGTCGCCGGCGCCGAGCGCGCCGAGGATGGCGTCGGTCAGGGCGTGGAGGCCGACGTCGGCGTCGGAATGCCCCTCCAGCGTCTGCCCGTGGGGCACCGCGACGCCGCAGAGCATGGCGTGGTCGCCCGGGGCGAAGCGGTGGACGTCGAAGCCGAACCCGGTGCGCACGTCGCCCAGGCGGGCGTCGAGCAGCCGTTCGGCGCGCACCAGATCGTCGGTGGTGGTCACCTTGAAGTTCTCCTCGCGGCCGGGCACCAGGGCGATCGCCAGGCCGGCGCGCTCGGCCACGGCGGTGTCGTCGGTGAGGTCATCGCCGGCGGCCGCGCGGTGCGCGCCGAGGATGGCGGGAAAGCGGAACCCCTGGGGGGTCTGGGCCCGCCACAGGCCGGCCCGATCCACCGTGCCGGCGCTGAGCCGGCCGTCGCCGCGCTTCAGCGTGTCGGTCACCGGCACCGCGACGACGCATCCCGGGGCCTCGTCCAGGGCGGCCACCGCCGCCCCGATGGTGGCGGCGTCGACCAGCGGCCGGGCCGCGTCGTGGATCAGCACGCGGTCGGGCGGGCAGGCGGCCAGCCGTTCCAGCCCATTGGCCACCGAACGCTGGCGCGTGGCGCCGCCGGCCACCGGCTCGGGCAGGGGAAGCCCGGCGACCGCCGCGTCGTAGAGCGCACGGTGCGTCGGATCGATCACCACCAGGACCGCGTCGACCGCGGGGTGGTCGAGGAACGCCTGGACGGTGCGTCGGAGAATCGGTGCGCCGGCGAGATCATGGTATTGTTTGGGCCGCTCGGCGCCGAAGCGCCGTCCGTTTCCGGCCGCGACGATCAGGGCGGTGCAGGTGGGCATGGCGAAGGCGGCGGTCCGTCCATAGGTGATGGCGATGCATGGGGCTTGACGCCGATGCGCAGCAGCCTAGCCTGTCGGCGGTGCGGCGCCAAGGGCTAGCCGGTGGCGTTGCCGGGCCTGCGGGCGGATGCCCAGCGGGGCGGTTGGCGGTGGAGAGGCGCGGTCGTTCGGACATGACACAGAACATGATGTTCAGCCTGTCGGCGCTGGTGGCGCTGCTCCCGGCATCGCTGTTCCCCTACCGGCTGGTCGGGGCGCCGGGGCGGCGGAGCGTCGCCTATTGGGGGGCCCTGGGCCTGGCCGTGCTGGGCTCCGCGGCGGCGGCGGCGGCCCACGTGTCCGGCGGCTGGCACACCGGGTTGCCGAGCACGCTGTGGGTGACCATCGCCATGTGCATGGCGCTGTTCACGGTGCTGTGCGCGTCCACCAGCAACGGCTGGCGCCTGTCGCCGCTGCTGCTGCCCTATCTGCTGGTCATGGCGGCGCTGGCCACCCTGGCCCAGGGCACCGACGAGCCGCCGCTGCGCGGCGGGGCGCCGCCGGCGTGGATCCAGCTCCACATCGCGGTGTCGGTGGTCACCTACGCCCTGCTGACCCTGGCCGCGGTGGCCTCGCTGGCGGCCTTCCTGCAGGAGCGGGCGCTGAAGGCCAAGCGGCCGACGCCGCTGACCCGGTTCCTGCCCCCCGCGGCGGTGAGCGAACGGTTCCAGGTGCGCCTGCTCGCCGGCTCGGAGCTGGTGCTGGGCGCGGGGCTGGCGACCGGGATGGCGGTCCTCTACTACGAACAGGGGGCACCGCTGCGTTTCGATCACAAGATCTTGTTTTCCCTGGCGACCTTCCTGGTCATCGGCGGGCTCCTGCTGGCCCATGTGCGGACCGGGGTGCGGGGGCGGGCGGCGGCGCAGCTCGTGTTGATTGCCTATCTTTTACTCACTCTTGCGTACCCCGGTGTAAAGTTCGTCTCTGACGTGCTTCTTGGTTAGGCGAACTGCTTCATCCGCTGCCCAAACGGACGATTAGTGGACCTTGCGGCGCGCCAGCGCGCTGTGATAGCGTGCCCAAAATGGCAGCACGAACCGAACGTGCGCAAAAAATAGTCAACAACGCCGGCTGGGAAGCGGCAGGGGGCGGCAACCGGGCCGGGGACAGGCGCGCACAGCGTCGCGCCCCGGGCGCGGGTGTGCGGGCCGACCTGCGTCCGGTCCGGGCGTGAGCGTCGAAGGCACCAAGCGCCTCATGAGCATCCAGATCGGACCCATAACCCTGTCGGCCCCGGTGGTCCTGGCGCCCATGTCCGGTGTCACGGACCTGCCGTTCCGCCGGCTGGTGACCCGCATGGGCTGCGGCCTGGTGGTGTCGGAGATGATCGCCAGCCAGGCGATGATCCGGGAGAACCGGCAGACGCTGCGCATGGCCGACACCGTGCCGGAGGAGTTTCCGATGGCGGTCCAGCTCGCCGGCTGCGAACCCACGGTGATGGCGGAGGCGGCGAAGCTGAACGCCGACCGCGGCGCCGCCATCGTCGACATCAATTTCGGGTGCCCCGTGAAGAAGGTGGTCAACGGATTCGCGGGATCGGCGCTGATGCGCGACGAGGCGCTGGCCGGACGGATCATGGAGGCGACGGTGGCGGCGGTGCCGATCCCGGTCACCATGAAGACGCGCATGGGCTGGGACCACGACAGCCTGAACGCGCCGCGGCTGGCCCGCATCGCCGAAGCGTGCGGGGTGCGCATGATCACCATCCACGGCCGCACGCGTCAGCAGATGTACACCGGGACCGCGGACTGGGCCTTCGTGCGCCGGGTCAAGGAGGCGGTGTCCATCCCGGTGGTCGTCAACGGCGACATCCAGAGCCTGGAGGACGCCGACGCGGCGCTGCGCCTGTCCGGCGCCGACGGCGTGATGATCGGCCGGGGCGCCTGCGGGCGGCCCTGGTTCCCCGCCCAGGTCATGCATTTCCTGCGCACCGGGGAGCGCCTGCCGGACCCGCCGCTGGCGGACCAGCTGGCCACCCTGCTGGAGCATCTCGACGCCATGCTGGCCCAGTACGGCCGCCTGCCCGGCGTCCGGGTCGCCCGCAAGCACATCGCCTGGTACTCCAAGGGCCTGCCCGGCTCGGCGGAGTTCCGCGAGGCGATCAACCGCATCGACGACGCCGACGCCGTGCGCCGGCGGATCGTCGCCTTCTACACCCCCGAGATCGAAAGGTGGGCCGCCTGATGCCCCGTACCGCCATGCCGCTGTCCTCGCGGCGGTCGCCGCGGCCGCCGATCCGCGTCCCGGTGATCGATCCGATGGCCGTGCTCAACGCATTGCCCGACCCGGTGCTGGTGATCGACGCCGCCGCGGTGATCCGCTTCGTCAATCTGGAGGCGCAGGAGTTCTTCGATCTCGGCGCCGCCGCCATGGAGGGGATGGCGCTGACGGCGCTGCTGCCGTCGGACAGCCCGCTGATGGGCCTGATCGACCAGGTCCGCCGCGGCAGCCGCAGCGTCTCCCAGGAAGGGGTCAGCATCGACACCCCGCGCACCGGGCCGCACTTCGTGACGGTGCAGGTGGCCGGCATGGGGGACGGCTCCGACCAGATCCTGGTCACCCTGCACGAGCGCTCGATCGCGCGGAAGATCGCCAACACCCTGACCCACCGCCACGCCGCCCGCTCGGTCACGGCCATGGCGGCGATGCTGGCCCACGAGGTCAAGAACCCGCTGTCGGGCATCCGCGGCGCCGCCCAGCTGCTGGAGGAGTCCGCGTCCGAGGACGACCGCGTGCTGACACGCCTGATCTGCGACGAGGCCGACCGCATCGTCGCCCTGGTCAACCGGATGGAGGTGTTCTCCGACAAGCGGCCGCTGGAGCGCGGCCCGGTGAACATCCACGGCGTGCTCGAACACGTGCGCAAGGTGGCCCAGAGCGGCTTCGCCCGGCCCATCCGCTTCGTCGAGCGGTACGACCCGTCGCTTCCCCCGGTGTGGGGAAACCGCGATCAACTTGTGCAGGTGTTTCTGAACCTGGTCAAAAACGCGGCAGAGGCTGCCCCCGAATCGGGCGGTGAGATCGTTCTCTCCACCGCCTATCAACACGGGGTGCGCATCGCCCTGCCGGGTGGCGACAAGCGCGTCCATCTGCCGCTGCTGGTGTCGGTGCAGGACAATGGCGAAGGCATCCCCGAGGATCTTCGGGGGCACCTCTTCGACGCCTTCGTCACCACCAAGGTGAACGGGACTGGCCTTGGTCTTGCATTGGTGGCGAAGATCATCGGCGATCACGGTGGCGTCATCGAATACGACGGCCAGCCGCGCCGTACCGTCTTCAAGGTGTCGCTGCCCATGTACGATGAAGCGCAGGATGTGGGGACCAAGGACCCGGCCACCCGTGGCGGGAGGCCGCGCGGATGAGCGGAGCGACGATTCTCATCGCCGATGACGATCGGGCCATCCGGACGGTCCTGACCCAGGCGCTGGCCCGGCTCGGTCACGACGTGCGCACCACCGGCAACGCCTCCACCTTGTGGCGCTGGGTGGCGGACGGGCAGGGCGACCTCGTCATCACCGACGTGGTGATGCCCGACGAGAACGGCCTCGACCTGGTGCCGCGGATCAAGAAGATCCGCCCCGATCTGCGCATCGTGGTGATGAGCGCCCAGAACACCCTGATCACGGCGGTCAAGGCGGCGGAGCGGGGCGCCTTCGAGTATCTGCCCAAACCGTTCGACCTGAAGGAGCTGGTGTCGGTCGTCGAGCGCGCCCTGAACTCCCGCCAGCAGGCGCCGGTGTTGCCGGCCGACATGGCCGAGAGCGACGAGCAGCTGCCGCTCATCGGCCGCTCGCCGGCGATGCAGGAGATCTACCGGGTGCTCGCCCGGCTGATGGGCACCGACCTGACGGTGATGATCACCGGCGAATCCGGCACCGGCAAGGAGCTGGTGGCACGGGCCCTGCACGATTACGGCAAGCGCCGCAGCGGCCCCTTCGTCGCCATCAACATGGCGGCGATCCCGCGCGAGCTGATCGAGTCCGAGCTGTTCGGCCACGAGAAGGGGGCGTTCACCGGGGCCACCAACCGCTCCCAGGGGCGGTTCGAGCAGGCCCAGGGCGGCACGCTGTTCCTCGACGAGATCGGCGACATGCCCCTGGAGGCGCAGACCCGCCTGCTGCGCGTTCTCCAGGAGGGGGAGTACACCACGGTCGGCGGGCGTACGCCCATCAAGACCGACGTACGGATCATCGCCGCCACCCACCGCGACCTGCGCACGCTGATCCGCCAGGGCCTGTTCCGCGAGGATCTGTTCTACCGCCTCTGCGTCGTCCCCATCCGGCTGCCCCCGCTGCGCGAGCGCACCGAGGACGTCGCCCTGCTGGTCCGCCACTTCCTGAACCAGACGGTGGCCCAGGGCCTGCCGGCCAAGAGCATCGACCAGGCCGCGATGGACCGGCTGAAGCGCTACCGCTGGCCGGGCAACGTGCGCGAGCTGGAGAACCTGGTGCGCCGGCTCGCCGCCCTGTACTCCCAGGAGGTGATCGGCGTCGACGTCATCGAGGCCGAACTGGCCGACGCCCAGCCCGCGGCCCAGCCGGTCGAGGAGACCCAGAGCGAGGGCCTGTCCTCCGCGGTCGAGCGTCACCTCAAGGACTACTTCGCCGCCCACAAGGACGGCATGCCGTCGAACGGCCTGTACGACCGCGTCCTGCGGGAGATCGAGCGGCCGCTGATCTCGCTCAGCCTCTCGGCGACGCGGGGGAACCAGATCAAGGCGGCGCAGCTGCTGGGGCTGAATCGCAACACCCTGCGCAAGAAAATTCGCGACCTCGACATCCAAGTGGTCCGGGGTTTGAAATAAAATCGAAGGAATTTGTGTCATTCTCGCGACACATTTCCCCTCGTTGCCACATTCCCGCGGGCGTTGCCTCGGTCCGTTGACTAATTTTCCGTTACCGCTTGGCAATGCCGCAACAGCGGTGTATCTTTCCGGCAACATCCCCACGGCCGGATTCCATGTCGCCCACGACGCCCGAGACCGCCTCGACCCTGTGGCGCCAGCTTCTGTACTGGGCGGCACGCCTTCGGCTCGCCAAGCGGCTCGCGTTCGCGCTCAGCCTCGCCGCGATCGCCGCGGGGGTGGCGACCTACGCCGCCCTGACCGACGCGCCGCCGTTCGGCGAGAGCGACCCGGCCACGGTGACCCTGCTGCTCACCCTCGACCTGGTGCTGCTGCTGCTGCTGGGGGCGCTGGTCGCGCGGCGCATCGTGCAGCTCTGGATCGTCCGCCGCCGCGGCCAGGCGGGCTCGCAGCTGCACGTCCGGCTGGTCGCCATGTTCAGCGTTCTGGCGGTGGCGCCGGCGATCATCATGGCCGCCTTCGCCGCGGTCTTCTTCTACCTCGGCATCCAGTCCTGGTTCAGCGAGCGGGTGCGCACGGCGATCCATGAGTCTCTGGAGGTGGCGACGGCCTACCTCCACGAGCACCAGCAGAACATCCGCGCCGACGCCCTGGCCATGGCCAACGACCTCAACCAGGACTCCGCCCGCCTGGTCGGCGACCTCGACCGCTTCGAGCAGGTGGTGGCGACCCAGGCGATGCTCCGCGCGCTGTCCGAGGCGGTGGTGTTCAACGGCACCAACGGCCGCATCCTGGCCCGCTCCGGCTTCACCTTCACCCTGCAGTTCGACCCGATCCCCGATTCCGCGCTGGAGGAGGCGCGCAGCGGGGAGGTCGCGGTGATGACCAACGAGAGCGACGACCGGGTGCGCGCCCTCGTCCGACTCGACCGGTTCGTCGACACATACCTCTACGTCGGCCGGCTGGTGGAGCCGCGGGTGCTCGCCCACATGGAGGCGGCGCAAGGCGCGGCCACCCAGTACGCGGCCCTGGAGGGCGAGCGCGGCAGCCTGCAGATCACCTTCACCATGATCTTCGTGGTGGTGGCGCTGCTGCTTCTGCTGGCCGCGGTGTGGGCCGGCCTCCACTTCGCGACCCGCATGGCGCGTCCCATCTCGGCGCTGATCGGCGCGGCGGAGCGGGTGCGGGCCGGCGACCTCACGGTGCGGGTGGAGGAGCCGCCGGGCGAGGACGAGCTGGGGCTGCTGTCGCGCGCCTTCAACCGGATGACGACGGAGATCGCCACCCAGCGGCGCGAGTTGCTGAACGCGAACCGCCAGGTCGACCAACGCCGCCGCTTCATCGAAACGGTGCTGTCCGGCGTGTCGGCCGGAGTCATCGGCCTGGACGGGGAGGGCGTGGTCAACCTGCCCAATCTGTCGGCGGCGCGCCTGCTCGGGGTCGAGCAGCCGGAGTCGCTGGTCGGACTGCCGCTGACCCGGTTGTTGCCCGAGGTCGCCGGGCTGCTGGAACAGGCGCCGCGCCGGCCGGGCCGGGCCGTCCACGACCAGGTCCAGGTGCGCCGCCCCGGCCAACCGCCGCTGACCCTGCTGGTGCGGATCGTCGCGGAGGGGCTGCCCGACAGGGTGCGCGGCTACGTGGTGACGTTCGACGACATCACCGAGCTGGTGTCGGCCCAGCGCAAGGCGGCCTGGGCCGACGTGGCCCGCCGCATCGCCCACGAGATCAAGAACCCGCTCACCCCCATCCAGCTCTCGGCCGAGCGGCTGCGCCGCAAGTACCTGAAGCAGGTGCCGCCCGACGACACCGAGGTGTTCACCCTGTGCACCGACACCATCGTGCGCCAGGTCGACGACATCCGGCGCATGGTCGACGAGTTCTCCGCCTTCGCGCGGATGCCGCAGCCGGTGATGAAGCCGGTGAACCTGAACGATCTGGTGCGGCAGTCCGTGTTCCTGCAGTCGAGCGCCCACCACGGCACGGTGCGCTTCGACATGCAGCTGCCGCCCGGCCCGCTCACCGTGCCGGTGGACGGGCGGCAGATCTCCCAGGCCCTCACGAACCTGCTGCAGAACGCGGTGGACGCCATAGAGGGGCGCCCCACGCCGCCCGACGGCGGCGCGCTGCCGCCCGGCCGGGTGGCGGTGCGCATCGAGGAGGACGCCGAACGCGTCGTCCTGGCGGTCGAGGACAACGGCAGAGGCCTGCCCACCGACGAGGCGCGGCACCGCCTGACGGAACCCTACGTCACCACGCGGACCAAGGGCACCGGCCTTGGCCTCGCGATCGTCAAGAAGATCATGGAGGACCACAGCGGCACGCTGACGCTCGACGATGGCGGCGACGGCGGGGCGCGGGTCTGCCTGATCTTCCCGCGGGAAACCATGGCGGCGGCCGGAAACGGCGCCGGAACCGACAACCGTCCGGCCGGGGCCGGCGGCGAAGAGAGGCAACGAGCCCATGGCGCATGACATTCTGATCGTCGACGACGAAGCGGACATCCGGATGCTCATTGCCGGCATCCTCAACGACGAGGGCATGAAGACCCGCGAGGCGGGCGATGCCGACCAGGCCTTCGCCCAGGTGGCGGCGCGGCGCCCCAACCTGGTGGTGCTCGACATCTGGCTGCAGGGCAGCAAGCTGGACGGCCTGCAGATCCTGGAGCGGCTGATCCACGACCACCCCAACCTGCCGGTCATCATGATTTCCGGCCACGGCACCATCGAGACGGCGGTCGGCGCCATCAAGATGGGCGCCTATGACTTCATCGAGAAACCCTTCAAGGCCGACCGCCTGCTGCTGATGGTGGACCGCGCCATCGAGGCGGCGCGGCTGAAGCGCGAGAACCAGGAGCTGAAGCTGCGCGCCGGCGGCGAGATCGAGCTGATCGGCCGCTCCACGGCCATCAGCCAGGTCCGCCAGGCGATCGACAAGGTCGCCCCGACCGGCAGCCGGGTGCTGATCACCGGCCCCGCCGGCTCCGGCAAGGAGGTGGTGGCCCGGCTCATCCACGCCCGCTCGCGCCGCACCGGCGGGCCGTTCGTCGGCCTGAACTGCGCCACCATGCGGCCGGACCGCCTGGAGATGGAGCTGTTCGGCACCGAGATCGGGGTCGACGGGACGGGGCGCAAGACCGGGACGTTCGAGCAGGCCCACACCGGCACCCTGCTGCTCGACGAGGTGGCCGACATGCCGCTGGAGACCCAGGGCAAGATCGTGCGCGCCCTCCAGGAGCAGACCTTCGAGCGGGTCGGCGGCGGCCACCGGGTCGAGGTGGACGTCCGCGTGATCGCCACCTCCAACCGCGACCTGCAGGCCGAGATCGAGCAGGGGCGGTTCCGCCAGGACCTGTTCTATCGCCTGGCCGTCGTGCCGATCCGGGTCCCCTCGTTGGCCGAGCGCCGGGAGGACATCCCGCTGCTGGCCCGCCACTTCATGCTGCGCTCGGCCGAGGCGGCCGGCCTGCCGGCGCGCGAGTTCGGCGAGGATTCCATGGCCGCGCTCCAGGCCTATGACTGGCCCGGCAACGTGCGCCAGCTCCGCAACGTGGTGGACTGGCTGCTGATCATGGCCCAGGGCGATCCCAAGGAGGCGATCCGCGCGGACATGCTGCCGCCGGAGATCGGCGCCATCACCCCCACCGTGCTCAAGTGGGACAAGGGCGGCGAGATCATGGGCCTGCCGCTGCGCGACGCCCGCGAGGTGTTCGAGCGCGAGTACCTTCTGGCCCAGGTCACCCGCTTCGGCGGGAACATCTCGCGCACCGCCTCCTTCGTCGGCATGGAGCGCTCGGCCCTGCACCGCAAGCTGAAGTCGCTGGGCGTCCACGGCAACGACAAGGGCAAGCCGTTCCTGGAGTGAGGGACGCCGCAGCCGGGTTCAGCCGGCGAGATGGACGATGTCCACCAGGTCGGGATCGGACGCGACGTCGAAGGGATGGCCGGCTTCGCACAGCGCCGCCGGGATCGGCGCGCCCTGGCCGTGGAGTTCGGCCCGGCGGCGCGCCAGCATGCGATAGAGCAGAACCACCAGCCGGGCGCGGTCCGCCGGTGCGGGATCGAGCCCTTCGCGCAGGCGGTAGACCTCCAGCCCGTGGACCACGTTCAACAGCAGGGCCTCGTCGATCCGTTCCACCGGCCGGCGGTTTGGGGCGGGCTGTGCCGGTTCGGCGGCCTCCTCGCGCATCATCGGCCCGGTCCCGGTGGCGACCCAGTCCATTGACACACCCTTCGAGGCGCACAGCCGCGACACCGTGTCGAAGAATGGTCGGTTCAGGCCCTTGAGCTGACGGGCGAGCTGGTCTGTCGAAATGTTTGCGGCCTTTGCCGCGGCGGTCCGAGATGCATAGAGTGCAACGACCGCAGCCATGCGGTTGGTCACGCCGGCCGCGGCGTCGCGGTCCGTCATGTTCGCCTCGCCCGTCGCCTGCCGGACGCCGTTCTCCATTTGATATCACTCACTTCTTTGCGTTTTTGCCGCCAGCAAATGGTCGCCCGGAGCGGGGGTCTGCACCAGACCGAAAGTTTGCATTGACACCCGTATGTATTACGACTTACGGTTCGTAGACGAAGCAAGTAGGCGGCATCTCTGCATATATAAACCGCATGAATGACGTCTTGGGGTGGCAGGCCTCTCGCGGAGTCGCGGCGGGCCCCGTGCCCGGGACTCAACCGAATGACACCCTCGTGCACGGAATCCGCTTGCGCAGCGCGGGTCATTGGAGACGCATTGGCTGAGCTGTGGGGTCTCCAGCGCTCCGTCTGGAGACCCGGTCCACGCATACTTGCAGGTTATACGTCGATGGCGCGGCAATCGATGATCGAGTTGCCGCAAGGATAACGTCCCGGCGGGCGCGGGCCGCCGCATGTGGGCCGTCTCGCCGATCGAACGGCAAATCGGTCGCTCCCGGGAATTGGCGGAAAGGAACATCACTCCATGACGTTCAGCAATGTGCCGATTTCGGGCAAAATTCTATCGATCGTGGCGCTCCTCGGGCTGATCTCGGTGGCCATCGCCGGCGTCGGCATCGCGGGGCTGGGCAGTCTGAGCAGGGCGACCGACCGCATCGAGACCGCCGGCCTCCTTGCCGCCGAAGGCGCCCGGTTGAACCGGAACCTGATGGAGCTCAGCCGCAGCGAATATTACCTCGCGGCGAATCCGGCGAGCCTCGGCCGCATGGAACGGGAGATCGAGAGCCGCCGTGAGGCGGTGAACCGGCGCCTGTCCGAATCGCAAGCCGACGCGGACGCGACGCAGCGCCAGATGCTCGACGAAATCCGCGAGCTGTTCGCCGTTTATGACGCCAACCTCGACGCGACGATGGCGCTGGCGAAGCAGCACCAGGCGGCGCCGGTCGGCGAGGCGCAACAGCAGATGCTGGCGCAGATCGGCGGGATCAGCGGCACGCTCGACACCCTCAACCACAAGGTTCGCGAATACACCACCTACGGCGACACCAAGGCCAGCCGGATCTCCCGGGAAGCCTCGGACACCGCCGCCCAGGCGCAACGCATGATGATGGCCACCGCCGCCGTCGGCATCGTGCTCGGCGCCATCGCCGGTTTCCTGATCGCGCGCCGCGGCGTCGTCAATCCTGTCCGGGCGGTCGTCCGCTCCCTGCGGTCGCTGGCCGACGGCGACCTCACCGTCGACATCTTCGGTGTCGGCAGGAAGGACGAGATCGGCGACATCGCCAAGACCATGGTGGTGTTCAAGGACAACGCCCTGGAGCGGCACCGCCTCACCGAGGAGCAGGCGCAGGCGCAGCGGGCCCGGGAGGAGAGGGCCCGGGCGGTCGACGCCATGGTCCGGGAGTTCGACGGCCGGATCAGCGAGGTGCTGGGAGTCGTGACCTCGGCCGCGGCCGAGCTGGAGGCGACCGCCCAGGCCATGACGGCGTCGGCCATGCAGACCAGCCAGCAGACCACCGACATGGCTGGCGCCACCGCCCAGGCGTCGGCCAACGTGCAGACGGTCGCCGCCGCGACGGACCAGATGAACAGCTCCATCCAGGAGGTCGCCCGTCAAATGGCCGACGCGCGGAAGGTGGCGGAACAGGCCTCGACCCAGGCCTCGCGCGCCGAGGAGCTGGTGCGGGGGCTGGGCGGTGTCGGGCAGCAGATCGGTGACATCGTCGGTCTGATCTCCGGCATTGCCGGCCAGACCAACCTCTTGGCGCTCAACGCCACCATCGAGGCGGCGCGGGCCGGCGAGGCGGGCAAGGGCTTCGCCGTGGTGGCGTCCGAGGTCAAGGCCCTCGCCAACCAGACGGGGCGCGCCACCGAGGACATCCGGGGCCAGGTCAACGCGATGCAGACGAGCATCGAGGGCGCGGCGGAGGTCATCGCCGGCGTCGCCGCCGTGGTCTACCGGCTGAACGAGATGGCCACGATCGTGGCATCCGCGGTCGAGGAGCAGAGCGCCGCGACCTCGGAAATCGGCCGCAACGCGTCCGAGGCGGCCCAGGTGACCGAGCGGGTCAGCGCCAACGTCGTCCACGTCCAGCAGGCGGCCGAGTCGTCTGCGTCCGGGTCGGCCCAGGTGCTGAGCTGTTCAAAGGAGCTGGCCAAGCGGGCCGTGAGCCTGAAGGAGGACATCGACTCCTTCATCGACGGGGTGCGCGCCGCCTGACCGCGCCGAGCGTGCCCGTGCCGCCGCGGGCCGGCACGGGCATGCCGCCGCCGAAGGCCGGCGGGGACCTCCGGTCAGCACAAGGTCGTTGGAACGCGGCGCCACCCCCGCCCAGAACGGCGCCTCCCATCCCTGTTGCCAAACCGAGTTCGGCGGGCTATGAAAGCGCCGTCGTCAAAACCTCACGCGGGCTGGCGGACCCTCGGCTTGACCACCGATGGCCCGCTCCGGTGTTTGCGCCCCCGACGGGGCCGGACAACGCCCGCGGCGGAGCAACCGGAAAAGGACCGTTACCCATGCCTATGCCGACCTTTACCATGCGCCAGCTCCTCGAAGCCGGCGTCCACTTCGGCCACCACACCCGCCGGTGGAACCCGAAGATGCAGCCGTTCCTGTTCGGCGTGCGCAACGGCGTGCACATCATCGACCTGGAGCAGACGGTGCCGATGCTGCACCGCGCCATGCAGGCGGTGCGCGACGTCGTCGCCGGCGGCGGCCGCGTCCTGTTCGTCGGCACCAAGCGCCAGGCCCAGGAGAAGGTGGCCGAGGCGGCGTCGCGCTGCGGCCAGTACTACGTGAACCATCGCTGGCTCGGCGGCATGCTGACCAACTGGAAGACCATCTCCCAGTCGATCAAGCGCCTGCGCGAGATGGAGGAGCGGCTGTCGGGCGACACCGGTGGCCTGACCAAGCGCGAGATCCTGCAGCTGACCCGCGAGCGCGACAAGCTGGAGCGCGCGCTGGGCGGCATCAAGGAGATGGGCGGCCTGCCGGACGTGCTGTTCATCATCGACACCAACAAGGAGTCGATCGCCGTCAAGGAAGCCAACAAGCTGGGCATCCCGGTGGTCGCCATCATCGACAGCAATTCCGATCCCGACGGGGTGGCGTTCCCGGTCCCGGGCAACGACGACGCCCTGCGCGCGATCGACACCTACTGCGAGCTGATGGCCAGTTCGGTGCTCGACGGTCTGCAGGCCGAGATGGTGGCCGCCGGCATCGACGTCGGCAACCGTGAGGATGCCACCGAGGAGGCCCTGCCCGAGGACGAGCCGGCCGAGGCCGCCGCCGAGGCGCCCGCCGCCGAGGCCGAGCCGGTCGCGCCTCAGGCCTGAGGCCAAGCCCGCCGACCGGCGGGCCCGGGTTGACCAGCGCAATGCCGCGACCCTGCCGGGTGCGGCATTGCGCGACTCCGGCCGACCCGCCATCGTGCGGGGACGCCGGTGACGATCGCCGCGGCACCGGGTCGACCGCGCGATGCATGGATTCGTTTGGACCGCTTCGACAAAGAGGACTTTAACCATGGCCGAGATTTCCGCCGCGCTCGTCAAGGAACTGCGCGAGAAGACCGGTGCCGGCATGATGGACTGCAAGAAGGCGCTGAGCGAGACCAGCGGCGACCTTGAGGGCGCGGTCGACTGGCTGCGCAAGAAGGGCCTCGCCGCCGCCGCCAAGAAGTCGGGCCGCGTGGCGGCCGAGGGTCTTGTCGCCATCGCCACCTCGGGCACCGCGGGCGCCGTGGCCGAGGTGAACGCCGAGACCGACTTCGTGGCCCGCAACGACACCTTCCAGGGCTTCGCCGCCAAGGTCGCCGAGATCGCGCTGGGCACCAGCGGCGAGGTCGAGGTGGTGCGCCAGGCCGCCTATCCCGGCACCGGCCACACCGTCCAGGACGAGCTGACCAGCCTGATCGCCACCATCGGCGAGAACATGAACCTGCGCCGCTCCGCCAAGCTGGCGGTGTCCGCCGGCGTCGTCTCGGCCTACATCCACTCCGCCACGGCGCCCGGGCTGGGCAAGATCGGCGTGCTCGTCGCCCTGGAGTCGACCGGCGACCAGGAGAAGCTGAACGAGCTGGGCCGCCAGGTCGCGATGCACGTCGCCGCCGCCCGCCCCGAGGCGCTGGACGTCGCCGATGTCGACACCTCCGCCCTGGAGCGCGAGCGCAACGTGCTGGCCGAGCAGGCCCGGGCGTCGGGCAAGCCGGAGAGCATCATCGAGAAGATGGTCGAAGGCCGCCTGCGCAAGTACTACGAGGAGGTCTGCCTGCTGGAGCAGACCTACGTCATCGACGGCGAGACCAAGGTCCGCAAGATCGTCGAGGACGCCGCCAAGACGGTCGGCGCCCCGGTGAAGGTCACCGGCTTCGTCCGCTTCGCGCTGGGCGAGGGCATCGAGAAGCAGGAGCAGGACTTCGCCGCCGAGGTGGCCGCCGCTGCCGGCACGAAGGCCTGATGTCGACCGGCGCCCGCCGGCGGCCGGGGGCCGCCGGCGGGCGCCGTCCGTTCGTATCCGATGTCGTCGAAGCCACTTACCGGGAGCCGGTCCATGGGCCAAACCAGCGGGGCACCCGTGCCCGACACAGGCACCCGCTTCAAGCGGGTCCTCTTGAAGGTGTCGGGCGAGGCGTTGATGGGGCAACGCGACTACGGCCTCGAACCGGAGGTGGTCAACCGTGTCGCCGACGAGGTGAAGGCGACCATCGCGCTCGGTGTCCAGGTCTGCCTGGTCATCGGCGGCGGCAACATCTTCCGCGGCGTCAAGGGGGCGGCGTCGGGCATGGAGCGGGCGAGCGCCGACTACATGGGCATGCTCGCCACCGTGATCAACGCGCTGTCCATGCAGAGCGCCCTGGAGCGCAAGGGCGTGCACACGCGGGTCCAGTCGGCCATCCCCATGTCGTCGGTGTGCGAGCCCTACATCCGCCGCCGGGCGATCCGCCACATGGAGAAGGGGCGGGTGGTGATCTTCGCCGCCGGCACCGGAAACCCGTTCTTCACCACCGACACCGCCGCGGCGCTGCGGGCCTCGGAGATGGGCTGCGACGCGCTGCTCAAGGGCACCCAGGTGGACGGCGTCTACACCGCCGACCCCAAGAAGGACGCCGCCGCCACCCGCTACGAGCGGCTGACCTACCTGGAGGTGCTGTCGCGCGATCTCCAGGTGATGGACGCCACCGCGATCTCCTTGGCGCGCGAAAGCCATATCCCCATTCTCGTGTTCTCGATCCACACCCCCGGGTCCTTCGCCGAGGCCATGGCCGGGCGTGGCAAGTTCACGATCATCACCGAAGAAAGGGAGTGAACCGTGGCCGATCCCGATATCAACGATCTCACGCGGCGCATGGACGGGGCGATCGAGGCCTTCCGCAAGGAGCTCGCCGGCCTGCGCACCGGACGTGCGTCGGCCAGCCTGCTGGAGCCGGTGACGGTTGAGGCCTATGGTTCGCGCATGCACCTGAAGGAGGTCGGCACGGTGTCGGTTCCCGAACCGCGCCTGATCACCGTGCAGGTGTGGGACCGCGGCATGGTGAAGGCCGTCGAGAAGGGCATCCGGGAGTCGGGCCTCGGCCTCAACCCGCAGACCGAGGGGCAGACGATCCGCGTGCCGATCCCCGATCTCAACCAGGAGCGCCGCAAGGAGCTCGCCAAGGTCGCCAACAAGTACGCCGAGCAGGCCCGCGTCGCCGTGCGCAACGTGCGCCGCGACGGCATGGACATGCTGAAGAAGATGGAAAAGGCCAACGAACTGACCCAGGACGAGCACAAGACCTGGGCCGACGAAGTGCAGGGCCTGACCGACCAGCACATCAAGCTGGTGGACGAGGCGCTGGCGGCCAAGGAAAAGGAAATCATGCAGGTTTGAGGAGCCGGGGCCGACGCATGCGCGACGCTCAGGAGAGCCGCCCGGAACCGCCCGTCCACGTGGCCATCATCATGGACGGGAACGGCCGCTGGGCGAAGGCGCGGGGCCTGCCGCGCACCGCGGGGCACCGCAAGGGGGTGGACGCCGTGCGCCGCGCGGTCGAGGCGGCGCGCGAGCTCGGGCTCGGCTATCTGACCATCTTCAGCTTCTCGTCGGAGAACTGGCGCCGGCCGGACGACGAGGTGAGCGAACTGATGGGTCTGCTGCGCTACTACCTGCGCAGCGAGATCGCCGAGCTGCACAAGGCCGGGGTGCGCCTGCGCGTCGTCGGCGACCGCGCCCGGCTGGCCGCGGACATCGTCGGCCTGATCGAGAACGCCGAGGACCTGACCAGGTCCAACACCGCCCTGACGCTGGTCGTCGCCCTCAACTACGGGGCGCGGCAGGAGATCGTCGACGCCGCCCGCCGGCTGGCCGAGGACGCCGCCGCGGGGCGGCTCGACCCCGCCGCCATCGACGCCGCGGCGGTGTCGGGACGTCTCTACACCCACGACATTCCCGATCCCGACCTGATCGTCCGGACCAGCGGCGAGCAGCGGCTCAGCAACTTCCTTCTGTGGCAGTCGGCCTACGCGGAGCTGGTGTTCCTGGACACGCTCTGGCCCGATTTCACGAAGCGCGACCTGGAGGTGGCCATTGACGAGTTCCACCGGCGGGAACGCCGGTTCGGCGCCGCCACCGCCGGCTCCCGGTAAGGCCGGCGACCTCAAGGTCCGCGCCGTCTCGGCGCTGGTCCTCGGGCCGGTGGTGCTGGTCGCCGTGTGGGCCGGCGGCTGGGTGCTGAAGGCCCTGCTGGCGGCCACGGCGGTGGTGTCCCTGTGGGAATGGGTGCGCATGGTGGCGGCGGACCGGCGCGCGGTGACGGGGCCGTCCGCGGTGGCCGCGCTCGTCGCGGTGCTGGCCGTGCACGTCGCGGCCGGCCCGCTGCTGGCGCTGCTGGCCGCCTTCGCGCTGGCCGGGGTGGTGACCGCCACCGCGGGCATGGGCCGCTGGCTGGCCGGCTTCGGCGTCCCCTACGTCGCGGCGGGGGTGCTGGCGCTGGATTGGCTGCGCGACTCGCCCACCGCCGGGCTCGGCCTGTTCCTGTTCGTGCTGCTCGCGGTGTGGGCCACCGACATCGGTGCGTACGCCGCGGGCCGGGCCATCGGCGGCCCGAAGCTGGCGCCGCGGATCAGCCCGAAGAAGACCTGGGCCGGGCTGGTCGGCGGGGTGGCCGCCGCCGCCCTGGTGGGGCTGGCGGTGGCGCTGGCGGCCGGCGCGGCCGCCCCGCCGCTGGCCGCTCTGGCCGGTGGCTGCACGGCGGTCGTGGCCCAGGCCGGCGACCTGTTCGAATCCGCCGTGAAGCGACGGTTCGACGTCAAGGACAGCGGCCAGCTCATTCCCGGGCATGGCGGGCTGCTCGACCGCATCGACGGGCTCCTGGTCGCGGCCCCGGTGCTGGCGCTCTTCCATGCGACGGTGGGACTGTGGGTGCAATGGTGGTGAATCCGGCGGTGCGGCGCGATGAGCCCCGCCGCGTGACGGTCCTGGGCTCGACCGGGTCGGTGGGGACCCAGACCATCGACCTGATCGCGCGCGACCCCGACGCCTTCGCCGTCGAGGCGCTGACCGCCCATCGCAACGTCGACCTGCTGGCGCAGCAGGCGCGCCGCCTCGGCGCCCGCCTCGCCGTGGTGGCCGATCCCGACGCCTACCGGGCCTTGAAGGCGGCGCTGTCGGGCAGCGGGGTCGCGGCCGCCGCCGGGCCGGAGGCGGTGGCCGAGGCGGCGTCGCGCCCGGCCGACTGGGTGATGGCGGCGATCGTCGGCGCCGCCGGCCTGGCGCCGGTGCTGGCGGCGGTGCGGCGCGGCGCCTGCGTGGCCTTCGCCAACAAGGAGGTGCTGGTGTGCGCCGGCGCCGTGATGATGGACGAGGTGCGGGCCCACGGCGCCACCCTGCTGCCGGTCGACAGCGAGCACAACGCCATCTACCAGTGCTTCGACTTCGCCCGCCCCGACCGGGTGCGCCGGCTGATCCTCACCGCGTCGGGCGGTCCGTTCCGCACCCTGGACCGGGCGGCCATGGCGGCGGCGACCCCGGCCCAGGCGGTGGCCCACCCGACCTGGGACATGGGCGCCAAGATCTCGGTCGACAGCGCCACCATGATGAACAAGGGGCTGGAGATCGTCGAAGCCCATTTCCTGTTCGCCATGCCCGAGGAGCGCATCGACGTGCTGGTCCATCCGCAGTCGGTGATCCACTCCCTGGTGGAGTACGTGGACGGGTCGGTGCTTGCCCAGCTCGGCACGCCGGACATGCGCACGCCCATCGCCCACACCCTGGCCTGGCCCGACCGGATGGCCACGCCGGCCCGCCGACTCGACCTGGTGGAGGCGGCGACGCTCACCTTCGAAGCGCCGGATCCCCAGCGTTTCCCGGCCCTGGGGCTGGCCCGGGCGGCCTTGCAAAGCGGGGGGGCCGCTCCTACTATTCTCAGTGCCGCCAACGAGGTGGCGGTGGCGGCGTTTCTCGCGGGCCGTGTCGGCTTCCTCGACATCGCGCGGATCGTCGAGGACACGCTGGCGGCGCTGCCGCACACGGCGCCCGCCGGTCTCGCCGACGTCCTCGACGCGGACGCGCAGGCGCGGCGGTGCGCGGCCGATCGCGTGGGCGGGTGAGCGGCAGCCCTGATCGGCAACCCTGAACGGCAACCGCGGGCCCACCCCGGCGGGCCGGCGGACAAGGCGGACGGTTGATGGACTTCCTGGGCGGTTTCGGCATCTCGGTCTTCGCGTTTCTCATCGTCCTCTCGGTGCTCGTGTTCGTTCACGAGTTCGGCCACTACTACATCGCCCGGCGCAACGGGGTGCGGGTGGAGGTGTTCTCCATCGGGTTCGGTCCGGAGCTGTTCGGCTGGTTCGACCGGGCCGGCACGCGGTGGAAGTTCAGCGCGCTTCCCCTGGGCGGCTACGTGAAGATGTTCGGCGACGCCGATCCCGCCAGCACCCCCGGCGCCGACCTGCCGGCGATGACACCGGAGGAGCGGGCGGTGTCGTTCCACCACAAGCGGGTGGGGCAGCGCGCCGCGGTGGTCGCCGCCGGTCCGATGGCCAACTTCGTCTTCTCGCTGGTGGCGCTGACGATCCTGTTCGCCACCGCCGGCCAGCCCTTCACCCCGCCCGAGGTGGGCGGGGTGCAGGAGGGCAGCGCCGCCGAGGAGGCCGGGCTGCTGCCGGGCGACGTGATCGTCGCCATCGATGGCACCGGCATCCAGCGCTTCGAGGAGATCCGCCAGATCGTCTCGATCAAGCCGGACCAGCCGCTGCGGATCAGCGTCGAGCGCGACGGTGCCGAGCGCGCCGTGACCGTCACCCCCAAGGCCACCGAGCTGACCGACCGATTCGGGAACGTCCACCGCATCGGCCTGCTCGGCATCACCCGGGCGAGCACCGAGAACGTGCGCCATGATCCCGTCACCGCGGCGTGGCAGGCGGGCCGGGAGATCGTCGGCATGATCAGCGGCACCTTCACCGCGGTGGGCCAGATGATCGACGGGTCGCGGGGCACCGAGGAGCTGGGCGGTCCGCTGCGCATCGCCCAGATGTCGGGAGAGGTGGCGCAGAACGGTGGCTACGCGCTGATCTGGTTCATGGCCTTCCTGTCGGTCAACCTCGGCCTCATCAACCTCTTCCCGATCCCCATGCTGGACGGCGGCCATCTCCTGTTCTACGCCATCGAGGCGACGCGTGGCCGGCCGCTCGGTGCCCGGGCGCAAGAATACGGTTTCCGCATCGGGTTGGCTCTGGTATTAACGCTCATGGTCTTCGCCACGTGGAACGATCTGGTTCAACTCCGCGTGGTCGACTTCTTCAAGGGACTCGTTTCCTAAATAATCGTCAGAAGCCAGGGGGCGTGCTTTGCGGGTGTCGTCGAATGTTCTGGCGCTCGGCCTGATGGCCGGCTGCGCCATGACAACGGTAACTGTTGCCTTGGCGCAGACGGGGAGCACGATCACCGGTGGGCCGATGCCGGCCCCCGGTGCCCAGCCGGCCATCGAGATCGCCCAGGCCACGCCCGGCGGAACGATCCGGGAGATCCGTGTCGAGGGCAGCCAGCGCATCGAGCCCGCGACCGTGCGCTCCTACCTGACGGTGCAGCCGGGCGACCCCTTCAGCCCGGACCGCCTGGACGAGTCGCTGAAGTCGCTGTTCGCGACCGGCCTGTTCTCGGACATCCAGCTGCTGCGGCGCGGCGACTCCCTGGTCGTCCAGGTCGCGGAGAACCCGATCATCAACCGGATCGCCTTCGAGGGGAACCGGCGGGTCGAGGACGAGAACCTGCAGTCGGAGATCCAGCTCCGGCCGCGCCAGGTCTACACGCGCACCCGCGTGCAGAACGACGTGCAGCGGGTCATCGACATCTACCGGCGCCAGGGGCGGTTCGCCGCGACGGTGGAGCCGAAGATCATCGAGCTCGACCAGAACCGGGTGGATCTGGTGTTCGAGATCGAGGAGGGGCCGCGCACCGGCGTCCGCTCGATCAGCTTCGTCGGCAACGAGGCGTTCAGCGACGGCTCGCTGCGCGAGGAAGTGCTGACCAAGGAGACCGCCTTCTGGCGTTTCCTCACCTCCGACGACAACTACGATCCCGACCGCTTGACCTACGACCGCGAGCTGCTGCGGCGGTTCTACCTGCGCGAGGGCTACGCGGACTTCCGGGTGGTGTCGGCGGTGGCGGAACTGACGCCCGACCGCGAGGACTTCTTCATCACCTTCACCATCGAGGAGGGTGAGCGCTACAAGTTCGGGACCGTCGATGTCCGCACCAACCTGCGCGGACTCGATCCCGAGCAGTTGCGCGGGGTGGTGTCGACCGAGGAAGGCGAGTGGTACGACGCCGGCGAGGTCGAGAAGACCATCGCCGCCCTGAGCGACGCCGCCGGCGACCTGCAATACGCGTTCGTCGACGTCCGGCCGCGGGTGCAGCGCAATCGCGACGAGAACACCATCGATGTGGTCTACGAGATCGGCGAGGGCCCCCGCGTCTTCGTGGAGCGCGTGGACATCGCCGGCAACGTGCGCACGCTGGACAAGGTGATCCGGCGCGAGATGATGCTGGCCGAGGGGGATCCGTTCAACACCACCAAGCTGCGCCGCTCCGAGCAGCGCATCAAGGACCTCGGCTTCTTCGAGCGGGTGCAGGTGACGACCCAGCAGGGCTCGGCGCCGGACCGCTCGGTGGTGAACATCGAGGTGGCCGAGCAGTCCACCGGCGAAATCGCCATCGGCGCCGGCTTCTCGACCACCGACGGCATCCTCGGCGACTTCTCGATCCGCGAGCGCAACCTGCTGGGCCGCGGCCAGGATCTGCGCTTCGGCGCCACCTTGTCGTCGCGCCGCCAGGAGTACGACATCAGCTTCACCGAGCCGTACTTCCTCGACCGCGACCTCCAGGCCGGCATCGATCTGTTCCGCACCACCCGGGACTATCAGGACGAGGCGTCGTACGACGAGAAGAACACCGGCTTCGCGTTGCGCACCGGCTTCCCGCTGACCGAGTACCTGCGCCAGCGCGTCTATTACCAGCTCCAGTCCACGGAGATCGACGATGTCCCCAGCGACGCCTCGATCTACATCCGCGACCAGGAGGGCGCGCGCACCAACTCGCTGATCGGCCAGGAGCTGACCTACGACCGCCGCAACAGCCGGCTGACCCCGACCGACGGCTATTTCGGCCGCCTGTCCACCGACGTCTCCGGCCTTGGCGGCACCACCCGGTTCGTCCGCGCGCGGCTGGCCGGCGGCTACTATCTGCCGCTGAGCGACGACGACAAATGGGTGGTCAGCGCCACCGGCGAAATCGGCATCATCCACGACTTCAAGGACGAGGACGTGTTCCTCGCCGATCGGTTCTTCATGGGTGGCGACACGCTGCGCGGCTTCGAAACCGCCGGCGTCGGTCCGCGCGATCTGAGGACCGACGACGCGCTGGGCGGCACCCGCTACTACCGCGGGTCGCTGGAGATGACCTTCCCGCTCGGCGTGCCGGAGGAGTTCGGTCTGAAGGCCCACGCCTTCACCGATTTCGGCAGCGTCGGCGGCAGCGTCGTGGACGGCGACCCCAACGTGGCCACCGACGCCACCGTCCGCGTGTCGGTGGGTGCCGGCGTCTCCTGGCGGTCGCCCTTCGGGCCGATTCGCATCGATGTCGGCCTGCCGGTGGTCAAGGAAGAGTACGACAAGAAAGAGATCTTCCGTTTCAGCTTCGGAACCAGGTTCTAAACCCATGACCTTCAAATCCACCGCCGGCGCGACCGCCGCGGGCAAGACGATGTCGGCGCTGCTCGCCGCGACCACCATGGCCGGCGGCGTCGCCGTCGCCCTGGCGATCGCCGGCCCGGCCGCCGCCCAGCAGGCCGCGCCGGCCGCGTCCGCCGCCCCCGCGGACGCCACGGCCCCGCTGCCCACGCCCATCATCGGCGTGCTGGACGTGCAGAAGATCCTGCAGGAATCCTCGGCCGCCAAGGGCATCCAGCAGGCGGTCGAGACGCAGCGCGACACCTACCAGAAGGAGATCGCGTCGCTCGAGGAGAAGCTGCGGAACGCCGAGGCCGAGCTGCGCAAGCAGCAGACCGTGCTGGCGCCCGACGCGTTCGCCGCCAAGCGCCGGGATTTCGAGAAGCAGGTGTCGGAGGTGCAGCGCACCGTCCAGGCGCGCAAGCGCACCCTCGACACCGTGCTGAACGAGGCGATGGGGCAGGTCCAGAAGACCATGTACCAGATCATGATGGACGTCGCCGGCAACCGCGGCATCAACGTCGTGGTGCCGCGCCAGTCGGTGCTGATCTTCGAGCCCAAGCTGGATCTCACCGCGACGGTGCTGAGCCAGCTGAACGAGAAGCTGCCCAAGGTCGCGGTCAGCATTCCCAAGCAGTAAGGCGCCGTCCCCGGCGCCGGCGTGCGATGGTCAGGGCCCCGGCGCCGGCCACGGCCGTCGCCGTGGCATCGGCCGTTCCCGCGGGCCCGTGACGATTGATCCGGTGCGGGAAATGGGGCAAAAGGGGCCGGACGTCCGTGGCCGGACCGGGACGTCGGCGTGGTGAACAGCGGACGGACGGACGATGGACGTGGCGGCAGAGAACGGATCGGAAGGCGGCGCGGACAACCCCAACAAGGTTGCCGACATGGACGTCTTGCGGGTGATGCAGATGATCCCGCACCGCTACCCCATGCTGATGATCGATCGGGTGGTCGACATCGTGCTGAACGAGACCGCCGTCGGCATCAAGAACGTCACCATCAACGAGCCGTTCTTCGCCGGCCATTTCCCGTCGCGGCCGGTGATGCCGGGGGTGCTGATCATCGAGGCGATGGCCCAGACCGCCGCCGTGCTGGTGGTGTCGACCCTTGGCAGCAACGCCGAGGGCAAGCTGGTCTATTTCATGACCATCGACGAGGCGCGGTTCCGCAAGCCGGTGATGCCCGGCGACCAGCTCCACATCCACGTGGCCAAGCAGCGCAACCGCGGGAACGTGTGGAAGTTCAAGGGCGAAGCCAAGGTGAACGGCGTCCTGGTGGCGGAGGCGACCTATTCCGCCATGATCCTGGACGAGAAATGACCGTTTCCATTCACCCCAGCGCCATCGTCGACCCCGCGGCCAGCCTCGGCGCGGGCGTCAGCGTCGGTCCGTTCTGCACGGTCGGTCCCGACGTCGCGTTGGGTGACGGGGTCCGCCTGGTGTCCCACGTCGCCGTCGACGGGCGCACCCGGATCGGCGAGGGGACGGTCGTCTACCCCTTCGCCTCCATCGGCCATCCGCCCCAGGACCTCAAGTACCGCGGCGAGCCCTCGGAGCTGATCGTCGGCCGCTTCAACCAGATCCGCGAAAGCGTCACCATGAATCCCGGCACCGAGGGTGGCGGCATGGTGACCCGGGTCGGCGACCACTGCCTGTTCATGGTGGGCGCCCACGTCGCCCATGACTGCCTGGTCGGCGACCGGGTCATCATGGCCAACAACGCCACCCTGGCCGGGCATGTGGTGGTCGGCGACCACGCCATCCTGGGCGGCCTGTCGGCGATCCACCAGTTCGTGCGCATCGGCCCCCACGCCATGATCGGCGGCATGTCCGGCGTCGAGAACGACGTCATCCCCTACGGCCTGGTGATGGGCGAGCGGGCCCGGCTGGCCGGCCTGAACCTGGTGGGCCTGGAGCGGCGCGGCTTCGCCAAGGACGAGATCCGGGCCCTGCGCGGCGCCTACAAGGCCCTTTTCACCGCGACCGGCGACACCTTCGCCGGCCGCCTGGACGAGGTGGCGGCCAGCTTCGGCGAGGCCGCACTGGTCGTCCAGATGCTGGAGTTCATCCGCACCAAGGCGTCGCGCCCCCTGCTTCAGCCCCGCCAGGACGGGGCCTGACCGGCGCCGCGCGGCTCGGCCGTCATGGGCGATCCCGCTCGGACCCTCGGAATCCTGGCCGGTGGCGGAGTGCTTCCGGCGCGGTTGGCCGCCGCGGTGCGCGGTGCCGGCCGCGCGGTGTTCGTCGTCGCGTTCGAGGGGCACACGGACCCGGCGTCGGTGCACGGCGTTCCCCACCTGTGGAGCCGGTTCGGCGCGGCCGGTTCGATCATCGCCCGGCTGCGCGACGAGGGCGTCGGCGACCTGGTGTTCGCCGGCCCGGTGCGCCGCCCGTCCCTGGGCGAGCTGCTGCCGGATTGGCGGACCGCCCGCTTCCTCGCCCGGGTCGGTGCCAAGGCGTTCGGGGACGACGGGCTGTTGCGGGCGGTGACCCGGGAGCTGGAGGACGAGGGATTCCGGGTGGTCGGCCTGCACGAGATCCTCGGCGACCTGCTGACGCCGCCCGGCGCCCTCGGCGCCCGGCACCCCGACGACGACGCATGGCGCGACATCGCCCGTGGCGTGGAGGTGGCGCGGGGCCTCGGTGCCCTGGACGTCGGCCAGGGCTGCATCGTCCAGCACGGCATCGTCCTCGCCGTGGAGGCGATCGAGGGCACCGATGCGATGATCGAGCGGGCCGGCCCGTTGCATCGCAGCGGCCGCGGAGGGATTCTCGTGAAGATGCGCAAACCCCAGCAGGACCGCCGACTCGATCTGCCGACCATCGGCACGGCGACGGTTGTCAACGCGGCGTCCGCCGGCCTCGCCGGAATCGCCGTCGAAGCCGGCGGCAGCCTGGTCGTCGACCGCGCCGCGGTGGCCATTGAGGCGGACCGGCTCGGCCTCTTCGTGGTCGGCGTGGACGCGCCGCCATGACCGATGCCGCGCGGTCCGGGCCGCTGGTCTACCTCATGGCGGGTGAGCCCTCGGGCGACGCCCTGGGGGCACGCCTGATGGCCGCCCTGAAGCGTCTGACCGGCGGGCGCGTCCGCTTCGCCGGCATCGGCGGCGAGCGCATGGCCGCCGAGGGACTCGAGTCCCTGGTCCCCCAGGCGGAGCTCGCCCTGTTCGGGGTGGTGGAGCTTCTGCCGCAGCTTCCCAACCTGATGCGGCGCCTCGGCCAGACCACGGCCGACGTGCTCCGGCTGAGGCCCGACGTGGTGGTCAGCATCGACTCGCCCGGGTTCACCGTGCGCGTCGCCCAGCGGGTGCGGGCGGCGGCGCCGGCGATCCCGCTGATCCATTACGTGGCGCCCACGGTGTGGGCGTGGAAGCCGGGCCGGGCCGCCAAATACGCCGCGATCTACGACCATCTGCTGGCGATCCTCCCCTTCGAGCCGCCGTATTTCGAGCAGGCCGGGCTCGCCTGCACCTTCGTCGGCCACTCCGTCGTCGAGGGTGGCGCCGGGCGAGGCGACGCCGCGGCGTTCCGTGCCCTCCATGGGCTCGCGCCGGACGAGCGTCTGGTCTGCGTGCTGCCGGGCAGCCGGCGTGGCGAGGTCTCCCGGCTGCTGCCGGATTTTCGCGGCACGCTGGAGCGGCTGCTGCCGGCGCACCCCGGTCTGGTGGCGGTGGTGCCGACGGTCGCCAACGTGCGGGATCGGGTCGCGGCGGCGGTTGCCGACTGGCCGCTGCGCACCGTCGTGGTGGAGGGCGAGGCCGAGAAGCACGACGCCTTCGCCGCCGCGGAGGTCGCGCTGGCGGCCTCCGGCACCGTGGCGCTGGAGCTCGCCCTGGCCGGCCTGCCCGCGGTGATCGCGTACCGCCTCAACCCGCTGACGGTGGCGCTGTACCGCCGGCTGATCAAGATCAAGTATGCCAACCTGGTCAACCTGATGCTCGACCGCATGCTGGTCCCCGAGCTGTTGCAGGAGGAGTGCCGCGCCGATCGCCTGGCGGCGGCGCTCGGCCGCCTGCTCGACGATCCGGAGGCGCGGCGGGACCAGGTGGAGGGCGTGGCCGAGGTGGCCCGTTGGCTGGGCCGCGGCGGCACCCCGCCCAGCGAGCGCGCCGCCCGCGTCGTCCTCGACGTGGCGGCGAAGACCCGAAGAGAAGGAGACAGAGAATGAGCGAGGCCACCGGAGAGTTCCGGCTCCTGCACACCATGCTGCGGGTGCTCGACCTGGAGAAGTCCCTGGACTTCTACACCCGCCTGCTCGGCATGACCCTGCTGCGCAAGTCCGATTTCGAAGGCGGGCGCTTCACCCTGGCGTTCGTCGGCTATGGCCCGGAGTCCGACACGGCGGTGCTGGAGCTGACCCACAACTGGGACCAGACCGAGCCCTACGACATCGGCACCGCCTACGGCCACATCGCGCTGGGCGTTCCCGACATCCACACGACCTGCGCGCGGCTGGCGGCGGAGGGCGTGAAGATCCCGCGGCCGCCGGGTCCGATGAAGCACGGCTCCACCGTCATCGCCTTCATCGAGGACCCCGACGGCTACAAGGTGGAGCTGATCGAGCGGGCCTGATCGGGCGTCGTCCGGATCGCGCCACCGCTCCCGCATCCCCCGCGCCCGGCACGGGCCGGGGGCGCGGGTCAGTCCTCGCCGGCCTGGGGGGAGCGGGCGCCGGTGACGATGGTGCTGCGCCGGCGCGTTTCGCGCTCCAGGATGTAGAGGCCGCTGAGGGCGACGATGCCGGCGCCGATGGCCGCCGGCAGGGAGGGCAGCTCCCCCCAGATCAACCACCCGAACAGCGCCGCCCACAGCAGCGAGGTGTAGTTGAAGGGCGCGATGGTGGAGGCCGGGGCCAGCGAGTAGGCCCGTGTCAGGAAGAGCTGGGAGCACCCGCCCACCAGGCCGGTCAGCGCCAGCAGCCCGAGCTCGCCCCAGCTCGGCGTCACCCAGGCGAAGGGCAGGGTGGCGGCGGAGAACAGGGTGGTCAGCGCCGTGAAGTAGAAGACGATGGTGTTGGGCGGCTCGGTCCGGCTCAACTGGCGGATCGCCACCATCGCCAGCGCCTGGCCGAAGGCCGCGGCGATCGCCACCACCGCACCCAGCTCCAGCATGGCGCCGCTGGGCCGGAGGATGATGAGCACGCCAACGAAGCCGACGGCCACCGCGCTCCAGCGGTGGATGCCCACCTTCTCGCCCAGCAGCGGCACCGACAGGGCGGTGAGGAACAGCGGCGTGGTGAAGTTCAGGGCGGTGGCGTCGGCCAGGGGCAGCAGGGCGAACGACCAGAAGATCAGCAGCATGGCCGTCAGGCCGATGGCCGAGCGCCAGACGTGGCCCCAAGGATGCGCGGTGCGGAGCGAGCGCCAGCCGCCATTCACCGACACGGCGAGGACGACGGGGATCAGCGCGAAGGCGTTGCGGAAGAAGCTCACCTCGGTCACCGGGAAGGTGGCCGTCAGGGTCTTCACCAGCACGTTGATGATCGCGAACAGGAACACCGACGCCAGCACCATGGCGATGCCCTGGGCGGCGTTGTCGGTTCTTTGGAAGGGGGCGGTCGGGACGGTCACGGGCGGAACGTTAGCAAACGCCGCCGCCCGCGTCACCGGAGGGTGGTCGCACCGGCCATGCCGCACCGGTATGGCACCGATGCGGCGGTGCAGCAACGGGTCAGCGCAGGGTGAGCATCGCCTTGATCTCGCCCTCGGCGGCCAGCCAGTGCTCCATGTCGCGCCCCTCCGGCGAGCCGGACTGCTGCCACAGCTCGTAGGCGCGCTCCTGCACCATGCGGGTCTGCTCGCCGCGCAGCAGGCCTTCGGCGATGTGCATGTCGACGCGGGCCAGGGCGATCAGCTTGGCCGCCTCGATCTCGCCGCTGCCGGCCTCCAGCGTGGTCGAGGACGCGAACTGCGCCAGGTGGACGAGGTTGTCGCGGACCTCCTCGGGCAGGGTGCAGCGCTCGGACTGGACGATGGTCTTGATGGCGATCCAGAGCTTCAGATTGTGATCGAGGGCGAGGTTGACCTTGGCGGGTGTGTCCGCCTCGATCAGCATCGTCGCCGCCTGCATCAGCGCCAGGGCGTCCTGCTCCGGCGAGGTGAAGTTGCTGCGCAGGATGGCTTCCGCGCCGGCTTCGGTGGTGGCGGTGTCGACGGTGTCGGCGGTGGCGGTCTTGCGCTTGGCCATGTGCTGTCCCCTGCTCGTCGGCGTGGCGTCGGACCGTCCGGGGCCATCCCGGCGGACGTCGCACAATATTGCGCCCAGCAATAGACCGTGCCGTGCTTAAAAAACAGTAAAGAGGAGAGTAGTGCGGCGGCGAACACTGACGCCTCTGCCGCCCTTCACCAGCCGGTGACCGCGCCGAAGGGGAGGCGGAAGGTGAAGCTGAACACGTTGTCACCGGCCCGCGGCTCGACGCTGTCGCCGGCCGGCACGATGCGGCTGTAGCCCAGGGCGACGCGGGCGTCATTGGCGAACTCGTAGCCGAGTTCGAGCTGGGACCGCACTTGCAGGTTGCCGTCGGGCTCGGTGGGCGAGAGCGGGACGTAGCCGGCCCCGATGCTGGGCGTGAAGGTGAAGGACCCGAGCGGGACGTCGAGCAGCAGGCCGCCGGTGCTGGCCAGCTGCCCGTCGACGCCGGGTTGGGCGGTCAGCCAGGGCTTCAGCGTGGCGTAGGGGGCGAGCCAGGGAAGCAGCGCGCCGCCGATCCGGAACTTGTCGTGGAGCCCGCCGATGGCGTCGACGCGGTCCGGCGGCGCCGCCTCCGGCGACAGGCTGCCGAGGCGCCACGCGCTCCGCGTCGCGCCGCCCGCCCTCGGCACGCCATCGTCCTGCAGCGTCATCGCGTGCACCGGCGCCGCGGCCGCCACGGCGCCGCACAGCGCCGCCGCGACGAGCGCGGCGCGGGAGGACGGGGCCAGGTGAAGGGCCGGACGGCGATGACTCACGTCACGAGACTCCCGTACGCGGGGGGCGGAGCTGTCGAGCGCCCCACTATGCGCCAGAAACCTTACTACAAGTTCAACATGATAAGGGGTGCGCGTGGGACTTTCGCAAGTCCCGCCGCGCACCCCTCGGAGGTAGCAATCCCGCGCCGCGCCGCGCGGCCGCCGGACTCAGCCGAAGAAGCCGATGCGCTGGGTGAGCGCGGACCCGGTGCGCAGCACCAGCTCGGCCAGCCCGGTCATCGGCCGGAAGATCCGCTCGTTCTCCTGGCGGTAGTCCTGCCCCTCGTCGCCGACATAGGTGGCGGACTCGCCGAAGTCGTCGTCGTCCAGGGCCAGGTCGGCGGTCGCCGGGAAGATGACCTTGAGCTGCTCCACCGCCGTCGAGACGTCCAGGTGGAGGATGCGGTTCACCAGCTGGTCGCGGGTGGTCTGGTGCTGGCTGGAGAACTCCGGGATGCGGGTCGCCAGACGGAAGATCTCGTGGATCAACGCCAGCCGCACCGCGTGGAGGAGGCGCATGCCGGTGCGGGTGCGCTCGCTCACCAGCGCCGCGCAGCCCGGGCCGGTGCGCTCCAGCCCGTCGCGCAGGATGGTGAAA
This sequence comes from Azospirillum sp. NS33, assembly GCF_059703765.1. NCBI lineage: Bacteria > Pseudomonadati > Pseudomonadota > Alphaproteobacteria > Rhodospirillales > Azospirillaceae > Azospirillum > Azospirillum sp. NS33. The sequence continues at coordinate 97,988 of NZ_BAAKJB010000010.1, read as the reverse complement.
TCGCGGTAAAGCTTGCGGTAGACGCGGAGCTGGCGCTGGTGCGTCGGGTTGTCCTCGAGATGGCCGGCGAGCTGGCGCATCTCCTCCGCCTGGGCGGCGGTGTCGGCGCGCGCCGCCAGGGTCAGCCACAGCCCGGGGTCGAGGGTGTCGATGTAGGCCTTCAGCGCCGCCGGGTCGGCGATGCCGAACCCGTACTCCACCACCCCCATCAGGCCCCGGAACCGCCGCGACCGGCCGTAGAGCGACGCGAAGTGGTCGGGGTCCTTCTCGATCGCCGCGCCGACGCCGCCGACCGTGTTGGCGGGCAGGCCGAGCTGCTGGAGGATGGCGTTGTGCGGAATCGCGCGGATCTGCGACACCGACTGCTGGTCGATGTTCTCGGCGGCGCTGTCGTACTGGCGCTTGAAGGCGCGGCTGCCCGACGGGTACAGCAGGTTGGCGCCGAACGCCGACACCAGCACCGCGTAGTTCGGGTCCTCGACCAGCGACACCTGGAATTCCTTCACCGTCGTGAAGAACTCGGTGATGTAGTCGTTGTCGTCGTAGAACGGGTCGTCGCGGCTGCCGGCGCGCTGGCCCAGCATGTATTCGACGATGCGGGTCACCGCGGTGAAGGCGGTGGTCTCGGTGGTGAAGTAGAGGAAGCCGTCGCCGCCCTGGAAGCTGGTCTCCTGCTTGAAGGACACGCCCTGGTCGGCCAGCGCCTGCAGCCAGGCCGGCGGCGCGGTGTAGGCGATGCGGTCCTCGAAGGAGCCGGGATGGGTGCCGCGGCCGATCGACTCGCCGTGGGTGTCGAAGATCACCAGCTGCACGCCGCTCAGCCCGTGCTTGCTGAACAGGCGGGCGACGCGGTTGCGCAGCCGCTCGATGGAGGCCGACGCCGGGGTTTGCCCGAGATAGCGTCCGGCGTCGGAGTAGCCGGTCTGGATGCACAGCCGGCCGCGCTTCTGGACGTAGGTCTTGAAGTGCGGGTTGTCGAGCAGGCTGTCGATCACCCGGCTGCCGACCTCCAGCGCCCGCTCCGTCTCGAACAGCGGCGAGATGTCGAGGCGGTCGTCGATGCCGAAGACCTTGGCGTAGTAGAGCGCCGTCAGCACCGTGAACGCGGTCTCGCTCTCGGCGATGAGGAAGCGGATCGGCGTCGACGCGTCGGCGTATTTCAGCATCTGCGCCACCACCATGAACAGGCGCTTGGCCGAGGTGCGCTCGACGATCAGGGAGCCGAAATTGATGGAGGTGGGCGTCACCTTGTCGAGCAGCTGCGTCAGCGCGTTGAGGTAGGACTGGCGGTAGCGCGGGTCGTCCGGCGCCGAGCTCAGCCCGACCGCCTTGCGGATGGCGTTGTGGAGCTGGGTCGAGTTGATGCGCACGTGGGTGTGGGCCTGGCCCAGCCCGTAATTGGCCATCTCGGCCCGCAGCACGCACAGCCGGACCACCAGCGGGGAGGCCTTCGGCCCCTGCTGCCCCAGCAGCCGGATCGCCCGGTTGACCCGCTCGATGAGCTGCCCGGCGTCGACCAGGCGGAACGCCTGGTCGTCGTGCATGCGCTTGGCGATGCGCTGGATGTTGCGGTAGGCGTCGGCCTGCTCGGGGTCGTGGGTGGCGAACACCTGCAGCTCGTCGGTCACCTCGTGGTTGGCCAGCACGAGGCGGGATTCGATCTGCTCCAGCGTGTGGCGAAGCTCCTCGTCCCCCGGCGCCGCGGCGCGCACCGCCTGGAGTTCGCCCAGATAGTGGCGCAGCTGCAGGGACTGCACCTTCAGGCGCTTGTGCAGGGTGTCGGTCCACTTGATGTCGGACCGCCCGTCGATGTCGTAGCCGACCCAGCTCGCCACCGTCAGCAGCTTGGGCGTCAGCTCGCACCAGCGCTCCGGGTAGACCTCCGCCGCCACGGCGAAGACGATGCCGTAGAGGCGGCGCAGGGCGCGCCCCACGTTGTCCAGCGCCATCAGCGACAGCTCGTGCTCGCGCTTCAACGAGATGCCGGCGTCGGGGCGGTGCTCGGAATCGACGATGCGGGCGACCAGCGCGGCCCGCTCGTCCAGCGTCAGCACCGTTCCCTCGGTGGTGCGGCCGGTGGCCAGGCAGGCCACCGCGTTCATCAGCGCGCCCGACAGGTTGAAGGTGGGGTGGGCCGTCATGACGATGCCGAACACCTCCCGCTCCACGGTGTCGCGGAAGGTGTCGAAGGGCACCGGCGTCTCGGCGCCGTCCGGCAGCGCCAGGGCGCGGATCAGGCCGCGCAGGCGGTCGGCGTTGGCCTCGGGGTCGGTGTCGCCCAGCTTGGCGGCGAACCGCTCGGCCCGGTCCAGCAGCCCTTCGGCCGACAGGTACTGGATGAGCTGCTCCAGCTTGCCGAAGTCCAGCGATCCCGCGGCGAGGCGGCGGGTGATCTCCAGCGACAGGTGCAGGACGGGGTTGCTGAAGGGGTCCTCGTCGCTCTCCCGGACGAAGCGGTCCAGGCACTCCGTCAGGTCGCCGGCGCACTGGGCGGCGTCGAATCCCGCGCTGCCGGGGAAGCGGGCCGCGCTGGTCAGCAGCGGCGCCACCGTCGGCAGCAGGTCGGCGGAGGTCGGCCCGGGACCGGCCGTCGGACCGGCCGTCGCACCCGCCGCACCCGTATCGGCCGCGCTCGACGCCTTGGCCGCGGCGGCGTGGCGCGCACGCGCATCACGGGGGCGGGCGGGCTTGATATCGGCGTCGGTCATAGACACGGTCCCCCAGCGGAGTGGATAAGCCCCTGGAGCATGTGATTCGTTCGCACGGGGTGTCAACCGCTGGATGGTGCAGTGCGGAACTTATCCCATTCGGCGGGATGCCCGGGCTTGCGGGTTTCCGGACGGCCGGGTGGTGGCGCGCCGGCGTGCCGTTTGCTCCTTTGCGCGGACGGCGGCGCCCGGCTACAGTCGCGGTGTCTGTCCGGGGGTGCGCATGGATCTCGAACTCTGGCTGGTGTACGTGGCCGCGGCGGTCGGGCTGGCGGTGACCCCCGGCCCCAACGGCCTGCTGTCGCTGACCCACGGCGTCCGGTTCGGCTTGGCGCGAACGGTGGCGACGGCGCTCGGCGGGGTGTGCGGCTTCCTGGTGCTGGTGGCGGCCTCCCTGGCCGGGCTGGGCGTGCTGCTGGCGGCTTCGGAGCAGGCCTTCACCGTGGTCAAGTGGCTTGGCGCCGCCTATCTGGTGTTCCTCGGGGTGCGCCTGTGGCGGGCGCCGCCGCCGGCCGTCACCGCCGCCGCCGGCGGGCGCGGGGCGGCGGACGGCGGCCACCCGCGGCGGCTGTTCGCCCAGGGCTTCCTGGTCGCCGTCTCCAACCCCAAGGCACTGATCTTCTTCGCCGCCTTTCTTCCCCAGTTCATGGACCCGGCGGCCCCGTTCTGGGTGCAGTTTGCCGTGCTCGGCGGCACCTTCGGGGTGGTCGAGTTCGCGTACGAGCTGGTGCTGGCCGGTGCGGCGCAGCGGCTGGCCCCGTGGCTCGGCCGAAACGGGCGCTGGTTCAACCGGCTGACCGGATCGACCTTCATCGGCATCGGCGGCCTGCTGGCGACCGCCAGCCGCGGCTAGGAGCACGCCGACCGTGACCAGGAGCGCGACGGACAGGAGCGAGAAGGAGAAGATGCTGGCCGGTGAGCTGTACCGGGCGGTCGGCCCGGAGATCGCCGCCGACGCCGCCCGCGCCGACCGCCTGCTGCGGGCCTACAACGCCACCGGGATGGACGAGCCCGAGCACCGCCGCCGGCTGCTGGCCGAGCTGTTCGGGGCGGTGGGCGAGGACGTGGTGATCCGGCCGCCGTTCCACTGTGACTACGGCTACAACATCCGCGTTGGGCGCGGCGTGTTCATGAACTTCGGCTGCGTCCTGCTCGACGTCGTCGGCATTGAGATCGGCGAGGGCACGCAGATCGGGCCGGCGGTGCAGATCTACACCGCCGACCACCCGCGGGATGCCGAGCTGCGCCGCCAGGGCTTCGAGAGCGGTGTGCCGGTGCGCATCGGCCGCAACGTGTGGATCGGTGGCGGGGCCATCGTGCTGCCCGGGGTCACCGTGGGCGACGACGCGGTGATCGGCGCCGGCAGCGTGGTGACCCGCGACGTTCCGGCCGGCGCCACCGTCGCCGGCAACCCGGCCCGGGTCCGCCAGCGGCCCGAGGGCGGCGCCTGACCCGGCAACGCAGGACGGAGGGGGCACCGTGATCGGCAGCGGCGGCGGCACGGGGGACGGCGCGGCCCGCGCCACGGACGACGGCGCGGCGCGCGCCACGGGGGACGGCGACCAGAGCGCCGTCCTGGCGTTTCTGGGGGACCCCGGCAGCCACGGCGGCGCGCCGGTCGACCGCATCGACACCCACGGCGCCGTCGTCTTCCTGGCCGGCCCGTTCGCCTACAAGCTGAAGCGGGCGGTGCGGTTCCCCTACATGGACTTCTCGACGCGCGCGGCCCGCCGTGCGGCCTGCGAGGCGGAGCTGCGCCTGAACCGCCGCACCGCGCCGGGGCTCTACCGCGCGGTGGAGCCGGTGGTGCGACGCGCCGACGGCACCCTGGCGCTGGGCGGTGTCGGCGAGGCGGTGGACTGGGTTGTGGTGATGCGCCGCTTCGACGGCGACGCGCTGTTCGACCGCCTGGCCGAACGCGGCGCCCTCCGGGCCGACGTGATGCGGCGCCTGGCCGAGGCGGTGGCGGCGTTCCACGGCGCCGCGGCGCCGCGGCGCGACGGCGGCGGCGCGGCGGCGATGGCGGCGGTGGTCGACGGCAACATCGCGGAGCTGGAGGGGAATCCCGGTCTGTTCGCCCCGGCCGTGGTGGCGCGGCTGGCCGGGCGGACGCGGGCGGCGCTGGACCGCCAGGCCCGGCGCCTCGACCGCCGCCGCGACGCCGGGCTGGTCCGCCACTGTCACGGCGACCTGCACCTGCGCAACATCGTCCTCGACGACGGCCGGCCGACCCTGTTCGACGGCATCGAGTTCGACGAGGGCCTGGCCGTGGTCGACGTCTTCTACGACCTCGCCTTCCTGCTGATGGATCTGGAGCACCGCGGCCTTCGCGGCCTCGCCAACACGGTGCTCAACCGCTACGTCGAGGTCACCGGCGACCTCGACGGGCTGGCGCTGCTGCCCCTGTTCGTGTCGGTGCGGGCGGCGGTGCGCGCCAAGGTCGATGCGGCGGCGGCGGCGGCCCAGGCGGACGGGGCGGGGGCCGCCGGGATGCGCGCCGCCGCCGTCTCCTATCTCGACCACGCGGTGGCGGCGCTGGCGCCGCCGCCGCCGCTGCTGGTGGCGGTGGGCGGGCTGTCCGGGACCGGGAAGACCACCGTCGCCCGCGCCCTGGCGCCCGGCCTGGGGGCGGCGCCGGGAGCGGTGGTGCTGCGCAGCGACGTGGTTCGCAAGCGCCTGTGCGGCGTGGCGGAGACGGTGCGGCTGGCGGCGGACGCCTACGCCCCGGCGGTCACCGGCCGGGTGTACGAGGCCCTCGCCCGCGACGCGGCGACGGCCCTGGCGGCGGGCCACGCGGTGCTGGCGGACGCGGTCTACGCACGGCCCGAGGAGCGGCAGGCCATCGAGGCGGTCGCCGCCGCCGCCGGGGTGCCGTTCCGCGGCGTCTGGCTGGAGGCGCCGGCGGCGGCGCGGGCGGCCCGCGTCGACGCCCGCACGGCCGACGCCTCCGACGCCACCGCCGCGGTGGTGCGGCGCCAGGACGCCTACGACGTCGGCCGCGTGGACTGGGCGCGGGTCGACGCCGGGGGTACCCCCGAGGCGGTCGTGGCGGCGGCCCGCGAAACCCTGTCCCAAGCCTTTCGCAGCGGACACCGGGCCGGCGGCGGGCGTATGATCGAGGGGAGTGATGGGGGCGCCCGGGCGCCCGGACCTGCGAGCGCAGGTGCCAACGAAGAAAGGGCCAGCCCGCGACGGCCCTGGGAGGAATGACCGTGACTCTCAAGACGATCCTGGTGCCGCTGGCCGGCGCCGACACCGATGCGGTGGCGCTGTCCATGGCGATGACGGTCGCAAAGCGCTTCGACGCCCATGTCGACGCGCTGTTCGTCAAGCTCGACCCGCGCGACGCCGTGCCGATGCTGGGTGAAGGGATGTCCGGCGCGATGGTGGACGAGATCATGCGCGCCGCCGAGGGCGAGGCGAACAGCCACCTCGCCGCCGCCCGCCGCGCCTTCGACGCGGCCGTGCAGGCCGCCGGCCTGCCGACCCGCGACGCCCCGCCGGCCGGTCCCGGCGCCTCGGCGCGCTGGCGCGAGGTGGTCGGCCGCGTCGAGGAGGAGGTGCCCCGCGAGGGCCGCCTCAGCGACCTTCTGGTGTTCGCCCACACCGTTCTGGACACCGACGGGCAGGCGCTGGCGACGGTGGAATCGGCGCTCCTGGCCTCGGCCCGTCCGTTGCTTCTGGCGCCCGCGGCACCGACCGGCCCGGTCGGTGACTCCGTGGCGCTGGCCTGGAACGGCAACACCGAGGCGGCGCGCGCCGTGGCCGGTGCGATGCCGTTCCTGCGCAAGGCCGGGACGGTCCACGTGCTGACCGCCGAAACCGCGGTCACCGACGCCGCGACGGGTCGTCGCATCAGCGAGTATTTGTCTTGGCACGGGATTTCTTCCCGTCTTACGATTGTGCCATCGGGTTCGGAACCGGTCGGCCAGTCGCTGATGAACAAGGCGGCGGAGGTCGGGGCGGACCTGATGGTCATGGGCGGGTACGGTCACAGCCGGATGCGCGAGATGATCCTCGGCGGCGTGACCCGCCACGTCCTCAACCACGCCGGCCTGCCGGTGCTGATGGCCCATTGATCCGGTCACCTCGGCCTGCGCCAAGCGGGTCATGGCCGGGCAGGCCGCCGACGAGGGGCGACAGGGACGCGGACCCCGCGTCCCACCCGCTCGGCGACCCGCGGCGCCTTTGGACGTCGCCCGTACGCGGTCGGCACGTTCCCGGGAGGAACGCTGCGATGCTGACCATCGATGACTGCATTGGTCTGAGCGGCCTGAGCGAAGCCGAGATCGACGCCATCGCCGAGCACGAGCACGTGCCGGAAATGCTGGCCGTCGAGCTGGGCTGTTGCCTCCTCGCGAGCGCGGCGGGACAGCGGTGCATCGCCGCCTTCATCCGCGACGACATCATGCGCGCCTGCCGGCACGGCGATCCCGGCCACGCGCGGGACCTGGCGGCCGTGCTGAGCGGCTTCCTGGCCGATCACCCCGGGCTGTTCGCGCGCCGGAATCCCGGTGCCTGACGGCGCGCCGGAGGGAGGAGACGGCCATGGCGTTGAAGACGATCCGCCTGGAACTGGCGCGCACCCGCGACCACCCGGCGGGCAGCGCCGAGCACGGCTACGAGTTCACCGCCCCGCTGACCGCCGACGGACGGTTCGACCCGGAGGAGTGGCGCGGCGTGCGCCAGAAATGCCTGGTCCGGCGGTTCTGGCGCGGCGAGCCGCCGGTGAGCGGTCGGCTCGTCCACCGTGGCAGCCGCTGGGCGTTCCACTACGACGGCGACGGCGACGCGGAGGAGGCGGATGAGCCGATCTTCCGATTCGACCGCCACGTCTTCTCCGTCGGCGACTATGTGACGATCACCGAGCACGACGGCGAGCAACGCACCTTCCGCGTCGCCAGCGTGCGGTAGGCCCGCGGCGCGTCAGTCCTGGGCCCGCCGGCGCACCTCCTCGCGCGCCCATTCGCCGATCGCGGCGAGGAGGCGCTCGAGGCGCGGCCGCACCTCCGCCGCCCGCTCGTCGCGGAAGCGGAAGGGCGGCGCCTCGTCCATGTAGGTGTGCTGCGCCAGTTCGAGCTGCACGGCGTGGATGCCGTCCGCCGGGCGGCCGTAGCGACGGGTGATGTAGCCGCCCTTGAAGCGGCCGTTGAGGACGCTGGTGTGGCGCTCGGAGACGCTGAGCACGTTCATCATGCGGGCGGCCAGCGTGGGGGCCGCGCTGGCGCCGTCGGCGGTGCCCACGGAGAAGTCAGGCAAGGTGCCGTCGAAGAATCGCGGGACGGCGGAACGGATGGAATGGGCCTCGAACAGAACGGCGATGCCATGCCGCTCGCGCACCGCGGCCAGCGCCCGGGCGAGCTGGTCATGGTAGGGGCGCCAGTAGAGGTCAACCCGGCGCTGCACCTCCGCGGCGTCCGGTGCCGCGCCCGGCGGGTAGAGCGGCCGGTGGTCGAAGGTGGTGAGGGGGCACAACTCCGTGTTGTCGGCGCCGTCGTACAGCGCGGTGCCGGAGGGGTCCCGGTTGAGGTCGACCACGGACCGCGAGCAGGTCGCGGTGAGATAGCCGATGCCCAGGGCGGGCGCGAAGTGATAGAGGCGGTCGAGGTGCCAATCGGTGTCCGCGAGCGCCAGCGCGCCATCCGTCATGGCCGCGGCGACGTCCGTCGGAATCCCCGTGCCGACATGGGGAATGCTGAGGAGCACCGGCGTCTCGCCGGGCTGGAACCGGAATGTCTCCATGGCGTCGACCTCGCCGCGGCCGGGTGGATGCCGCACTGCGGGACTATGGGAAGGGGACCGTTCGGCGTCAAACCATATTACGGATTTGTTATACCGCATGGCGGGAGATATGCACGTCACGGTTGATTTACCGCCAGCGCACGCCGTGGCTTGTGTGCAATGCACACACAGCTGTGGATTGATGTCATTCCTGCCCGTATAGTCCGGCCTCACGTTTCCCCTGGTGGTGTGCCGACTCGTGCCGTTCGATCCCTTGTCGCTGTCCCTGCTCGGTCTCGTTCTCCTCGTGGCCGGCGTGTGCGCCGGCGTCCTCGCCGGGTTGCTGGGCGTTGGTGGCGGGATCGTCATCGTGCCCGTGCTGTTCCATCTGCTGGGCCTCATCGGGGTCGAGGAGCAGGTGAAGATGCACCTCGCGGTGGGCACGTCCCTGGCCTCGATCATACCGACCTCCATCATGTCGGTCCGCTCCCACCTGCGGAGGGACGCGGTGGACCACGATCTGCTGCGGTCCTGGGCGCCCTGGGTGGCGGTCGGGGTGCTGGTGGGCACGGTGCTGGCCGGTTCGGTGCGCGGCACGGTGCTGACCGGGGTGTTCGCGGTGGTGGCCCTGGCGGTTGCGGTGCACATGGCCTTCACGACCGACGCGACGCGGCTGTCGGCCGACCCGCCGCGCGGCTGGCTGAAGGGGCTGACCGCCGCGGTCATCGGCACGTTCTCGGCGATGATGGGAATCGGCGGCGGCACGCTGACGGTGCCGACGCTGGTCCTGTGCAACTACCCCATCCGCCGCGCGGTCGGCACCTCCGCGGCACTTGGTCTCATCATCGCCGTGCCCGGCACCATCGGCTTCGTGGTCGCCGGGCTCGGCGTCGCGGACCGGCCACCGCTGTCGCTGGGCTATGTCAGCCTGTTGGGATTGCTGATGATCGCGCCCGTCAGCATGGCCGCGGCGCCGCTCGGCGCGCGGCTCGCGCACGCCATCGACCCGCGCTGGCTGCGCCGCGCCTTCGCCTTCTTCCTCGCCGTCACCTCGGCTCGTATGTTCTATGGCCTGTTGACGTAGGCCCCGGCGTTCGGAACAATCCCGACCAAAATCAGAACCGTCGCAGGACGGCGTGTCGGCGGACGACCGGAAGGCAAGACCCGCGGCGCAGCGGGCAGCCCCCTTCCAAGGCGTTCGTGGAACCCCGTGGGAGGCGTGTTCATGACGACCCGACGACACCTGCTCTTGCCGCTGGCGTTGGCGCCGGTCGCCGGCTGGGCCCTCTGGTCCAGCGGCTCCAGCGAGCCGACGCACCCGTTCAGCCGCTTCCATCTGCCCGTCGACGACCTCACCGCCCTGTGGCGGGAGCTGTCGCAGGTCCACATCAGCCATGCCGCCGCGGCGCCGGAGTTTCCGGCGCAGGTCCGGGAGCTCGAGGGACGGACCGTGCGGCTGCGCGGCTTCATGGTCCCCCTGGAGGAGAGCGGACGGCACAGCCGCTTCATCCTCGCCGCCAACCCCATCGGCTGCCCCGCCTGCGAACGGCCGAGCCCGGCCACCATGCTGCACGTCCGGGCCCGTCAGCCGCTGCCCGACACCCGGCAGCCGCTGGTGCTGTCCGGCACCCTCCGGCTGATGCCGACCGAGGGCATCTTCTACCACCTGGAACAGGCCGACCTCTCCTTCGCCTGAGCCGCCGCGCCCGCCGGGTCAGCCGCCGCGCCGGAGATAGGCCCGTGGCGGCGCGCCCAGCACGCGCTTGAACATGGTCGTGAACGCCGCGGGGTTGTCGTAGCCGAGGTCGAGCGCCACGGTGGTGACGGCCTCGCCCGCCACCAGGCGCGGCAGGGCTGCTGCCAGACAGGCCCGCTGCCGCCATTCGACGAAGCTGAGGCCGGTCTGCTGCCGGAAGCGGCGGGTGAAGGCGCGCCGGCTCACGCCCAGCGGCGCGCACCACTGGTCGATGGAGTGGTGGACCAGCGGATGCCCCAGGAAGCGCCGGCACCGTTCGGCCAATGCGGCGTCCGCCGGCATGGGCAGGGCCAGGGGCAGCTCGGTCAGCTGGTGCATCTCGTGACGGATGAGCGCCATCAGCGCGCCGGCGTGGCTGTCCGGCGGGTGGTCCGCCGGCACCTCCAGCGCCTTGAGGATCAGGCCGCGCAGCAGGGGCGGCAGGTCGACGACGACGCACCGGCCGGGCATGCCCCCGGCATGGGCCGGATCGAGGTAGAGGATGGCGGCGCGCACGGCACCGCTCATCCGGACCTCGTGGACGACGCCCGGGGGAATCCACAGCCCGTGCTGCGGCGGCATGATCCACCGCCCCTCCGGCGTCGCGAGCACGAGCACGCCCGTGGCGCCGAAGATGAGCTGCCCGCGGCGGTGCTGATGGGCGGACAGCACGCAGCCGTCGGGATAGTCGCGGCCCAGGGCGATGAGCGGGCGCGCCACGGAGTCGACCTCGTCGATGGGGACGTGCTGCGCCATGGCCCGATCTCGTAGGACATGGGCCCGACCGCGGTGGCGGGCCCGGATGGCCGACCGTAACCTCCGGATCCGAGAGGCGCAACGCCACCGGTGCCGGGGACGAAGACCGGCGCCGCGTGGCCCCGGCGAGAAAAGGCCCGACCCACCGTGAATCCCTCCACCACCGGCCGGCCCGCCGCCGGTCCCCCGGGGTACGCCATTCTGGCGGCCCTCGGCCTGACCCACCTGGTGAACGACCTCCTGCAATCGCTGCTGCCGGCGCTGTACCCGGTGCTGAAGGACGGGATGGGCCTCAGCTTCGCGCAGCTCGGCCTGCTCACCCTCGCGTACCAGTGCACGGCATGCGTGCTGCAGCCGGTGATCGGTCATCTTGCCGACCGCCGGCCGACACCGGGCTGGCTGCCCCTGGGGATGCTGGCGTCGCTGTTCGGCCTGCTGGCCCTGGCCGCCGCGCCGGGATTCCCGGCGCTGCTGGCCGGCGCCGTGCTGCTCGGTTTCGGATCGGCCGTCTTCCATCCCGAGGCCTCGCGGCTGGTGCGCCGGGCGGCGGGCGGCGCCCAGGGGCTGGCCCAGTCGCTGTTCCAGGTCGGGGGCAACGCCGGAGCGGCGCTCGGTCCGCTGGCCGCCGCGCTGGTGGTCGCGCCCTTCGGCAAGGGCAGCGTCGCCTGGTTCGGCCTGGCGGCGCTGGCCGCCGCCCTGGCCCTGGTGGCGCTGGCCCGCGGCCCGGCGGCGGCGGCCGGCGGCAGGGGGGGCGGCAGGGGGGGCGGCAGGAATGGCGGGAGGGGCGCCACCCCGGCCGCCGGGCACCCCGTCCGGCGCCGCCGGCCGGGGGGCGGTCGGGCGATGACCGTGCTGACGGTGCTGATCTTCTCGAAATACGTCTATCTCGCCAGCATCGGCAGCTACTACACCTTCTTCCTGATCGACCGTTTCGCGCTGGACACCGGCGCGGCGCAGATGTGTCTGTTCGTCTTCTTCGCCGCGGTGGCGTCGGGCACGGTGCTCGGCGGTGCGCTCGGCGACCGGATCGGACGGCGCCGGGTGATCTGGGTCTCGATCCTCGGCGTGCTCCCGTTCACCGTGGCGCTGCCCCATGTCGGCCTGGCGGCGACGGTGGCGCTCAGCGCCGTCGTCGGGCTGGCTCTGGCCTCCGCCTTTCCGGCCATCGTGGTCTACGCCCAGGACCTCATGCCGGACCGGGTCGGCATGGTGTCCGGTCTGTTCTTCGGCCTGGCCTTCGGCGCCGGCGGCATCGGCGCCGCCGGTCTCGGCCTGCTGGCCGACCGGCTGGGGATCGAGGCGGTGTTCGCCGTCTGCTCGGTGCTGCCGGCGCTGGGCCTGCTGGCCGCCCTGCTGCCCGACGAGGACGGCGCCGTGGCCTGGGCGATGCCGGGGCCGTCCTAAGCGGGTGTTCCGACCTCCGCCCACCCATGGGCGGGCTCGGAACACCTGCAAAACCATGGAGTCCGCAGGTTTCGCCGGGCCGGGCCAGTGGCCCGATCCGGCGAAACCGGCTTAGCGCGGGGTGGCGATGCGGCCGGAGCGGTTGAGCACCTTGGCCAGGGACTCCAGCCGCCGCTGCACGACCTCGCCGTCCAGGGTGCCGGCGTCGTCGGGCAGGGTCAGCACCAGCGCCTCGTCGGACAGCCGCAGCGTCGTCCGCTGCAGCAGCGCGGCCGCCCCGCCGGTCAGGGTGTGGGCCAGGCGCAGCGACAGGCCCAGCACATGGGCCTTGAGGGCCTGGGCGTCGGACAGCAGGCCGCGCACCGCGCCGGCACCGGCCGGCAGCTCCAGCGATCCGACGTAGCGGGCGTACACGGCCAGGGCCATGAACACCCGTTCGGCGTGGTCGATGCCGGGGAAGGGAAAGCGCAGGATGCGCAGGAACGCGTGCTCGGCCCGGTAGTCCGGGTGCTCGGCCCAGCCCAGGTCCGACAGCAGGCAGGCGGCGTGGCGCAGGCGCTGGGCCCCCTGGTCCTCGCCGGCGAACAGGCCGGCGGTCCAGCTCGCCAGCAGGGCGGCGTCGCCGAACCGGCCGTAGCGGAGCGACCAGTCCTCGCAGGCGGCGAGCAGGGGATCCCGGCGCTGCACGTCGGGGGCCAGCAGGCCGTAGAGGTGCCCCTCGCGCAGGCCGTAGGCCGAGAACACCACCGCGCCCGGCGTCACCGCGCGCAAGAGCCGCTCGAACACCAGGGCGGCGTAGGGCAGGGTGTCGATTCGCCGCCGCGACCCGGTGCTCATCTTCTCCAGCGACGACCGGCTCTGGCGCGCGATCAGCGCGGCGAAGTCGCGCATCTCGTCGCCGGCGACGGTGTAGTGATGGATGATGTGCAGGGGATGGCCGGTCTGCTCCATGTGGAGCTTGGCCAGGGCCCGCCAGCTGCCGCCCACCGGGTGGAATGTGCGGCCCTTGACCGTGGGCAGCCACTCCAGGCCGTCGAGGTGCTGGTCGATGGTCCGGGTCAGGCCGCCGTTGCGCCCGGTCGTGCTCTCCATCAGCCGCAACGGACCGAGCGGCAGCGTGACCTGGCGGCCCATCACGCCGGCGTCGAGCCCGACCAGCTCCAGGCTGCCGCCGCCGAGGTCGCCGACCAGCCCGTCGGCCGCCGGCGTGCCCGAGAGCACGCCCATGGCCGCGGTGCGGGCCTCCTCCTCGCCGCTGATGACCCGCATCGCCAGGCCGGTGCGCTCGCGCACGGCGTCCACGAAGGCCGGGCCGTCGGACGCGTCGCGCACCGCGGCGGTGGCGATCACGTCGAGCCGGCCGACGTGCATGCCGCGGGCGAGCTGGTGGAAGCGCAGCAGGTTCTGCAGCGCCTGGGTGACGCCCGCGGGGTTGAGGCGCCCCGTCTTCTCCACCCCGCGGCCGAGGCCGCACAGGACCTTCTCGTTGAAGATCGGCAGCGGCGTCCGCTTCAGCCCGTCGTAGACGACGAGCCGGATGGAGTTCGAGCCGATGTCGATGACGGCGATGCGGTCCGACCCGTCGGCCGCAGCGTCGTCACCCGTGCCAATGGTCATGCGTCAGGACACCGTCTTGAGACGCAGGCGCGGCGGCGTGCGCTTGGCGGTCAGCGCTGAGCCGCGGCCCGACATGCTGGGGTTGGTCATGAAGTAGTTGTGGACGTTGAAGGCGTCCGGCCCCGCCTCGGCGCGGGTGTACACGCCGTCGGGCCCCAGCGTCCAGGACTGCGCGTCGTCCTTGAGGTTGGCCACCATGATCTGGTCGAGGACCTGTTCGTGCACCGTCGGGTTCTCCAGGGGCACCAGGGTCTCGATGCGGCGGTCGAGGTTGCGGGGCATCCAGTCGGCCGAGGAGATGTAGACCTTGGCGTGCGGGCTGGGCAGGGCGTGGCCGTTGGCGAAGCAGACGATGCGGCTGTGCTCCAGGAAGCGGCCGATGATGCTGCGCACGCGGATGTTCTCCGACAGGCCCTTGATTCCCGGGCGCAGGCAGCAGATGCCGCGGATCACCAGATCCACCTGCACGCCCTTGCGCGAGGCGTCGTAGAGCTTGTCGATGATCTCCGGGTCGACCAGGGAGTTCAGCTTGACCCAAATCTGCGCGGGCCGGCCGGCCTCGGCGTGGGCGATCTCGGCGTTGATGTGGCGCATGAGCTGCTGGCGCAGGGTGATCGGCGCGATGGCGATCTTCTCCAGCACCTTCGGCGTGGCGTATCCCGTCATGAAGTTGAACATCACGCCCGCGTCGTGGCACAGCGCCGGGTCGCAGGTGAAGAAGGACAGGTCGGTGTAGATCTTGGCCGTGATCGGGTGGTAGTTGCCGGTGCCGAAATGCACGTAGGAGCGCAGCGCCTTGTTCTCGCGGCGCACCACCAGCGACACCTTGGCATGGGTCTTGAGGTCGACGAAGCCGTAGACGACCTGGGCGCCGGCGCGTTCCAGCGCGCGGGCCCAGGAGATGTTGGCCTCCTCGTCGAAGCGGGCCTTCAGCTCCACCAGCGCGGTGACCGACTTCCCGGCTTCCGCCGCCTCCACCAGCGCGGCGACGATCGGCGAGTCCTTGCTGGTGCGGTAGAGCGTCTGCTTGATCGCCACCACCTGGGGGTCGCGCGCCGCCTGGCGCAGGAACTGCACCACCACGTCGAAGCTCTCGTAGGGGTGATGCACCACGATGTCCTTGTGGCGGATCGCCGCGAAGCAATCGCCGCCGAAGTCGCGGATGCGCTCGGGGAAGCGGGCGTTGAAGGGCCTGAACACCAGATCGGGCCGCTCGTCGACGATCAGCTGCTTGGTGTCGGACAGGCCGATCAGCCCGTCCAGCACGAACACGTCGTCGGTGTTGACGTGGAGCTGGTTGCGCAGGAACTCGCGCAGGTCGGCGGCCATGCCGTTGTCCACGGCGAGCCGGATCACGCTGCCGCGGCGCCGGCGCTTCAGCGCGCTCTCGAAGGTGCGGACCAGGTCCTCGGCCTCTTCCTCGATCTCGATCTCGCTGTCGCGCAGGATGCGGAACACGCCGTTGGCCTTGAGCTGGAACGGCGGGAACAGGCGGTCGATGTAGGTGAGGACCGTCTTCTCGAGCTGGATGAAGCGGATGTCCGAGCCGGGCAGGCGGATGAACCGCTCGAGCTGGGACGGCAGCGGAAGCAGCGCATCGAGGTGGGTGCCCTTGACCGGGTCGTGCAGCTGCAGCGCCAGCGAGAATCCCAGATTGGGGATGAAGGGGAAGGGGTGGGCCGGGTCGACGGCGATCGGCGTGAGGATCGGGAAGATGTCGTCGAGGAACTTGGCTTCCAGCCAGTCGCGCTCGGCGTCGGTCAGCTCGTCCGGTTCGACGACGGCGATGCCGGCCTCGCGCAGCGCCTCGCGCAGGACGCGCCACATGGACTGCTGGTCCTGCATCAGGTCGATGATGCGCTGGTTGACGGCGTTGAGCTGCTGCGCCGGCGTCAGCCCCTCTGGGGTCGGCGAGGTGACGCCTGCGGCGACCTGCCCCTTCAGGCCGGCGACGCGGACCATGTAGAACTCGTCGAGGTTGCTGGCCGAGATCGAGAGGAAACGCAGGCGTTCCAGAATCGGGTGATTGGGGTTGGCCGCCTCCCCAAGGACCCGCTGGTTGAAGGCGAGCCACGAGATCTCGCGATTGATGAAGCGGTCGGCCGAGGTCGGCTCGATCTGCGGCGCGTCGATGTCCTGGAGGGCGGTCACGGCAGCCTCGCTGCTGGTTCGGAAATGGGATATGCGTCGGAACGGGCGCGGATGTTAACCCATGTCCGTGACGTTTTGGGGACTCCCGTGCTGCCCCCGCGTGGTGACGCGCGCATGCGCCACACCCGCACCGATCCGGAGCGCCGACCATGAAGACCCTCTACCTCCTGCGCCACGCGAAATCCTCCTGGGACGAGCCGGGCCTGGCCGACCACGACCGTCCGCTGGCGCCACGCGGGCGCATGGCGGCGCCGCTGGTCGGCCGCCACCTGCAGGGCCGCGCCATGCGTCCGGAGCGGATTCTGTGCTCGACCGCCCGGCGCGCCGTCGAGACGGCGGAGCTCGTCGCCGGGGCGCTCGGCGGCGACCTGCCGCTCGACCTGGAACATGGGCTGTATCTCTGTGGTTCCCAGGCCTTGCTGGACCGGCTGCGGACCGTTCCGACGGGGACGGCGTCGCTGATGCTGGTGGCCCACAACCCCGACCTGCACGCGCTGGCGACCCTGCTGGCCGGCTCCGGCGCGGCCGCCGACATGGCCGCGCTGCGGGACAAGTTCCCGACCGCGGCGTGCGCCGCCCTTGCCCTGGACGTCCCGGACTGGGCCGCGCTGGAGGGCGGGACCGGGCGATTGATTGCGTTCGTACGGCCGCGCACGCTGGCCTGAGCCGGCGGAGTGGAGTATGTGAGCCCGTGTGTTGCCGGCGACCGAGGAGACCGCCTTGTCGAGCGATCCGATCTCGAGCGCTCCCCCGTCGGGCGAATCCGTGCCGACCGAGCCCGTGGCGGGCGCGGTGGCCGCGGCGAACGTCCGGACCGGGGAGACCGGCCGGCCACCCGGCGCGGTGGCCCGGGAGGTCGAGCTGAGGCTGCTCCTCGACCCCGCCGACCTGCCCCGCGTCGCCACCCTTGCGCTGCTGCGGGACGGTGCCGAGGGGCCGCCGGCCACCCGGCGCCTGCGCACCGTCTACTTCGACACCGCCGACCACCGCCTGTTCGAGCGCGGCATCGCCTTGCGGGTGCGCGACGAGGACGGGTGCCGCATCCAGGGGCTGAAGACCGTGAACGCCGGCGGCCCCGGCGACTCCGCGGCCATCGCCGTGCGCCGCGAGTGGGAGTGGCCGTTGGACCCCCGGGGCGCGGGGCCGGACCTCGGCCTGCTGTCCACCGGGGACGCCGCGACGCTGGTGCCGGCCGACGCCCGCACCGGGCTGCGCCCGCTCTTCGAGACCGACGTCCGGCGCACCGTGTTCGTGCTGCGCCCCGATCCGCTGACCGCCGTGGAGGTCGCCATCGACGACGGGGCGATCCGCGCCGAGCGGGGCGACATCGCGATCAGCGAGGTCGAACTGGAGCTGCGCTCCGGTCCGGTCGGACGCCTGTTCGACCTGGCGCTGCGGTTGCAGGCCGCCGTGCCCGTGCGCATCGCCACCGAGAGCAAGGCCGAGCTGGGCTACCGCCTGGTCGCCGGGCGGCGACCGGCGGCGGCCGAGGAGGAGCCCCTGGCGCTCTCGCCCCTGACGACCGTCGGCGACGCCTTCCGCCATGTCGTTCGCCATGCCCTGCGCCAGATCCTCGCCAACGAGGCGTGCGCCCTTGCCGACGCCGACCCGGTCGCGGTGCACCGCATCCGGGTCGCCCTGCGGCGGCTGCGCACGGCGCTGCGGCTGTTTTCCGGAGTCATCGCATCGGGCGAGGAGGCGCGGCTGCGCGCCGAGACGCGCTGGCTGTCCGACCACCTTCGGGACCTGCGGGCGTGGGACGTGGCGCTGGGCTGCGCCGTCGTCCCCCTGGCGGCGGCCGACCGCCCGCCGCCAGGGCTGGCGGCGCTGGAGGCGGCGGTGCGCGCGGCGCGCCGCGGGCCGGTGGAGAAGGCTGCCGCGGCGTTGCTCGCGCCGCGCAGCACGGCGCTCGTCCTGGCGCTCGGGGCGTGGCTGGAGGAGGGGCGCTGGCACGGCGCCGCCGACGCCGCGGGCCGCGCCGCGCTGGAGCGGCCGATGGCGGATCTGGCCGGCCCCTGGCTGGGCGCCCGGCACGAACGGGCCCGCAAGGCCGGCAAGGGCGCCGACCCGTCGTCCGGGGTGGCCGGGGAACGCCTGCGCCGCCGGCTGCGGCGGCTGCGCTACACCGTCGGCTTCTTCCGCGGCCTCTACGCCGCGCCCGCGGTCCGTGCCTACGCCGAGCCCCTGGACGCCGTCCTCGCCGCCCTCGACGCCCGCCACGACGCGGCGGTGGCCCGCAAGGTGCTCTCCCGTCTTGCCCCGGGCCGTGAGGCGGACGACGCGCTCGCGGCGGCGGTGCGCCGTCTCGACCGGGACTCGGCGCGCCAGCGCAAGGGGTTCGCCGTGGTGTGGAAGGCGTTCCGGGAGGCGCCGGCGTTCTGGGGGTGACACCCCCCGTCCGACGCGCCGCGCCGGGCGGCGCTCCAGCCCGACGCGCCGGGCGGCGCGTCAGCCCGCCTTGAGCCGCCGCGCGGCGTCGAGCGCGGCGTAGGTCAGCACCGCGTCGGCGCCGGCGCGCTTGAACCCCACCAGGGTTTCCATCATCGCCGCCTCGTAGTCCAGCCAGCCGTTGGCGGCCGCGGCCCTGAGCATCGCGTACTCGCCCGACGTGTGGTAGGCGAAGGTCGGCGCGGCGAAGCTCTCCTTCACCCGCCGGACGATGTCGAGATAGGGAAGCCCCGGCTTCACCATGACCATGTCCGCCCCTTCCTGGAGGTCGAGCATCACCTCGCGGAGCGCCTCGTCGCTGTTGCCGGCGTCCATCTGGTAGGTGCGCTTGTCGCCTTTCAGGAATCCGCCGGAGTTCACCGCGTCGCGGAACGGCCCGTAGAAGGCCGAGGCGTATTTGGCGGCGTAGGCGCAGATCCGGACGAGGTCGTGCCCCTGGGCGTCGAGGTGGTCGCGGATGGCGCCGATGCGGCCGTCCATCATGTCGGAGGGGGCGACGATGTCGGCCCCGGCCTCGGCCTGGGACAGCGCCTGGCGCGCCAGCACCTCGACCGTGTCGTCGTTGACGATGCGGCCGTCGCGCAGCAGGCCGTCGTGGCCATGGCTGGTGTAGGGGTCGAGGGCGACGTCGCCCAGCACCCCGACCCCCGGCACCGCCGCCTTCACGGCGCGGATCGCCCGGTTCATGAGGTTCCCGGGGTTGTAGGATTCCGCGCCGTCCAGCGACTTCTTCGTCGCCGGCACCACCGGGAACAGGGCGACGCACGGGATGCCCAGGTCACCGGCCTGGGCGACCGCCTCGACCAGGCGGTCGATGGTCATCCGCTCGACGCCGGGCATCGAGGCGACCGGCTCGCGGCGGTTCTCGCCCTCGATCGCGAAGACCGGCCAGATCAGGTCGTCGACGCTCAGGCGGTGTTCGGCGACGAGGCGGCGGGTCCAGGCGTCGGCGCGGTTGCGGCGCAGGCGGGCGCGCGGGAAGGCGCCGGTCGTCGGATGGGCGGGGGAGGTCATCGTGCGGGCTTCGTCGGCTGCGGAAATGAAGTGGCCGGATCCTACGCCCATTGCCCGCGTCGGCTCAAGGCGCTGCGGCCCTGCGGAATCCCGTGTCCTGCGCCGTCAGAACCCAGCGGAGCCCGTCGCGCCGGTAGCGGCTGAGCAGGCCGCCGGTGAAGGCCGCACCCTCCCAGGAGCGCACCTCGAAGGCGATGTCCGGCGGGTCGATGGCGATCAGGTTGTAGGCGTTGGCCTCGTTGCGCAGACGGGTGGAGGTGGCGGTCGACGCCTGCGCCACCAGGATCGAGCGCGCCACCTGGGTGTGGAAACTCATGATGTCGCCCGAATAGGCGCGGTGGAGATGGCCGGCCAGCATCAGGTCGACGCCGCTGGCCTCGAGGGTCGAGAGGGCGAGACGGTGGCGGCCGACCAGCCGGGTGCCCGGGGCGTCGGGCGGCGGCAGGAACGGGTGGTGGGTGAAGAGGACCTTGAACACCGACGGGGGAAGGTCGCGGAACACCTCGTCGACCCGGGCGATCTGCGCCTTGTTGACGCGGCCATGCGAGAAGTCGAGGATCACCGAGCGCGCCGTGTTGAGGCCGAGCACGGCGATCTCGTCGTCGACGTGCAGCGGGCTGAGATCATGGGAGATGTACCGCTTGTAGTAGCGGAACGGATCGGTGAAGCGTCGAAGCACGTTGTACACGGGAATGTCATGGTTTCCCGGCACCACCAGATAGGGGAACGGCAGGCGCTGCAGGAACGTCCGGGCCTCCTCGAAATGACGGCGCTGCGCGCGCTGCACCAGGTCGCCGGAGATCACGACCAGGTCCGGCTTCTGCTCCATCAGGTCGCCGATCAGGCCGTCGACGACCGCCGGGTTGATGCGGCCGAAGTGCAGGTCGGAAATGTGGGCCAGGATCTTCATGACGGGCGTCCTCGGCGGCTCGTTGGCGTGGGCAGGGCGGTGGCGTCTGCCGGAGCCGCCACGGTTCCGTTCCTGGGCATCACAACTCGCCGGGCCGCCGGCGGTTCCCGGCGCAAGCGCGGCCGTACCGGCGGGAGCGGAGCGGTGGCGCCGTGCCTGGGAAGATGTGCGCGGCCGGTCGGCACGGCAAGCAACCGTGCGCGCGCCGGAGTCGGGGCGCCGAATCCTCCCGATTCGCCCGGTCATGCCACCAGGACAGGACATGACGAAACCGAAACGTTCGTAAGCCTCGATGGGTTTGGCGGTTCTCGGCCGGGATCGCCGCGGGGAATGGGCAGCATTATGTCCAATGGGTGACACATGGTCACAGAAAGCGGCTTTTTTCGGCATTAATGGGATGATTGCCGGCCAATGATCGGTTAATCTGTTCTTAAGGTGCCCGCATGGCCCCCTCACGGGGCTTGCCTACGGCGTGGGGGCCTTAGGTACGAGCCAAAGGAGACCGCGGTGCGCAAACCCTATTACGAGAGCATTCTTCTGATCGAGCGGCTTCACCGCCACTTTCTCGAGGTGTTGAAGACGGAATTGGATCGCCTGGGCATCCAGGATATCAACAACGTGCAGAGCCTCATCCTCTACAACATCGGTGAGGACGAGATGACCGTCGGCGAGTTGACGGCGCGAGGCTATTATCTCGGTTCCAACGTGTCATACAACGTGAAGAAGATGGTCGAGAACGGCTATCTCGGTCAGGAGCGCTCGCCCCACGACCGCCGGTCGGTGCGGGTCCGCCTGTCCGACAAGGGCCTCGACCTGCGCGAGAAGATCAGCCAGATGTTCGAGCGCCACCTCCAGGCGCTGGAGAAGGCCGGTTTCTCCGACGAGGAGCTGGTCAAGGCCAACGATACGATGCGCAAGCTCGAGCGCTTCTGGTCGGCGTCGCTCGACTACAGCGGGTTTCCGCTGACCTCCGCCGCCTGACGGCGGCCCGAAACCCGGTCTCCTTATCTCCGCCCGGCCGCATCATCGCCGGTTCCCCGCGCGCGCCACGGGCGGCGCGGGGATGGCTCGCCAGACGGCGGCAGTCATCAGACCGCGTTGGACGTGGAGAACCCCGTCCCCTTCCGGCTCTCCGGCCGTCCCTCACCCGTCCACCACCCCGCCTGCTCCCCGCCCCGCCGGTCGACCGCCGCGTCCCGGGCAAGAGTCCCGTCCGCTCTGCCGGTGGCGTGCCGTTCGGCGCCACCCGGCCGCCGGCGACGGATGGCCCGGCCGCATGACTTGTTGATCGGTCTGCTGAACAGTATAGAATACAAACTGTGGAGGGGGCCTCGATCGGCGGCGCGCGCGGTGCCGCCGGGCGTGTGGTGGGCCGATGGGACCGGACGCAGCGTTCGGGGAGGGCGATGGCCGACGACGTCATCCTGGAGACGCGGGCGCTGACGAAGGAGTTCCGCGGCTTCGTTGCGGTGCGCAACGTGGACCTGCGGGTGCGGCGCGGCACCATCCATGCCTTGATCGGCCCCAACGGGGCCGGCAAGACGACCGTTTTCAACCTTCTGACCAAGTTCCTCCAGCCGACCGGCGGGCGCATCGTCTATCGCGGCCGCGACATCACGGCCATGCGGCCGGCCGACGTGGCGCGCCTGGGGATCGTCCGCTCGTTCCAGATCTCCGCGGTGTTCGCCCATCTCACGCTGCTGGAGAACGTGCGGGTGGCGCTGCAGCGGCCGCTCGGCACCTCGTTCCATTTCTGGACCCCGGAGCGGGCGCTGACCGCGCTCGACGGGCGCGCGCTGGAGCTGCTCGACGCGGTCGGCCTGGCGGACCATGCCGGGTCCCTGGCGGCCGAGCTGCCCTACGGGCGCAAGCGGGCCCTGGAGATCGCGACGACGCTGGCCCTGGAGCCGGAGATGCTGCTGCTGGACGAGCCGATGGCGGGCATGGGGCACGAAGACATCGGGCGGATCGCCGCGCTGGTCCGGGCGGTGGCGCGCGACCGCACCATTCTGATGGTCGAGCACAACCTGAGCGTCGTCGCCGACCTGTCCGACACCATCACCGTGCTGGCGCGCGGCGAGGTCCTGGCGGAGGGACCCTACGCCGTGGTGTCCCGCGATCCCCGGGTGATGGAGGCCTACATGGGGACCGACGCCGCCAGCTCCCCCGCCGCCAGTTCGCCCACCGCCGGCCCCGACGCAGGGGAGGCGGCCCGTGCCTGATGCCGTCCGGGACTCCGCCGCGGTGACCGGGGAGGCGATGCTGGAGGTGGCGGACCTCCACGCATGGTATGGCGAATCCCACGTCCTGCACGGCGTCAGCCTGGCCATTCCCCGGGGTGAGGTGGTGACCCTTCTGGGGCGGAACGGCGCCGGCAAGACCACCGCGTTGCGCTCGATCATGGGCATCGTTCCCCGCCGCCAGGGGACGATCCGGATGGAGGGCCGGGAAACCATCGCCCTGCCGCCGCACCGCATCGCCCGCCTCGGCCTCGGCTTCGTGCCGGAGGAGCGCGGCATCTTCGCCAGCCTGGACGTGGAGGAGAACCTGCTGCTGCCGCCCAGGCTGCGCGACGGCGGCATGGACCTGGAGGAGATCCTCGGGCTGTTTCCCAATCTGCGCGAACGCCGCCGCAGCCAGGGCACGCGCCTGTCCGGTGGCGAGCAGCAGATGCTGGCGATCGCGCGCATCCTGCGCACCGGGGCGACCCTGCTTCTGCTCGACGAGCCGACCGAAGGATTGGCCCCGGTGATCGTCCAGCAGATCGGCGCCCTCATCCGCGCGCTCAAGGCGAAGGGATTCACCATTCTCCTGGTCGAACAGAACTTCCGTTTCGCCGCGACGCTGGCCGACCGCCACTACGTCATGGAGGACGGGCGCATCGTCGACATGATCCCGAACGACGCGCTGGCGGCCAACATGGGCCGCCTGCACGAGCGCCTCGGGGTGTGAGGGCCGCGCCGGCCGGGACGCGACCCCGGGGCACCCGGGTCGACGCCAGCCGGATCGGCGCCAACAGATCAACGGCACGCACGCCAACAGGATTCAGGGAGGACAGGACATGATCGCACGCATACTGGCGGGGGCCGCGCTGGCCGCGCTGTCGGCCGGCGCCGCTCAGGCGCAGGTGTCCGGAGACGTGGTGAGGATCGGCGTGCTGAACGACCGCTCCGGCCTCTACGCCGACCTGGGCGGCGAAGGGTCGGCGGTGGCCGCCCGCATGGCCGCGGAGGAGATGGGCGGCAAGGTCGCCGGCAAGCCGGTGGAGGTGGTGGTCGCCGACCATCAGAACAAGGCCGACATCGGGTCCAACATCGCCCGGCAATGGATCGACCGCGACGGGGTGGACGTCATCGCCGACGTCCCCAACTCCGGCGTCGCCCTCGCGGTGCAGGAAGTCACCCGGGACAAGAAGCGGATCTTCCTGGTGTCCGGCGCGGCCACCGCGGCGCTGTCCGGCAAGTCCTGCTCGCCCTACGGCTTCCACTGGGCCTACGACACCACCGCGCTGGCCCGCGGCACCGGCAACGCCATGGTCAAGGAAGGCGGCAAGACCTGGTTCTTCCTGACCGCCGACTACGCCTTCGGCCATCAGCTCGAGGCCGACACGGCGGCCGTGGTGACGGCCAACGGGGGCGAGGTCGTGGGCACCGTGCGCCACCCGCTGAGCACCC
This sequence comes from Azospirillum sp. NS33, assembly GCF_059703765.1. Taxonomy (NCBI): domain Bacteria; kingdom Pseudomonadati; phylum Pseudomonadota; class Alphaproteobacteria; order Rhodospirillales; family Azospirillaceae; genus Azospirillum; species Azospirillum sp. NS33. The sequence continues at coordinate 73,850 of NZ_BAAKJB010000010.1, read as the reverse complement.
AGGACTTCTCCTCCTTCCTCCTCCAGGCGCAGGGGTCGGGCGCCAACGTGATCGGCCTCGCCAACGCCGGCGGCGACACCATCAACTCGATCAAGCAGGCCTCGGAATTCGGCATCACCCAGGCCGGCCAGCAGCTCGCCGGCCTGCTCCTCTTCCTCACCGACGTCCACGCGCTGAGCCTGGAGAAGGCGCAGGGGCTGATGCTCACCACCGGGTTCTACTGGGACATGGACGACCAGACCCGGGCGTGGTCGACCAAGTTCGAGGCGACGACCGGCGCCAAGCCGACCATGGTGCAGGCCGGCGTCTATTCCGCGGTCAAACACTACCTGAAGGCCGTGGAGGCCGCCGGAACCGACGACGCCGACGCCGTCGCCAAGCAGATGCGGACGCTGCCGGTCAGCGACATGTTCGCCCGCAACGCCAAGATCCTGCCCAACGGGCGGATGATCCACGACATGTATCTGGCCCGGGTGAAGGCGCCCTCGGCCTCCACGGGGGCCTGGGACTACTACGAGATCGTCCGCACCATCCCCGGCGCGGACGCCTACGCCTCGGCCGCCGAAAGCGGCTGCCCGCTGGTCGCCGGCGCCCAATAGGCCGCCTGTTCCCCCGCATCCGGCCGGCCGGCCGGATGCGGGGCTCCTTCATGACCCGGGGAGGCGCCGACCGTGTTCGCCCAGATCTTCGGCATTCCGCCGCAGGTGCTGTTCGGGCAGCTTCTGCTCGGGCTCATCAACGGCTCGTTCTACGCCCTGCTGAGCCTCGGGCTGGCGGTCATCTTCGGCATGCTGAACGTCATCAACTTCGCCCATGGCGCCCTCTACATGCTGGGCGCCTTCGTGGCGTGGCTGTTGCTGACCTACGCCGGGATCGGCTATTGGCCCTCGCTCCTGCTGGCCCCGCTCATCGTCGGCGCCTTCGGCATTGTCCTGGAAAAGACGATGCTGAGCCGGCTCTACAAGCTCGACCACCTCTACGGCCTGCTGCTGACCTTCGGGCTGGCACTGATCGTCGAGGGCATGTTCCGCCACTGGTACGGCGTGTCGGGGCAGCCGTATCCGATTCCCGCCGCCCTCCAGGGCGGGCAGAACCTCGGCTTCATGTTCCTGCCCAACTACCGCGCCTGGGTGGTGGTGGCCTCGGCGCTGGTCTGCCTGGGCACCTGGTTCGTGATCGAGCGCACCCGACTCGGCGCCTATCTGCGCGCCGCCACCGAGAACCCGGTGCTGGTCCAGGCCTTCGGCATCAACGTGCCGGTGATGATCACCCTGACCTACGGCTTCGGGGTGGCGCTGGCCGGCTTCGCCGGGGTCCTGGCGGCGCCGATCTATTCGGTCAACCCGCTGATGGGGGCCAACCTCATCATCGTTGTCTTCGCCGTGGTGGTGATCGGCGGCATGGGCTCGATCCTGGGTGCCGTGGTCACCGGGTTCGGCCTCGGCATCCTGGAGGGCCTGACCAAGGTCTTCTACCCCGAGGCCTCCAACATCGTCATCTTCGTGGTGATGATCGTCGTCCTGCTGATCCGCCCGGCGGGACTGTTCGGACGCGAGAGGTAGCATGGTGACCCAGACCGAAGCGGTGCAGCGGATGGCCGGCGGGCGCAGGGCGGCGGGGCCGGCGCTGCGCTGGCTGGGCGGGGCGGCGCTGCTGGCGCTGCTGCTGGCGGCCCCGTTCCTGCTCTACCCCGTGTTCGTGATGAAGGTGCTGTGCTTCGCGCTGTTCGCCTGCGCCTTCAACCTGCTGATCGGCTTCGCCGGGCTGCTGTCCTTCGGCCATGCGGCGTTCTTCGGCGGGGCGGCCTACGTCAGCGCCCACGCCGTGAAGGTGTGGGGTCTGACGCCGGAGCTGGGCATCCTGCTGGGCACGGCGGCGGCGGCGGCGTTGGGGCTGGTGTTCGGCTGGATCGCCATCCGCCGTCAGGGCATCTATTTCGCCATGATCACCCTGGCGCTGGCCCAGATGGTCTTCTTCCTGGCCCTTCAGCTTCCGTTCACCGGCGGCGAGGACGGCATCCAGGCGGTGCCGCGTGGCCATCTGTTCGGGGTGATCGACCTCAACGCGCCGCTGGCCATGTACTACACGGTGCTGGCGGTGTTCCTGACCGGCTTTGCGGTGGTGTGGCGCACCGTTCACTCGCCCTTCGGCCAGGTGCTCAAGGCGATCCGCGAGAACGAGGCCCGGGCGGTGTCGCTGGGCTATCGGGTGGAGCAGCACAAGCTCCTGGCCTTCGTGCTCTCGGCGGCCCTGGCCGGGCTGGCCGGGGCCACCAAGGCGCTGGTGTTCCAGCTGGCCAGCCTGACCGACGTGACGTGGCAGATGTCGGGCGAGGTGGTGCTGATGACCCTGCTGGGCGGCATGGGCACGCTGTTCGGGCCGGCGGTCGGCGCGACCCTGGTGGTCACGCTGCAGAACTACCTCGCGGCGACCCAATGGCCGGTCACCGTGGTGATCGGCGCCATCTTCGTGGTCTGCGTGCTGCTGTTCCGCCGCGGCATCGTCGGTGAGATCGCCCACCGGCTGGGGGCGCGAACGACGTGAGGGCGGCGCCGCGTCACCGCGCCGCGGTGTCCGCGCACAAGGTGGCGATGGCCCGGTGCAGATCGGCGTAGTGGCGGAACACGGCGCGCTCGGCGTCGCTCGCCGCCGGCTCGGGGGCGTAGAGCACGCACCGGATGCCGGCGGCGGTCGCCGCCTGCAGGCCGACGTCGCTGTCCTCCACCACCACGCAGTCGCCGGGGCTGACGCCCATGCCGGCGGCGGCGGCCAGGAACAGGGCGGGGTCCGGCTTCCACCTGCCGACCTCGTAGGCGCTGTAGACGCGGTCGCCGAAGTGGTGGCGCAGCCCCGTCGACTCCAGCGCCGCCTCGATCTTGGTGCGCGGCGCGTTGGAGGCGACGCACACCGGGACCGCCATCGCCTCCAGGGCTTCGGCGACTCCCTCGAAGGCCCGCAGCTCGGTCCGGTAGAGCTCGGCCACATGGCTGCGGTAGGCCGGGACGAAGCCGTCGGGCACGGCGATGCCGTAGCGCTCGCCGAGTTCCTTCACCACGGCGTCGAGCCGCCAGCCGCGGTAGGCACGCCGCATCTCGTCGCTGGTCAGGTGCAGCGTGTCCAGCAGCTCGCAGAACCCGCGCGCGTTCAGCACCTCGCTGTCGACGAGCGTGCCGTCCAGGTCGAAGATGACGCAGCGGGGCAGGGGGGGTGGTGTCATGGGCCGTTCGCCGGTTGCGGAATCGGTGGACGGCCGCGGCCGTCCGTCTGCGGTATGGTGATCCCGGCCCGGCTTGTCAAACCCTGTCCGGTCAGGTCAGCTCCGAGCGCAGCAGGTTGCGGCCGACCTGCTCCAGGTGGGCGCGCATCCGGCGGCGGGCCTGGTCGGCGTCGCGGTCGGCGATGGCGGCGACGATGCCGTCGTGCTCGGCGAAGCTGTGATGGTCGGCCGGCGGCCGGTCGCGGCCGGCCCGCAGGCGCCCCCAGGTGACGGCGCGGCGCACCGCGTTCAGGGTGTCGAGCAGCGCCAGCAGCAGGCCGTTCTGGGTCGCCTCGGCGATGGCGCGGTGGAAGCGGTTGTCCAGGTTCTCGTACTGGCGCCAGGTCGCGGCCGAGCGGGCGCGGGCCAGGCAGGTGCGCATCTCCGCGACATGGGCGGGCGAGGCCATGATCGCCGCCTGGGCGGCGACCTCCGGCTCCAGCAGCAGGCGGGTGCGCATGACCTCCGCCGGGCTGGTGTGGCGGGCCATCGCGGCGACGTCGGCGTGGTTGTCGAGCGGCCGGTTGCCGACGAAGGTTCCCTTGCCGACGTGGCGCCAGATCTGGCCTTCCTGCTCCAGCACCGCCAGCGCCTTGCGCAGCGCCGGGCGCGGCACGCCCAGCCGCTCGCTGAGCTCGCGCTCCGGCGGCAGGCGGCTGTCGAACGGCAGCTCGACGGCCGCGAGGAAGGCCCGCAGCTGGACCAGGGCGGCGTTCTCACCGTTGCTCATCTGCGCGCACCATCGTGGACCAATCACAAAATTGGTTATGCTCAAGTTCGCGGCGACGCGCAAGAGCCACGTGGCGGATCCTCGCCAAACTGTGTTGTAGGCCAATCGTTGGCTTGACCGACGATCGAATCTGCTCCATACCAATATCAAATTGGTACGGATTGGCGCCCGGCCGCGAGGCGGGCGACCAACGCCGCCGGGGCCGAACCGGGCCGCACATGGGGAGGAGAGATCATGTTCGCATCAGCCGTCCGCCGCGCGACGCGGCGCAGCCTGTTCCGCCGCGCGCTCGTCATGGGCGCGGCCGTCGCCGTGGCGGCCAGCGTCGGCCTGGCGCCGGGCGCCGCCACGGCCGCCGGCACCGTGCGGGTCGCCTTCGGCGACATCGCCTCGGTGGAATCCCTGCACTTCCTCATCGCGCTGGAGCGCGCCAAGGAGCGGGGCGTCGACGTGGCGGTGACCTACTTCAAGTCCGAGGACATCGCCGCCCAGGCGGTGGTGGGCGGCCAGGCCGACATCGGCGTCGGCGCGCCCTACGCCCTGGTGCAGAAGGTGAAGGCGCCGATCCGCTTCTTCTACCAGATGAGCACGCTGAACTTCTATCCCATCGTCAACACCGCCAAGTACAAGGAGTGGAAGGATCTCGACGGGCAGGAGATCACGGTGCACTCGCGCGGCTCCGGCACCGAGGCGATCATGCGCCTGATGGCCGACAAGCACGGCATCGCCTACAAGAACATCAGCTACGTGCCGGGGTCGGAGGTGCGGGCCGGGGCGATGCTGCAAGGCACGATCGACGCCACCATCGTCGACAGCACCAACCGCCGGATCCTGATGGACAAGGCGCCGGACACCTTCGCCGTGCTGCCGATGGACGGCGTCAGCGCCACCGACGAGGCCCTCTACGCCAACACCGACTATCTCACCCGCGAGATGGACGTGGTGGAGATCCTGGTGGAGAGCCTGCTGACCACCTGGCGGGAGGTCAACGCCGCGCCGGATTCGGTGGCGGGGCTGCGGACCAAGCACAACCTGCTGCCCGACCTGCCCAAGGAGCTGGTGGCCGACATCCAGCCCTATTACCGCGAGGCGGCGGAGAGCGGCATGCTGCCGTTGAACGGCGGCGGCGCGGCGGCGGTGCAGGACGATTTCGCCTTCTACACCCTGTCGGGCCAGCTTCAGGGGGAGGCCGGCGCCCTCGCGGTCGCCGATTTCTGGGACCTGCGGCCGCTCGACGCCGTGCTGGCCAAGATCGGACGGAAGTAGCCGGCCATGAGCTCCACCGTGCACGACCCGGGAGCGGCGCCGTTCGCCGCCTCCCGGATGGGGCGCGCGGTCGCGGCGGGCGCCGCCGCCGGCGGCGCGCTCGCCTGGCGCCTCGCCTCCATCGCCCTGTTCTGCCTGGTCTGGGAGGTCGCCGGCCGCATCCCCGTCAGCTACGCCTTTCCCACCGTCACCGCCACCGCCGGCGCCTTCGCCGCCATGGTGGCCGACGGCAGCCTGCCCGCCGCCTTCGCCACCACCCTGCTGCCCCTGGTCATCGGCGTCGCCATCTCCGCCGTGCTCGGGGTGAGCGTCGGCGTGCTGATGGGGCTGCGCCGTGGCGCCGAGTGGATCGGCGCGCCGGTGTTCATCGTCCTGCAGGCCGCCCCGATGGCCGCCCTGATCCCGCTGGTGACCTTCGTCTACGGCATCGGCCTGACCGCCAAGGTGCTGGCGGTCTGCCTGATGGCCCTGCCGGTGATCGCCCTGAACGGCTACAAGGCGGTGCGCAACGTCAACCCGTCCCTGCTGGCGATGGCCCGCTCGTTCCTCGCCTCCCCCTGGCGGCGGGTGGTGCGCATCGTCATCCCCGACGCCAGCCCGGTGATCTTCGCCGGTCTGCGCCTCGGCGTCTCGGCCGGCTTCATCGGCGTGATCCTGGCGGAGCTGCTGATCACCCCGACCGGCGTCGGCGACCTCATCACCTATCACCGCTCGATCGCCAACTACGCGGAAATGTACGCGTCCATCGCCTCGATCATCGTCTTCTCCGCGGTCACGCTGGCCGTGCTGCAGCGGGTCGAGGTGGCGCTCTTCCGTCCGGAAAAGAAGGGAATCTGAGCCCATGGGAGCGGTCCGCCGCATCGACCCGGCCCGCGCCGGGCGCCCGCACGCCGCCGCCGCCGACGCCGTCGTCCAGGTCCGCGGCATCACCAAGCGCTACGGCGGCTCCATCGAGGCGCTGAAGGACATCGACCTCGACATCGCCCGCGGCAAGCTGACGACGCTGCTCGGCCCCAGCGGCTGCGGCAAGACGACCTTGCTGAAGATCATCGCCGGCCTGCTGGAGCCGACGGCGGGGGAGGTGCTGGTCAACGGCCGTGCGGTGCGCGGCCCGGGGCCGGAGCGCGCCTTCGTCTTCCAGGACTTCGCCCTGATGCCCTGGGCCACCGTCATCGCCAACGTGGCCTTCGGGCTGGAGATGCGCGGCGTGGCCAAGGCGGAACGCCATGACACGGCGCGCCACTGGATCCAGGAGGTCGGGCTCGCCGGCTTCGAGGAGCGCTACCCGCATGAGCTGTCGGGCGGCATGCGCCAGCGCGTCGGCCTGGCCCGTGCGCTGGCGGTCAGCGCCGAGGTGCTGCTGCTCGACGAGCCGTTCTCGGCCGTGGACGAGCAGACCCGCCGCAAGTTCCAGGAGGACCTGCTGCGCCTGCGCCACCAGGAGAACAAGACCTTCCTGTTCGTCACCCACTCCATCGAGGAGGCGGTCTACCTGTCGGACGCCATCGTCATGCTGTCGCGCCGCCCGGGTCGCATCAACCAGGTGATCGAACCGGCGATCGACCGCGCCGGCTCGCCCGACGAGATCCGCCGCGACCAGCACTACCTCGACACCGTCGAGGAGATCTGGCACAGCCTGCGCGACTTCGTGGAATGAGGGGGGCGTCATGACCGTGCTGGGAGTGCGCGTGCCGATGATGGCCTCGCTCATCGTCTGGTGCGCCCTGTGGGAGGTGGTCGGCCGGCTCGACCTGATTTTCCTGGTCCCGCCCTTCACCGGCGTGCTGGCCGCCACCTGGGAGCTGGTGAACACCGCCACCTTCCAGAGCGCGACGGTCACCACCTTGTGGGCGTTCGCCCTCGGCATGGGGCTGGCGGTGTCCATCGGCGTGCCGCTCGGGCTGCTGATGGGGCGGGTGCCGGCGGCCGACCGGCTGCTCGGCATGTGGGTCAACGTGTTCGTCTCGGCGCCCCTGTCGGCGCTGGTGCCGGTGCTGATGATCCTGTTCGGGATGGGCGAGACGACGGTGGTGGCCACCGTGTTCCTGTTCGCGGTGTGGATCATCGTGCTGGACACCCGGGCGGGCGTGCAGCACGTTCCGCCCTCGCTGGTGGAGATGGCCCGCAGCTACGGCGCCAGCCGCCGCCAGCTCCTGATGCGGGTGGTGGTGCTGTCGGCCCTGCCGGAGATCCTCGCCGGCATCCGGCTGGGCATGATCCGCGGCGTCAAGGGGGTCGTCATCGGCCAGCTTCTCATCTCGATCATCGGCTATGGCGAGCTGTTCGAGCTGTATTCCCGCAACTTCCTGATGGAGAAGTTCTGGGCGCTGACCATCCTGATCTTCGCCTTCGCGATGCTGGTCGCCGAAGGGGTTGGACTGCTTGAAAAGAAAATCGAATACTACGCTGGAGTGAGACAATGACCGTCATGGACAAGGCCGTCGCCTACGTCGTCGAGCCGCAGCCGCTGCCGGCGCTGCCGGTGCAGGGCGAGGCCGGGCTGTTCCCGGTGCACCGCATCTACTGCGTCGGCCGCAACTACGCCGACCACGCGATCGAGATGGGGCACGACCCGAACCGCGAGCCGCCCTTCTTCTTCCAGAAGAACCCGGACAACCTGCTGCTGGGGGCCGAGTTCCCCTATCCCGACGCCACCAAGGACGTCCACTACGAGATCGAGATGGTGGTGGCCCTGGGCACGGGCGGCCGCGACATCCCGGTGGACCAGGCCATGGCCTGCGTCTACGGCTACGGCGTCGGCCTCGACATGACCCGGCGCGACCTGCAGGGCGAGATGAAGAAGCTCGGCCGGCCGTGGGAGATCGGCAAGGCGTTCGAGCACTCCGCCCCGTGCTCGCCGCTGGTGCCGGCCTCGGCCATCGGCCACCCCGAGAGCGCGGCGGTGTGGCTGGACGTCAATGGGACGCGCCGCCAGACCGGCGACATCAACCAGATGATCTGGAAGGTGCCGGAGATGATCTCCTACCTGTCCGGCCTGTTCGAGCTGCGCCCCGGTGACCTCATCATGACCGGAACCCCGGCCGGTGTGGGCGCCGTGCAGCGCGGCGACGTCATGACCGGCGGCGTGGCGGGGGTGGGCGAGCTGACCGTCACGGTGGTGTGAGCCGGGACCGCCCCCCGGGTCCGGCGGTCGGCCGGGCCGGGGGGCGCGGGTCCGTGACGTCCTGGACGCCGGCGACGGCACCCCCGCCAAGGTCGGGACCGCCGTCAAGCGGCGGTTCGGCATCCCGCCCACGGGCGTGCGTCCCCGCGCGCCGCGCCGTACCATGCCCGCCTGACCGGGGACCGGCGGGCGCGAAAGGGGGAAGGGGTGGATGCGGATGCGGATGCGGATGCGGTGATTCTCTACGCCGCTGGCAGCCTGGCGGCGGCGCTGGGCGCGCTGGCCGACCTGCACCGCCGGGCGACGGGCGAGGCGGTGGCGGCCCGATTCGGGCCGTCGGGCACCCTGAAGGCGCGGCTCGCCGCGGGGGAGCGGGCGGACCTCTTCGCCTCCGCCGACCTGGAGCATCCGGCGTCCCTCCACGCGGCCGGGCGGGCCGGGCCGGTGCGTCCGTTCGCCGGCAACGCGCTCTGCGCCCTGGTGCGGCCGGCCCTGGCGGTGACGCCGGAGACGCTCTTGGACCGGATGCTCGACCCGGCCGTGCGCGTGGGGATCTCCACCCCGGGCAGCGATCCGGCCGGCGACTACGCCTGGGCGCTGTTCGGCCGCGCCGACGCGGTGCGGCCCGGCAGCGCCGACGCCCTGCGCCGCAAGGCCCGGGCGGTGGCCGGCGGGCCGGGCTGCGCGCCGCCGCCGCCCGGCCGCTGCGTCTACGCCTGGCTGCTGGAGCGCGGGACGGTCGACCTGCTTCTCACCTACCGGACCAACGCCGCGCTGGCGGTCGCCGAGGCGCCCGGGCTGGGCGTCGTGGCGCCGCCGCCCGCCCTCGCCGTCGGCGCCACCTACGGGCTGGTGGTGCTGACGCCCCGCGGCGAGGCCCTGGCGCGGCGCATCCTCGGTCCCGACGGGCAGGCGGTGCTGCGGCGGTACGGCTTCGCGGCAGCCTGACGGCGCGGCTCAGCGGGCGTAGGCGGCCGGGGCATGGCCGTCCTGGAACGCGGCCAGCGCAATCGCGGCGCAGGCCTCGGCGTCGGACAGGGCGTCGTGGTGGTTCAGGCGGATGCACAGGTGGCGGCAGACGTCGGGCAGCCGGGTCGGCCGGAGGTCCCAGGCGGCGCGCGCCATGCGCACGGTGCAGGCGAAGCGGTGCGGCGGCGGCGCCAGCCCATGGGCGGCGCAGCAGGCGTGGAGGACGCCGCGGTCGAAGGGCGCGTTGTGGGCGACCAGCACCTCGGCGCGCGCGAGCAGCGGAAGAAGGTCCGGCCAGACCCCGGCGAAATCGGGCGCGGCGCGGCAGTCCTCCCAGGTCAGGCCATGGATGTGGGTGAACAGGAAGCGGGAGCGGGGAGGGCGGATCAGGCGCGACACGCGCTGCGCGATCCGTCCCTCCTCGACCAGCACCACCGCCACCGCGCACGCGCTGTCGCGGCCCTGGTCGGCGGTCTCGAAATCGATGGCGGCGAAGGTGATCATCGCCGCCACCCTACACCGGGCGGTGCCGCCCTGTCCCGCTTACGACGGTGCCCGGCGGCGCAGCTTCAGGGGGCCTTCCGGCTCGCTCTGCATGTAGGCGGTCAGCAGGCGGCCCAGGCACTCCAGGGCGTCGACGTGGGTGCGCTCGTAGCCGTGCGAGGCGTCGACGCCGAAGCACACCAGGGCGGTGCGGATGTCGTTGCCGGCCTCGATCGCCGCCGCGCTGTCGCAGCGGTAGTGGCGGAAGACGTCGCGCTGGTGGTCGATGTCGTGGTCCCGGCACAGCCGCAGCAGGGCGTGGGTCAGGGCGTAGTCGAACGGCCCGGTGGAATCGGCCATGGCGATGGTCACGCCGGTCTCGCGGCTGTTCTGGCCGGGGGCGGGCGTGCCGTTGTCGACGGTCACCATCTCGGCCACGTCCTGGTGCAGCACGTTGGAGGCGCCGGACCCGACCTCCTCGGAGATGGTGAACAGCACGTGGCAGTCTACGGGAAGGCTGACCCCGGCGTCGACCACCGCCTTGACCGCCGCCAGCACCGTGGCGGCGCCGGCCTTGTCGTCGAGGTGGCGGGACACCAGGTAGCCGCTGTCCATGAACTCCGGCTGGGGGTCGATGGCGACGATGTCGCCGACGTTGACGCCCAGCGCCGCGAGGTCGGCAGCGGTGTCGGCGCGCTCGTCGACCCGCAGCTCGATGTTCTGCCAGTTGGTGGGCTGCTCGTCGATCTCGTCGCCGTAGGTGTGGCCCGACGCCTTCAGGGGCAGGATGGTGCCGCGGCAGCGGCCGGTGTCGGTGAACACCGTGCACCGCGCCCCCTCGGCGAAGCGCGAGGACCAGTGGCCGATCGGCACCACCGCCAGCCGGCCGTTCTCCTTCAGCGCCTTGACCTGGGCGCCCAGGGTGTCGACATGGGCCACGATGGCCCGGTCGGGCGAGTACTGGCGCCCGGACAGGTTGGCGCGGATCGCGCCGCGCCGGGTCATCTCGAAGGGAACCTTCAGCCGCTCGAGCTGGCCGCAGACGTACCGCACCGCCTCGTCGGTGTACCCGGTCGGGCTGGGGATCGACAACAGGTCGCGCAGGGACGCCAGCAGGTAGTCCTTGTCGATCGGCAACGGCTGCGGCATCAGGTCATACCTCGTGTCTGTGGAAACAGCAGGTCGACGAACCGCTCCGCGGTGGGCTGCGGTTCGTGGTTGGCGAGCCCGGGGCGTTCGTTGGCCTCGATGAACACATAGGTCGGTTTGTAGGGCGCGTCGACCAGCAGGTCGAAGCCGACCACCGGGATCGCCAGCGCCCGTGCCCCCGCCACCGCGACCTCCACCAGCTCCGGATGCAGGCGGTCGGTGACGTCGTGGATGGTGCCGCCGGTGTGCAGGTTGGCGGTCTTGCGCACCGGCAGGACCTCGCCCTCCGGAAGGACGTCGTCGAGCGTGTAACCCGCGGCGCGGACGCAGCGTTCCGTCTCCGCATCCTGGGGGATGTGGCTCTCGCCGCCGGTGGCGGCGGCACGGCGGCGGCTTTGCGCCTCGATCAGCGCCTTGACCGTGTGCTGCCCGGTGCCCGTCACCTCGGCCGGGCGGCGCACCGCGGCGGCCACCACCTTGTAGTCGATGACGATGATGCGCAGGTCCTGGCCCGCGCAGAACCGCTCCAGCAGCACGATGTCGCAGTGCTGGCGCGCCTCGGCGATGGCGCGCTCCATGCTGTCGGCGTCGCGGACATCGACCGTGATGCCGCGCCCCTGCTCGCCGCGCGCCGGCTTCACCACCACGCTGGCGTGCTTGGCCAGGAAGGCGGCGTTGCTGTCGGCGTCCGCCGCGGGCTGCTGGTCCGGCACCGACAGCTCGGCCCGCTCCAGCACGCGGCGGGTCACCGCCTTGTCGTCGCAGCGGCTCATCGCCACCGCCGTGGTCAGCTCCGACAGGCTTTCACGGCAGACGATCGACCGGCCGCCCGCCGACAGGCAGAAATAGCCGGCCTCGGCGTCCAGCACGTCGACGTTGATGCCGCGCCGGCGCGCCTCGTTGACGATGATGGTGGCGTAGGGGTTCAGGCGCTGTTCCGGCGGCGGGCCCATGAAGAGGTGCTCGTTGATGGAATTCTTGGTCTTCAGCGCGAAGGCGGGGATGCGGCGGAAGCCCAGCTTCTCGTAGAGCGCGATGGCGTTCGCGTTGTCGTGCAGGACGGAGAGGTCCATGAACGAGCGGCCACGCGCCTGGAAATGCTCGGCCAGCGTGCGCACCAGCGTCTCGCCGACTCCGGGGTAGGCGGCCTGGGGGTCGACCGCCAGGCACCACAGGGAGCTGCCGTGCTCCGGGTCGCCGAAGGCGCGGCGATGGTCGACGCCCATCACCGACCCGATCACCGCACCGGCCTGGTCGGTGGCGATGAACATGGTCAGCGTGCGGCTGTTGCGGCTGTTGACGATGAAGGAGGGATCGACCTGCACCATCCGGCGGCTGCCGTAGATCCGCAGCACCCCCTCGGCGTCCTCCCGGGTGCGCAGGCGGCGCACCGTGTACCCCTTGGGCCGCCGCCGGCTGGGCCGGTACTCGTTCAGCCACAGGCGGAAGGTGTGGGAGGGGTCGAGGAACAGCTCCTGGGGTGCGCGCGACAGGGCCACGTGGGGGTCCTGCAGGTAGAGCCCGATGTCCCGCCGCCCTGGCTCCTCGGCCCGCAGCGTGGTCACGAGGTGGTCGAGATCCGCGAAGGTGTGGGCGAAGATCAGGCGGCCCCAGCCGCAATCGACGACCGCGTTGGCCTGGTACTCGGCCTCGGCGTCCTCGACCACCGTTCGGCCGCGGCGCAGCCGGTTGAGGGTCGGGCTGGCGTTGCGCTCCAGACGGTGCTGGTGGGCACGGACGAGAGACATGGCGGGCCTCCTCGGCGGATTCTCAGACACGGTGTTCCTGGAGCCAGAGTTCCAGCAGGGCGACCTGCCACAGCTTCGACCCGCGCAGCGGGGTGATGTGCTGCTCGGGGTTGGTCAGCAGGCGGCCCAGATAGTCCGGCCGGAACAGCGCGCGCTCGCGCGCCGCCTGGGTGTTGAGCGTGTCGCGGACGAGGTCGAGGAAGGGGCCGCGCAGGTACTTCAGCGCCGGCACCGGGAAATAGCCCTTGGGGCGGTCGATCACCTCGTTGGGGATGACCCGCCGCGCCCCCTCCTTCAGCACGTACTTGCCGCCGTCGGCCACCTTCAGCTCGGCCGGCACGCGCCCGGCCAGCTCCACCAGCTCGTGGTCGAGGAACGGCACGCGGGCCTCCAGGCCCGCCGCCATGGTCATGTTGTCGACCCGCTTGACCGGGTCGTCCACCAGCATCACCGTGGTGTCGAGGCGCAGCGCCTTGTCCACGGCGCGCTCCGCGCCGGGCCGGGCGAAGGCGTCCTCGACGAACGCGCGGGCGTGGTCCTCGCCGACGAAGCGGGGGTCGAGCGCCTCCGCCATCTCCGCGTGGTCGCGGTCGAAGAAGACCCGGGCGTAGTCGGCCACGGGATCGCGACTCTCCAGCAGCGGCGGGTACCAGTGGTAGCCGCCGAACACCTCGTCGGCGCCCTGGCCCGACTGGACCACCTTCACGTGCTTGGCCACCTCCTGCGACAGCAGGAAGAATCCGATGTTGTCGTGGCTGACCATCGGCTCCGACATCGCGCGGATGCAGTTGGCCAGCTCCGGCAGGGCGCGGGTGCTGTCGACGAAGATGCGGTGGTGGTCGGTGCCGAAGCGCTCGGCCACGATGTCGGAGTACTGGAACTCGTCGCCGCGCTCGTCGCCGACCGTCTCGAAGCCGATGGAGAAGGTCTTGAGGCCGGTCTGTCCGGCCTCCGCCAGCAGGCCGGTGATCAACGAGCTGTCGAGGCCGCCGGACAGCAGCACGCCGACCGGCACGTCGGCCACCAGGCGGCGCTCCACGGCGCGGCGCAGCGCCGCCAGCACCGCGTCCTGCCAGTCCACCGCGGTCATTCCGGCGTCCTCGGGCCGCGGGCCGAACACCGGGCGCCAATAGGTGGTCTCGCGGCGCGTGCCGTCGGGCTCCACCGTCATCAGGGTCGCCGGCGGCAGCTTGCGCACGCCCTTGAGGATGGTGCGGGGCGCCGGCACCACGGCGTGGAAGCTCATGTAGTGGTGCAGCGCCACCGGATCGATGTCGGTGTCGATGCCCCCCGCGGCCAGCAGCGCCGGCACCGAGGACGCGAAGCGCAGCGCCCCGTCCACCTCGGCCAGATAGAGCGGCTTGATGCCCAGCCGGTCGCGGCCGAACAGCACCCGGCCGCTGTCGCGCTCGGCGATGGCGAAGGCGAACATGCCGTTCAGGCGCTGCACGAAATCCGCGCCCCACGCATGGTAGGCCTTCAGCAGCACCTCGGTGTCGCCGCCGGAGAAGAAGCGGTAGCCGAGGCCGATCAGTTCGTCGCGCAGGTCGCGGTGATTGTAGATGCAGCCGTTGAAGACGATGGCGAGGCCGAGGACGCTGTCGACCATCGGCTGCTGCGAGGCCTCGGACAGGTCGATGATCTTCAGCCGTCTGTGGCCGAACGCGACGCGCCCTTGCGCGAACACGCCGTGCCCGTCGGGACCACGCGCCGCCATGCGCGCGCACATCGCCTCGACCGCGGACACGCTGGGGGCGTGCCCGTTGCGAAGCGAAATCTCACCGCTGATACCACACATCGGCTGTCGAGCCTCCTCGTTGGTTTAGGACGAAGGGGCGCTCGACCCGGAATTGGGCCAAACACCTGGGCAGGAACAACAACGTTCCATGCCGCGGGTGAGCGACGGCGGGGCGAAAAAAAAGAGCCGGACGGCTCGTGTCGGCCCCGCGCGGCCACAGGGCATGTCGCTCGGTCGCCCTTCGCGATGGCGAAAGGCCCGGCTAAAATAGGCGTAGAAGCCTCCGACGTCCACCGATCTGAGGTAGTGAAATCCCGCTCCGTGCGACGCCGGCTCTCCGGACGGGGTGGCCGGGTACACAAAAGGACATGGCTTGCCGACAAAATAGGCTAAAATGCATAATTGCTCACAAAATGAGCACATCGATAACCCGGTGACCAGACAGGCCGGCCCGCGGCGGCGGCGCGCGACGGCGCCGCGGCCCTGGTGTGACGGGAGTTGCCACGAGTCGCCGCTCCACCGATCCGAAGTTGGCACCAAGTTTGCGTTTTACCCCCCGTCCGAGACATCCACCCGGTAAGAGGGGACAAAACATGAGCATGAAGGCGCTGGGGCTGAGGGGGTTGGCGCTGGGCGGCGTCGTTGCCGCCGCACTGACGGCGGGCGTCGCCACGGCGGCGGAGCCGATCAAGATCGGCGTCCTGCACTCGCTGTCCGGCACGATGGCGATCAGCGAGACGACGCTGAAGGACACCGTCTTGATGATGGTCGACGACCTGAACAAGAAGGGTGGTCTGCTCGGCCGTCCGGTCGAGGCGGTGGTGGTCGACCCCGCGTCCAACTGGCCGCTGTTCGCCGAGAAGGCGCGCGAGCTGATCCAGAAGGAGAACGTCGCGGCGGTGTTCGGCTGCTGGACCTCGGTGAGCCGCAAGTCGGTTCTGCCGGTGTTCGAGGAGCTGAACGGAATGCTGTTCTACCCCGTGCAGTACGAGGGCGAGGAGTCCTCGCGCAACGTCTTCTACACCGGCGCCGCGCCGAACCAGCAGGCGATCCCGGCGGTGGAGTACCTGATGGGCGAGGACGGCGGCAGCGTGAAGCGCTGGGTGCTGGCCGGCACCGACTACGTCTACCCGCGCACCACCAACAAGATCCTTGAGGCCTTCCTCATTTCCAAGGGGGTGCCCAAGGACGACATCATGATCAACTACACGCCGTTCGGCCATGCCGATTGGCAGACCATCGTCGCCGACATCAAGCGCTTCGCCTCGGCCGGCAAGAAGACGGCGGTGGTCTCGACCATCAACGGCGACGCCAACGTCCCCTTCTACAAGGAACTGGCGAACCAGGGCATCAAGGCCACCGACATCCCGGTCGTCGCCTTCTCCGTCGGCGAGGAGGAGCTGGCCGGCATCGACACCACCAACCTGGTCGGCCACCTCGCCGCCTGGAACTACTTCATGTCGGTCGACACCCCGGAGAACGACGCCTTCATCAAGAGCTGGCACGGCTTCATCAAGGACGAGAAGCGCGTGACCAACGACCCGATGGAGGCCACCTACATCGGCTTCAAGATGTGGAGCCAGGCCGTGATGCAGGCCGGGACCACCGATGTCGACGCGGTGCGCCAGGCCATGTACGGGCAGGAGGTGCGCTCGCCGTCGGGCTACGACGTGGTGATGAACACCAATCACCACCTCTCCAAGCCGGTGATGATCGGCGAGATCCAGGGCGACGGTCAGTTCCAGATCGTCTCCCAGACGGACGAGGCCATCAAGGCCGCGGCCTGGTCGCCCTTCATCCCGGAGAGCGCCAAGCTGACCGCCGACTGGACCTTCCCGTGGGTCTGCGGCAACTGCGCCGAGCCGAAATACGCGAACTGACGCCCGGCTGACGGGATGCGCCGGGTTCCCCCAGGGACCCGGCGCGTCCATCGTCGGCGGCGATGCCCACGACGCTCCATTCGTTTGTCCATATCTTCCGTTCTGTTCGAGGACCCCATGCCGAGACTCGCCGCCCTGTGCGTCGCGCTGGTTCTGGCGCTTGCCGCCGTGGCGCCGGCCCGGGCCGCCGACGACGCGGCGTTCGCCCAGGCCGTCGCTGCGCTGGCCGACGGCGGCTTCGCCGAGAAGGGCGCCGCCGCCGAGGCGCTGGCCGCCACCGGCGACCCCCGTGCCCTGCCGGTGCTGCGCGCCATGGCCGACGGCACCCTCTACGTCCGCAAGGCCGACGGCGCCGTGGTGATCGGCGAGCGGTCGGGACGCGAGTACGCCCTGACCGACCCGGTGGCCGGCACCGCGGCGGGCACCGCCGGCAGCCGCGACCTGTCCAAGATCATCGTCAACAACCTGCTGCGCACCACGCTCGCCGCGGCCATCGGGCGGATGGAGATCACCGACCCCGACCCGGCGCGGCGCCTCTCGGCGGCCGCCAGCATCGCCCGCGACCCGGCACCCGGCGCCGTCGCCACCCTGCGCGGCGCCCTGGAGCGGGAGACCGACGCGCGCGTGCGCACCGCCATGGAACAGGCGCTGGCGCGCATGACCCTGGCCAGCCCGGACGCCGCGGTGCGCCTGTCGGCGGTGGAATCCCTGGCCGGCGGCTCCCTGACGCCGCAGGTGCGGGCGCTGGTGGCCCCGCTCGCCGAGGATCCGGATCCGCGGGTGCAGGCCGCCGCCAGGGACCTGGTGGAGCGCATCGAGACCCAGCTGATGGTGGTCGACGCCACCCTCAACCTGTTCCAGGGCCTCAGCCTCGGCTCGGTGCTGCTGCTGGCGGCGATCGGCCTGGCCATCACCTTCGGCGTGATGGGGGTGATCAACATGGCCCATGGCGAGATGATCATGCTGGGCGCCTACACCACCTTCGTGGTGCAGGAGGCGTTCCGCGCGTCCCTGCCGGAGAGCGTCTTCGGCCTCTACCTCGTGGTGTCGATCCCCGCCGCCTTCCTGGTCGCCGGCGCCGTCGGCGTGGCGCTGGAGCGTGGCGTCATCCGCTTCCTCTACGGCCGGCCGCTGGAGACCCTGCTGGCCACCTGGGGCATCTCCTTGATGCTGCAGCAGGTGGTGCGCAGCCTGTTCGGCGCCCCCAACAAGGAGGTCGCCAACCCCGGCTGGATGACCGGCGCGTGGGAAGCCCTGCCGGGGCTGGTGCTGACCTACAACCGCATCGCCATCATCCTGTTCTCCCTGGCCGTTCTGGCGGCGGTGGCGCTGGCCCTGCGCTACACCTCGTTCGGGCTGCAGATGCGCGCGGTCACCCAGAACCGGCCGATGGCGGCGGGCATGGGCATCCGCACCGGCTGGGTCGACGCGCTGACCTTCGGCCTGGGCTCGGGCATCGCCGGGGTCGCCGGGGTGGCGCTGTCCCAGGTCGGCAACGTCAGCCCCAACCTGGGCCAGGGCTACATCATCGACAGCTTCATGGTGGTGGTGTTCGGCGGCGTCGGCAGCCTGTGGGGGGTGCTGGCCGGGGCCATGAGCCTGGGCATCCTCAACAAGATCCTGGAGCCCTACGCCGGCGCCATGCTCGGCAAGATCCTGGTGCTGGTCTTCATCATCCTGTTCATCCAGAAGCGTCCGCGGGGCCTGTTCGCCCTGAAGGGCCGCGCGGCGGAGGCGTGAGAATGTGGAACCTCGTCGAGTTGGGCGCCGCTGCGGAGGAGGGGCGCCCATGGGCCCGCTGACCTCGCGCCTGATGGCCCTGGAATCGCGCCGGGGCTGGTCGGTCTTCGTCGGGCTGCTGGCGGTGTCGGCCGTGCTGGTCCCGGTGCTGCACCTCGCCATGCCGCCCGACAGCGTGCTCCACGTGCCCGACTACATGCTCAGCCTGCTCGGCAAGTACCTGTGCTTCGCCCTGCTGGCGCTCAGCCTCGACCTGGTGTGGGGCTACGCCGGCGCCCTGTCGCTGGGCCACGGCGCCTTCTTCGCGCTGGGCGGCTACGTCATGGGCATGCACCTGATGCGCCAGATCGGCGACCGCAGCGTCTACGGCAACGCCGACCTGCCGGATTTCATGGTGTTCCTCAACTGGAAGGAGCTGCCCTGGTACTGGTGGGGCTTCGACAACCCGCTGTGGACCGTGCTGATGATCGTCGCGGTGCCCGCCGCTCTGGCCTTCGTCGTGGGCTGGTTCGCCTTCCGCTCGCGCATCACCGGGGTGTACTTCTCGATCATCACCCAGGCCATGACCTTCGCCCTGATGCTCGCCTTCTTCCGCAACGAGATGGGCTTCGGCGGCAACAACGGGCTGACCGACTTCAAGGACATCCTGGGCTTCCCGATCCAGTCCGACGCCACGCGCGTCGCGCTCTACGTCGCCTCGGTGGTGATGGTGGCGGCGGGGTACCTGGTCGCGCGGTTCGTGGTGGTGTCCAAGCTGGGCCGGGTGCTGATGGCGATCCGCGACGCCGAGAGCCGGGTGCGCTTCCTGGGCTACGACGTCACGGCGGCCAAGCTGTTCGTCTTCACCCTGTCGGCGGCGCTGGCCGGCATCGCCGGGGCGCTCTACGTTCCCCAGGTCGGCATCATCAACCCGTCGGAGTTCTCGCCGGCCCAGTCCATCGAGGTGGCGATCTGGGTCGCCGTGGGCGGCCGCGGCACGCTGTTCGGCGCCATCCTCGGCGCCTTCGCGGTCAACGGCGCCAAGAGCGTCCTGACCGGCGTGGCGCCGGAGATCTGGCTGTTCTTCCTGGGCGGCCTGTTCCTGGCGGTCACCCTGTTCCTGCCCAAGGGCATCATGGGCCTGTGGGCGCAGTTGCGCGCAAAGATCGGGGAGGGCGTCCAGCATGTGGCGCAGAAGCACCGTGCCTGAGGGCGACGGCACCATCGCGATGGAGGCCCCGGCGCGCGGCCGCGCGCGGCGCGGCGGCCGGTCACCGGCCCAGGCCGCCGGCACCATCCTCTATCTGGACGGCGTCACCGTCAGCTTCGACGGATTCCGCGCCCTCAACAACCTCAGCCTGGTGATCGCCAAGGGCGAACTGCGCACCATCATCGGCCCCAACGGTGCGGGCAAGACGACCATGATGGACGTCATCACCGGCAAGACCAGGCCCGATCTCGGCCACGTCGTCTACGATGCCGACACCGACCTGACCCGGCTGGACGAGACGCGGATCGCCAACCTGGGCATCGGCCGCAAGTTCCAGAAGCCGACGGTATTCGAGCATCTGACGGTGTTCGAGAACCTGGAACTGGCGCTGCGCTGCGACCGCGGCACCTTCAAGACCCTGTTCTTCGTGCTGGGCGGCGCGCAGGCGCGGCGCATCGACGAGATCATGGGGCTGATCGGCCTGGGCGACCGCCGCGATTTCAAGGCCGGGGCGCTCAGCCACGGCCAGAAGCAGTGGCTGGAGATCGGCATGCTGCTGATGCAGGAGCCGCAGATCCTGCTGCTGGACGAGCCGGTGGCCGGCATGACCGACCACGAGACCGAGCAGACCGCCGACCTCATCCTCGACATCAACCGCGACCGCTCGGTGGTGGTGGTGGAGCACGACATGGAGTTCGTGCGCCGCCTCGGGGCCAAGGTCACCGTGCTGCACGAGGGCTCGGTGCTCGCCGAGGGCTCGCTGGAGACGGTGCAGCAGGACCACCGCGTGATCGAAGTCTATCTGGGGCGCTGACCGCATGCTGACCGTCGACAACGTGCACCTCTACTACGGCGCCAGCCACACCCTGCGGGGCGTCTCGCTGGCCGCGCCCAAGGGCAAGGTGACCTGCCTGCTCGGCCGCAACGGGGTGGGCAAGACCAGCCTGCTGCGCGCCGTCCTGGGGCTGGAGCCGATCCGCCAGGGCACCATCGACTGGGAGGGCACCGACGTCGCCAAGATGCCCACCTACGAGCGGGCGCGGCGCGGTATCGCCTTCGTGCCCCAGGGCCGCGAGATCTTCCCGCGCCTGACGGTGCTGGAGAACCTGCAGACCGGCTTCGCCACCCTGCCGGCCCGGGAGCGCTCGATCCCCGACGAGATCTTCGCGCTGTTCCCGGTGCTGAAGGACATGCTGAAGCGACGCGGCGGCGATCTCTCGGGCGGCCAGCAGCAACAGCTGGCCATCGGCCGCGCCCTGGTGACCCGGCCGCGCCTGCTGATCCTCGACGAGCCGACGGAGGGCATCCAGCCCTCCATCATCAAGCTGATCGAGGCGGTGATCCGCACCCTCGCCCAGCGTGGCGACATGGCGATCGTGCTGGTGGAGCAGTATTTCGAGTTCGCCCGCGACCTCGCCGACCGCTACGCCGTGATGGACCGCGGCGAGATCGTGCTTGCCGGGGAGGCCGGCGACATGGTCGAGTCCGAGGTGCGCAAACACCTGACGGTTTGATCGTGCTTTCAATAATTTGCCTGACCTTGCCGGGGCCGGCGCGGTGATGGACGCGCGGCTGCGCGAGGCACCCGCCCGCCTCACCATCCACGGCACCGCCGAGGTCGCGTACGCCGCGGCCGCGGGCGGGCGCGTCCGGCTGGCCCACCTCTACCACCACGACCCGCTGCGCTTCCTGTTCCCGACGCCGGCGGCCGGCGACCCGCCGACCGCCGTCCTGGTCACCACGTCGGGCGGCCTGGTCGGCGGCGACCGGCTGGACGTGAGCGCCCGCGTGGGCGCCGGCGCGTCGGCGGTGGTGACCGCCCAGGCCGCGGAGAAGGTCTACCGCTCGGCCGGCGCCGACGTGCGCATGGACGTGGCGCTGGCCGTGGAGGACGGCGGCTGGCTGGAGTGGCTGCCCCAGGAGACCATCCTGTTCGAGGGCTCGCGCCTGCGGCGTGCCACCGCGCTGGACGTCGCGGCCGGCGGCCGGGCCCTGGCCGGCGAGCTGCTGGTGTTCGGCCGGCTGGCCCGCGGCGAGCGGTTCAGCCGCGGTCTCGCCCGCGACGCCTGGGAGATCCGCCGCGACGGCCGGCTGGTGTGGGCCGACGCCCTGCACCTGGACGGCGACATCGCCGCCCTGATCGACCACCCCGCCGGCTTCGCCGGGGCGACGGCCTTCGCCACCGCGGTCTATGTCGGGGCCGACGCGGCGGAACGGCTGGACACGGCGCGCGCCCTGCTGGAAGGTGCGGCGTCGCGCTGCGGTGCGACGGTGCCGGGCGACGGCGTTCTGGTGATCCGCTTCATCGGCGCCGACGCGCGGGCATTGCGCGAGGATTTCGGCCGCTTCTGGGCGGCGTTCCGGGGGGCGGCGGCCGGTCTGCCGGCCCGGCTGCCACGTCTGTGGCACGTGTGAGGATGGGGGACGAGCGATGAACCTGACACCGCGCGAGAAGGACAAGCTGCTGGTGGCCATGGCGGCCAGTGTGGCGCGCCGCCGCCTGGAGCGCGGCGTGAAGCTGAACCACCCGGAGGCGGTGGCGCTGATCAGCGATTTCGTGGTCGAGGGGGCCCGTGACGGCCGCACCGTGGCCGAGCTGATGCGCGACGGCGCCAGCGTGCTGACCGCGGAGCAGGTGATGGAGGGAATCCCCGAGATGATCCACGAGATCCAGGTCGAGGCCACCTTTCCGGACGGCACCAAGCTCGTCACCGTCCACAACCCGATCCGCTGAGGTGGCCCCATGATCCCCGGAGAAGTCTTCACCGCCCCCGGCGACATCGAGCTGAACGCCGGCCGCGCCACGACCACGCTGGACGTGGCCAACACCGGCGACCGGCCGATCCAGGTCGGCTCCCACTACCACTTCTACGAGACCAACGAGGGCCTCTCCTTCGACCGCGCGGCGGCGCGCGGCATGCGCCTGGACATCCCGGCCGGGACCGCGGTGCGGTTCGAGCCGGGACAGACCCGCAGCGTGTCCCTGGTGGCCTACGCCGGCCACCGCATCGTCCACGGCTTCAACGGCAAGGTCGAGGGCGCCCTCTGAGGGGCGCCGGCAGGAGGGCAACCATGGCACATCGCATCGACCGCGCGGAGTACGCCGCGCACTACGGCCCCACCGTCGGCGACCGCGTCCGCCTCGCCGACACCGACCTCGTCATCGAGGTGGAGACGGACCACACGGTCTATGGCGAGGAGGTGAAGTTCGGCGGCGGCAAGGTGATCCGCGACGGCATGGGGCAGGCCCAGACCACCCGCGCCGAGGGCGCCGTCGACACCGTCATCACCAACGCCCTGATCCTCGACCACTGGGGCATCGTCAAGGCCGACATCGGCATCACCGACGGCCGCATCGCCGGCATCGGCAAGGCCGGCAACCCCGACGTCCAGCCCGGCGTGACCATCATCGTCGGCCCCGGCACCGAGGTGATCGCCGGCGAAGGCAAGATCATCACCGCCGGCGGCATCGACGCCCACATCCACTTCATCTGCCCGCAGCAGATCGACGACGCGCTCTACAGCGGCGTCACCACCATGCTGGGCGGCGGCACCGGCCCGGCCGCCGGCACCAACGCCACCACCTGCACCCCCGGGCCGTGGCACATGGCGCGCATGCTCCAGGCGGCCGAGGGGCTGCCGATGAATCTGGGATTCTTCGGCAAGGGCAACGCCAGCCGCCCCGACAGCCTGCTGGAGCAGGTTCTGGCCGGCGCCTGCGGCCTCAAGCTGCACGAGGACTGGGGGACCACCCCCAAGGCCATCGACACCTGCCTCGCGGTGGCCGAGCAGACCGACATCCAGGTCGCCATCCACACCGACACGCTGAACGAGTCCGGCTTCGTCGAGAACACCATCGCCGCCTTCCGGGGCCGCACCATCCACGCCTTCCACACCGAGGGCGCCGGCGGCGGCCACGCCCCGGACATCATCAAGGTGTGCGGCCAGTCCAACGTGCTGCCGTCCTCGACCAACCCGACGCGGCCGTTCACCGTCAACACGGTGGACGAGCACCTGGACATGCTGATGGTGTGCCATCACCTGGACGGCCGCATCCCCGAGGACGTGGCCTTCGCCGAGAGCCGCATCCGCCGCGAGACCATCGCCGCCGAGGACATCCTGCACGACCTCGGCGCCTTCTCCATGATCGCCTCCGACAGCCAGGCCATGGGCCGGGTCGGCGAGGTGGTGATCCGCACCTGGCAGACCGCCCACAAGATGAAGGTGCAGCGCGGCCGCCTGGCCGAGGAGACCGGCGAGAACGACAACGTCCGGGTCAAGCGCTACGTCGCCAAGTACACCATCAACCCCGCGCTGGCCCACGGCATGGCCGCCCACATCGGTTCGGTCGAGGTGGGCAAGCTGGCCGATCTGGTGGTGTGGTCCCCGGCCTTTTTCGGGGTCAAGCCGGACATGGTGCTGAAATGCGGCACCATCGCGGCGGCCCCCATGGGCGATCCCAACGCCTCCATCCCGACGCCCCAGCCGGTCCACTACCGCCCCATGTTCGGCGCCATCGGCAAGGCGCTGACCGCCAGCGCGGTCACCTTCGTCTCCAAGGCGGCGCTGGACAGCGACCTCGGCCACAGCCTTGGCCTGTCCCGCACCCTGCTGGCGGTGGAGGGCTGCCGCACCATCACCAAGGCGGGGATGATCCACAACGCCGCGACCCCGCACATCGAGGTCGACCCCGAGACCTACGAGGTGCGCGCCGACGGCGCCCTGCTGCTCTGCGAGCCGGCCAAGGTGCTGCCCATGGCCCAGCGCTACTTCCTGTTCTGACGAAGGGACCCGCGATGCTACGCCGCGCCACCCGCGCGCTCGCCGCCGGATCCTGGGACGACTCCGCCCAGTCCGGCACCGTGACCCTGGCCTACGACGACCGCTTCCGCCGCCGGGTGCGGCTGACCGACGACGCCGGCGACCCGTTCCTTCTCGACCTCGCCCGCGCCGAGGTGCTGGCCGACGGCTGCGGTCTGGCGCTGGACGGCGGCGGCGTGCTCAGGGTGCGGGCCGCGCCGGAGCGGCTGGCCGAGGTGCATTGCCACGGCCCCGCGGCGCTCGCCCGCGTCGCCTGGCACCTCGGCAACCGGCACCTGCCGGTGGAGGTGGGGGAGGGCGTGCTGCGGCTGCCCTGGGATCACGTGATCGTCGACATGCTGCATGGGCTGGGCGCCCACGTCCACGAGGTGCAGGCGCCGTTCACCCCGGAGCAGGGGGCGTACGCCGGCGGCGGGCACGGCCATTCCGATGGGCACGGGCATTCCCACGGGCACGGGCATTCCCACGGGCATGGGCATGAGCAGTGACGTTCCGCCCCCTCTCCCGTGGCGGGGGCGGGACGTCGACGCGCTTCTCCGCCTCCTCGCCTGGTTGTCGCCGTCCTTCCCGACCGGGGCGTACACCTACAGCCATGGCCTGGAGGCGGCGGTCGAGGCGGGCATGGTGCGCGACCGCGTCTCCCTGGCGGACTGGGCCGGGTTCGTGCTGGAACACGGCGCCGGCCGCACCGACGCGGTGCTGTTCGCCGCGGCCCACCGGGCGGTGACGGACGGCGACGAGGCGGCCTTCCAGTGGGCCCTGGAGCGCGCCGACGCGCTGCGCGGCACCAAGGAGACGGCCCTGGAATCCGCGGCCCAGGGCACGGCGTTCCTCTCCGCCGTGTCCGCCGCCTGGCCGGTGCCCGGGCTGGAGCGCTGGCGCGCCCTGGTCGCCGACAGCGGCCGGCCGCCGGCCCACGCCGTCGCCGTGGCGCTGTGCGCCGCGCTGGCCGGCGTGCCGCTGGCCCCGGCGCTGGCCGGATTCCTCCACGCCGTGGTCGCCAACCTGGTGTCCGCCGGGGTCCGGCTGGTGCCGCTGGGCCAGACCGACGGACAGCGGGCGCTGGCGGCGCTCGAGCCGGTCGCGGCACGCCATGCCGCCTGGGCCGCGGCCGCCGGCCGCGACGACCTCGGCAGCCGGGCGCCGATGGTCGACTGGACCTCCACCTCCCACGAAACCCAATACACGAGGTTGTTCCGCTCATGACGCTCGCCGCCGCCCCCATCGAGAAGAGCCATTCCGGCCCCCTGCGCGTCGGCATCGGCGGTCCCGTCGGTTCCGGCAAGACCGCGCTGACCGATGCCCTGTGCAAGCGCATGCGCGAAGGCTGGGAGGTCGCCGCCATCACCAACGACATCTACACTAAGGAGGACGCCGAGTTCCTGACCCGCTCCGGTGCCTTGGAACCGGCGCGCATCCTGGGGGTGGAGACCGGCGGCTGCCCGCACACCGCGATTCGCGAGGACGCCTCCATCAACCTCGCCGCGGTCGACCAGATGGTGGCGAGGTTTCCCGACCTCGACCTCATCTTCATCGAATCCGGGGGCGACAACCTGGCCGCGACCTTCTCGCCGGAGCTGGCGGACATCACCATCTACGTCATCGACGTCTCGGCCGGCGACAAGATCCCGCGCAAGGGCGGCCCGGGCATCACCCGCTCCGACCTGCTGGTGATCAACAAGATCGACCTCGCCCCCCATGTCGGCGCCAGCCTGGAGGTGATGGACCGCGACGCCCGCCGGATGCGCGGCGCGCGGCCGTTCCTCTTCACCAACCTCAAGGTCGGTCAGGGGCTGGACGAGATCGTCCGCTTCATCACCACGGCGGGCGGCCTGCCGCTGCCGGCGTAACGCCGGCCGGGTGGCGGAGGCGGCGCGGCAGGGCGGTGCCGTCGGCGGTGAACAGATGGGCGCGGTCGGCGCGCAGGCCGACGCCCAGGGTGTCGCCCACCGCCGCCGCGGCGTCGCCGGCGAGCGCGGCGACGAACGGCTGCCCGTCCGCCAGCCGCAGGTGGCAATGGGTTTCCGCCCCCAGCCGTTCGACGACGGCGACGGTGCCCGACAGCACGGCGTCGCCATCCGCCGGCGGCCCGGTGTGCTGCGGCCGCACCCCGAGGGTGATCGGCTCCCCCGGCACCACCCCGTCCGCCGGGGCCGGCACATGCAGCAGGACGCCGCCGGGCAGGACGACGCTCACCACCGCGCCGTCGGCGGCGGCCACCGAGGCCGCCACCAGGTTCATGCGCGGGCTGCCGAGGAAGCCGGCGACGAAGCGGGTGGCGGGGTGGTGGTAGAGGTCCATCGGCGTCCCCACCTGCTCGACCCGGCCGGCGTTCAGCACGGCGATGCGGTCGGCCAGGGTCATCGCCTCCACCTGGTCGTGGGTGACGTAGACCATGGTCGTGCGGAGCTGCTGGCGCAGGGCGGCGATCTCGACGCGCATCTCCGCGCGCAGGCCGGCGTCCAGGTTCGACAGCGGCTCGTCGAACAGGAACACGGCCGGTTCGCGGACGATCGCGCGGCCGATGGCGACGCGCTGGCGCTGGCCGCCGGACAGCGCCTTGGGCCGGCGCTCCAGCAGGTCGTCGATGCGCAGGGTGCGGGCGGCGGCGCGCACCCGCTCGTCCACGGTGCGCCGCGGGGCGCGCGCCAGCGTCAGGCCGAACGCCATGTTCTCGTACACGCTCATGTGCGGGTAGAGGGCGTAGGACTGGAACACCATGGCGATGCCCCGGCCCGCCGGGGGCACGTCGTCCACCGGGCGCCCGCCGATCGACACGCTGCCGGCGTCCGCCTCCTCCAGCCCGGCGATGAGGCGCAGCAGGGTCGACTTGCCGCAGCCCGACGGGCCGACCAGAACCATGAATTCGTTGTCGCGCACCGCGAGGTCGATGCCGTGCAGCACCTCGGTGCGGCCGAACCGCTTGCGCACGCCGCGCAGCGCCACCTCCGCCATGGCCGCTAGCCCTTGACCGCGCCGGCGGTGAGGCCGGACACGATGCGGCGCTGGAAGACCAGCACCAGCACGATGAGGGGAACGGTGACGACCACCGACGCCGCCATGATCCGCCCCCATGGCAGCTCGTAGGCCGACGCGCCGGACATTAGGGCGATCGCCACGGGGACGGTGCGCATGTCGGCGGTCAGGGTGAAGGTGAGGGCGAACAGGAACTCGTTCCACGCGGCGATGAAGGCGAGCAGCCCGGTGGCCGCCAGCGCCGGGCCCAGCAGCGGCAGGAACACCCGCGTCACGATCACCCAGGGCGACGCGCCGTCGACCACCGCCGCCTCCTCCAGCTCCCGCGGCAGCTCGCGCATGAAGGTGGTGAGCACCCAGACGGTGAAGGGCAGGGTGAACAGGGTGTAGGTCAGCCCCAGCCCCCACAGGCTGTTGTAGAGGCCGAGGGCGCGGATCAGCTCGAACAATCCCGCCAGCACCGCAACCTGGGGAAACATGGAGACGGCGAGGATCGACAGCAGCAGCAGGCCGCGCCCGCGGAACGCCACGCGTCCCAGGGC
Source organism: Azospirillum sp. NS33 (assembly GCF_059703765.1). Taxonomy (NCBI): domain Bacteria; kingdom Pseudomonadati; phylum Pseudomonadota; class Alphaproteobacteria; order Rhodospirillales; family Azospirillaceae; genus Azospirillum; species Azospirillum sp. NS33. The sequence continues at coordinate 46,239 of NZ_BAAKJB010000010.1, read as the reverse complement.
GTAGGCCGCGGTCACCGACAGGGCCAGCGCCAGTGCGACGACTCCCGTGGCGACCATCAGCGAGTTGACGATCGACCGGCCGAAGGTCCGTTCGCCCAACACCGCCCGGTAGTTGTCCAGGGACGGCGCGGCCGGCCAGGCCTCGACGGTGAACAGCGCGCTGCCCGACGTCAGGGACGAGACGACCGCCCAGTAGAAGGGGAACACGGTGTAGAGAAGGATGACGCCGAGCAGCAGGAGGAAGAGGGCGCGCGCGGCGTGGCGGCCGGCGCGACGGCGCAGCGTTCCCATCTATCCCTCCTCCGCGCCGAGGCGCACGCGGCCCAGGGTCAGCGTCGCGACGGTGGCCAGGGCGACCACGCCGACCAGCGCGGTGGCCGCCGCCGAGCCGTAGCCGACGTCCTGGAAGTCGATGAGCTGCTGGCGCGCATACACCGACATCGACATGGTTTCCCGGCTGTTGCCGGTCAGCACGTACATCAGGTCGAACACCCGCAGCGCGTCCAGCAGCCGGAACACCACCGCCACCGTCAGCGCCGGCCGGATCAGCGGCAGGGTCACCCGGAAGAAGACGCGCACGGGGTGGACCCCGTCGACCCGCGCCGCCTCGTAGAGGTCGCGGGGCAGCATCTGCAGGGCCGCCAGGATCAGCAGGGTCATGAAGGGCGTGGCCTTCCACACGTCCACCAGGATCACCGTGGGCAGCGCCAGATCGGGGTCCGCCGTCCACGCCCTCGCTCGGTCGACCAGGCCGAGCGCCAGCAGCGCCTCGTTCACCACGCCGTAGAGGTCGTGGAACATCCAGCCCCACATCTGCGCGGACACCACGGTGGGGATCGCCCAGGGGATCAGCACCGCCGCCCGCAGCAGGCCGCGTCCCGGCATGCGGGCGTTCAGGGTCAGGGCGATGACCAAGCCGAGCACCGTCTCCAGCGCCACCGAGACGGTGGCGAACAGAACCGTGTTCCACACCGCCCGCCACCAGTCGGGGTCGCCGGCCAGCCACAGATAGTTCTCGGCGCCGACGAAGCGGTATCCGTCGAGCGTCCCCAGGGTGGCGTCGGTGAACGAGAAGGCGACGGTGCGCACCAGCGGCCAGGCCGCCACCACGGCCAGCACCGCCACCGCCGGGGCGAGGAACAGGGCGGCGGCGCGGCGGCGCTGGCGGGCGAGCGCTACCACCGGCCGCGCCGGCCCAGCCGCTCGAGCGCCCCGGTCAGCCCGGCCAGCCCCTCGGCGGCGGTCGCCGAGCCGGAGAGGACGCGGTGGACCGCCTGGAAGGTCTCGGCGGAGAGCTGGTTGTAGCGTTCGCCGGCGATCTGGGAGGGCCGCGCGACGGCGCCGCCGATGGCGCGCCCGAGCTCCACCACCACCGGGTTGGCGGCGCGCAGCTCGGCGTCGTCGTAGAGCGCCGGCCGGGTCGGGTTGTAGCCGCCCCTCATGGCCCGGCGCTTCTGCTCGGCGGCGGAGGTGAGGTGGCGCACGAGGTCGACCGCGGCGTCGGGGCTCGCGGTCGCGCGGTTGACCGCCAGCATCTGGCCGCCCAGCGCCCCGGTGTGCTTGCCCGCCGCGCCCCCGCGGGGCAGCGGGGCCACGCCCACCCGGCCCCTGACCGGGCTGTCGGCGGCGTTGGCCAGCGGCCAGGCGTAGGGCCAGTTGCGCATGAACACGGCGTTGCCGGACTGGAAGGCGCCGCGCGCCTCCTCCTCGGTGTAGTTGAGCACGCCGTCGGGGGTGATGGTGCCGACCCACCCCGCGGCGGTGCGCAACGCCTCCTCGGCGCGCGGGTTGGCGACGGTGACCGCGCCGTCGGCGCCGATGATGGTGCCGCCGCCGAAGCTGTCGATCCACTCCAGGGCGTTGACGGTCAGGCCCTCGTAGGCGCGGCCCTGCCAGACATAGCCCCACAGCCGCTCGTTGCCGGCGGCGCGCTCGCTCTCCTGGATCAGGCGCGCGGTCTCCTCCAGCTCCGCCCAGGTCCCGGGCACTGCCCGCCCGTGCCGTTCCAGCAGGTCCTTGCGGTAGTAGAGGAGGCCCATGTCGGTGAACCACGGCACCGCCACCAGGCGACCGCCCACCGTGGCGGTCTGCACCAGCGTCGGCAGGAAGGCGGCGAGGTCATCGCCGGCGATGCGGTCGGACAGGTCGAGAAAGCGGTCGCCCAGGATGCCCGGCCACACCACGTCGATCTGGAAGACGTCGATGTCGGCCGAGCCGGCGGCGAGGAGCTGCTGGTAGAGCGCGAGCTGGTCGGTGGCGCTCTTGGGGGTGGCGACGAAGCGCACCTGGTTGCCGGTGTCCCGGGCCCACGCCTCGGCACCCTCGCGGCAGAGCTGGTGGCCGATGCCCAGGGCCGAGCAGGCGATGGTCACCGTCGCCTGCGCCGCCGCCGGGCCCGGCACGCCGCCCAGCAGCCCCGCGGTGAGCAGCCCCGCGGTCAGCGCGGTGGCGGCGGCGAGCCGGCGGAGCGCGGCGTGGAGCGGCATGGCGGTCCTCCCGTGGCGTTGGGCGCCAAGGCTAGCTCCCCCCGCCGCCCCAAGCAGCCCCGACGTTTGGACAGGCCCTTCGGGCTACGTCTTCGGGTCCGTCTCGTAGGTGTAGCGGAAGTCGCAGTGGCTGGCGCCGGACATGATGGTCTGGGTCCGGGTCAGCGTGAGCTTGGGATCGTAGCCGGTGCAGAAGGCCCCGTCGCGGTTGCACGACAGGAGGTGGCCGATGTGCCCGAGCCCCATCTCCCGGTACATCTCGGCGTAGCGGCAGCGCGTGACGTCGAAGTCGAAATGGGCGTCGTCGCGCCGCTTGACCTCGATCCGCAGGGCGTCGTCCTTCTGCCACAGGGGGATCAGGTCCGCGTAGGTCTGGAGGTTGGTGTCGCCGTCGGCGAGGGTGCGGGCGTGGGCGATGGCAGCCTTCTCCACGGCGGCGCCCAGCACCTCCTGGGCGACGGCCGCGCCGAAGCGGGCGGCCATCTCCTCGTAGACCGGTTTCAGCACCTCCGCCTCGATGCGGCGGCGCTCCAGGATCGACAGCGTGGTCATGCGGCCTCCCCGGGCAGGACGGTCTCGGCCAGCCGCACCCAGTAGCTGGCGCCGATCGGCAGCAGCGCGTCGTTGAAGTCGTAATGGGGCGAATGCAGGTTGCGTCCGCCCTCCTGCGGGCCGGCCCCCAGCCAGACGTAGCAGCCCGGGCGCTCGTTCAGCATGAAGGAGAAGTCCTCGGCCCCCATGCTGGGCATCGGCTCGAGATCGACCGCGTCGCGCCCCACCACGCGGGCCGCGGCGGCCGTGGCACGCTCCGTCTCGGCGGCGCTGTTGACGGTGGCGGGGTAGCGCCGCTCGTAGCGCAGATGCGCCTCGACGCCGTAGGCGCTGGCGATGGCGGTGGCCACCTCGTGCATCCGCCGCTCCACCAGGTCCTGCACCTCGGGGCGGAAGGTGCGCGTGGTGCCGCGCATCACCACCTGCTGGGGGATCACGTTCCAGGTGTCGCCGGCGTGGAACTGGGTGACGCTGACCACCGCGGCGTCGACCGGGTGGACGCTGCGGCTGGGGATGGTCTGCAGGGCGCCGACGATCTGCGACGCCGCCAGCACCGCGTCGGAGCCGAGATGGGGCATGGCGGCGTGGGTGCCCTTGCCGTTCAGGGTCAGCTCGAAGATGTCGAACGAGGCCATCATCGGCCCGGGGCGCATGGCGATGCGCCCGACCGCCAGCCCCGGCCAGTTGTGCATGCCGTAGACCGCGTCGACGGGGAAGCGGTCGAACAGCCCCTGCTCGACCATCAAGCGTCCGCCGCCCTCGTTCTCCTCGGCGGGCTGGAAGATGAAGGCCAGCGTGCCCTTGAACGACGGCTGGCGGGCGAGGTGGCAGGCCGCCCCTAGCAGCATGGCGGTGTGGCCGTCGTGGCCGCACGCGTGCATCCGCCCGGGATGGCGCGAGCGGTGGGCGACGTTCGTCTCCTCGTGGATGTGCAGGGCGTCCATGTCGGCGCGCAGGGCGACCGCCGGGCCGTCGCCGTTGCGCAGGACGCCGACCACGCCGGTGCCGCCCAGCCCGCGGTGCACCTCCAGCCCGAAGGCCGTCAGCTTCTCCGCCACCACGTCGCCGGTGCGGTGCTCCTCGAACGCGGTTTCGGGGTGGGCGTGCAGGTCATGCCGCCAGGCGCGCATCTCCGCCTCCAGGGCGGCGACGCCGGGGACCACGTCAACCATCTCTCGACTCTCCCTTGTGCGGGCCCCGCGCGGGGGCCCGTCTCGGTTCCCTCTGGTGCGGAGCATATCCGCGCCGGGAAGGCGGAGTCGACGGTCGGCGGGGCGGCGGCAGGGCAGCCCTGGTGCCAGCCGGGCGCGGGGCCGCCGGACCGGGCTACTCGGTCCAGCGGTGGCGGTGCAGGTGGTCCTCGACGCCGCGCACGCCGGCGACGCCCTCGGCGGCGACGCGCAGGGCCTTGCGCTGCTCGTCGTTGGCGACCTCGCCCCACAGGTGGACGACGCCGTCGCCGACCACCACGTTGATCCGGCTGGAATCGATCCAGCCCTCACGCGACAGCTCGGCCGTCAGCGCGGAGCGGATCTCCTCGTCGCTGGCGACCGGCGGGGTCGGGTTGCCGTGGCGGTAGGCGACCAGGCCCTGCAGCAGGTTCGCACGGCTGACGATGCCGACGATGCGGCCGCCCGTGCACACCGGCACGCGCTTCACCCGCTCGCGCTCCATCAGGCGGGCGACCTCGGCCAGGTCGGTTTCCGGTTCGACGGAATGGACGTGCCGAGTCATCACGTCGCCAACCCGCCGGCCATGGGATTTCACGAAATCGGCGGCCCCGTCGCGGCCCCCGGTGAACATCTCCAGCCAGCGCGAGCGGCGCCGCTCGGTGCCGGTCTCGGCGCGGTGCAGAAGGTCGCCCTCGCTGACGATTCCCACCGCCCGCCCCTCGGCGTCCACCACCGGCACGCCGCTGATCCGGCGCTCCAGAAGCAGGGCGGCGACCTCGGCCACCGGCGTGTCGGCGGTCACCGTGATCACCGGCGCGGTCATGACGTCCTTGGCTTGCATGTCGTTTCCTCCGTGTCGGCCGGCGGACCGGCCTGTTGTTCACTTGGTATTCAGCATACCCAATACCAATCCTCCAAGACCAGAGGCGTGCGGCATACGGTCACAGCCTTGGTGGGCATAGACGCCCCTTCCATTCGGTCGAGGCCGCCGCGCCGGGTTGCCGGACCGTTTGGCGACGGGCTAGACTTTGCGCGAACAAGGACGCCGGCAACGGCGCCACGCGCGGCGCGCATCCGAAAGCCGGGAGGGGGCGAACGAGTGACACACGTCTTCCACCGCAGCCTGCGGTCGGAATATCCGGAGGCCGTGGCCGGCGATGGCATCCACATCGTCGACCGCCAGGGCGTCCGCTACATCGACGCCTCCGGCGGCGCGGCCGTCTCGTGCCTCGGGCATTCCGACGCCGCGGTGCGCGCGGCGATCCGCGACCAGACGGACCGCCTCGCCTACGTCCACAGCGCCTTCTTCACCACCGCCGCCGCCGAGGAGCTGGCCGCCGCCCTGGTCGGTGACGCCGCCCGCGAGCTTGGCGACGACCGCCTGCACGCGGTCTACTTCGTGTCGGGCGGATCGGAGGCGGTGGAGGCCGGGCTGAAGCTGGCCCGCCAGTACTTCCTGGAGGTCGGGCAGCCGTCGCGCCACCGCGTCATCGCCCGCCGGCAGAGCTACCACGGCAACACCCTGGGGGCGCTGGCGGTGGGCGGCAACGCCTGGCGCCGTGCGCCGTTCGAGCCGCTGCTGGCGCCGGCCACCCACATCGCGCCCTGCTACGACTACCGCGACCGCGGCGCCGACGAGACGCCGGAGGCCTATGGCCGCCGCGTCGCCGACGAGCTGGAGGCGGCGATCCAGGCCGCCGGACCGGAGACGGTGGCGGCCTTCGTGGCCGAGCCGGTGGTGGGCGCCACCCTGGGGGCGGTGGCGGCGGTGCCCGGCTACTTCGCCCGCATCCGCGAGATCTGCGACCGCCATGGCGTCCTGCTGATCCTCGACGAGGTGATGTGCGGGATGGGCCGCACCGGCACCCTCTTCGCCTGCGCCCAGGACGGCGTGGTGCCCGATCTGCTGACCATGGCCAAGGGGCTGGGGGCCGGCTACCAGCCGATCGGCGCGCTGATGGTGGCGCGCCCGGTGGTGGAGGCGGTGCGCCGCGGCAGCGGATTCTTCCAGCACGGCCACACCTACATGGGCCACGCCACGGCGTGCGCGGCCGGGCTGGCGGTGCGGCGGCGGATCGTCGAGGACGGGTTGCTGGGCGCCGTCGCCGCGCGCGGCCGGCAATTGCGGGACGAGCTGGCGGCGCGCCTGGGCGATCACCCCCACGTCGGCGACATCCGCGGCCGCGGCCTGTTCGTCGGCGTCGAGCTGGTGGCCGACCGGGCCACCAAGGCGCCCTTCGCGCCGGAGCGCGGGACCGCCGCCCGTCTCAAGCAGGCGGCCTTCGACCGGCGCCTGATGTGCTACCCCATGGGCGGAACGGTGGACGGCCGGCGTGGCGACCACGTACTGCTGGCGCCGCCCTTCATCGTCACCGCCGACGACATCAGCGCGATCGCCGAGCGGGTGAGTGCCGCCATCGGCGAGGCGACCGGAGAGGCCCCCCGATGACACCGCCCGCTGGCTCCGCCCCCGCCCCAGCCCCAGCCCCCGCCCCAGCCTCCGCCCCCCTGGTCGCGATGGTCGCGCCCAACGGGGCGCGCCGCACCAAGGCGGACCATCCCGCCCTGCCCATGACCCCGGCGGAGCTGGCGCGCGCCGCCGCCGAATGCCGCGAGGCCGGGGCGGCGCTGCTGCACCTCCACGTGCGGGACGCCGCGGGCCGCCACATCCTCGACGCCGATGCCTACCGCGACGCCCTCGCGGCGGTGCGCGGCGCGGTCGGCGACGCCATGATCCTGCAGATCACCACGGAGGCGGTCGGGCTCTACGACCGCCACCAGCAGATGGCGGTCACCCGCGCGGTGCGGCCCGAGGCGGTGTCCCTGGCGCTGCGCGAGCTGATCCCCGACGGCGACGCCGAGGGCGACGCCGCGGCCTTCCTGGAGGAGCTGCACCGCGCCGGCGCGCTGGTCCAGCACATCGTCTATTCCCGGGAGGACGCCGCGCGGCTGCGGGAGCTGTGCCGGCGCGGCGTGGTGCCCGAGGCCGCCCCGGCGGTGCTGTTCGTGCTGGGCCGCTACGGCACCGCCAGCGACGGGCGGCCGAGCGACCTCTGCGGCTTCCTCACGGCCTGGGGACCGGAGACCGGGGCGGAGGAGGGGGCAGGGGCGGGCGCGTGGGCGGTGTGCGCCTTCGGCCCGCGGGAGGCGGCCTGCGCCTCGGCGGCGGCGGCCATGGGCGGCCACGTGCGCGTGGGGTTCGAGAACAATCTCTGGCTGCCCGACGGGCGGGTGGCGGCCGGCAACGCCGACCTGGTCGCGGTGGTCGCCGGCGTCGCCGGCGCCATCGGGCGGCCGCTGGCGGACGCCGACGCGGCCCGCAGGATTCTGGCGCACCGCTCCCGGTAGCGCCGTTCAGACCGCCCCGGCGACGGGCGGCACACCGCCGCACCGCCCGCCGCGGGCGGGCGGCAACGACACGCACCGCCCGCCGCGGGCGGGCGGTCGGCAACGACGAAGACGAAGGGAGAGCACGATGACCATCACCACGCTTCTCGCCGGCACCGGACTGGCCGTGGCGCTCGCCGCGGGGGCCACCCTGGGCGCCGCCCCGGCGCAGGCGCAGCAGAAGTTCGTGACCATCGGCACCGGCGGCGTGACCGGGGTCTACTACCCCGCGGGCGGCGCGATCTGCCGCCTGATGAACAAGGACCGCAAGTCCCACGGCATCCGCTGTTCGGCCGAATCCACCGGCGGCTCCATCTACAATCTCAACGCCATCCAGCAGGGCGAGCTGGACTTCGGCGTGGTGCAGTCGGACTGGCAGTACCACGCCTACAACGGCACCTCCCAGTTCGAGGGCAAGAAGAACGACGGCCTGCGCGCCGTCTTCTCGCTGCACCCGGAGCCGTTCACGGTGGTCGCCCGGGCCGACGCCGGGGTGGAGAACTTCGTCGACCTCAAGGGCAAGCGGGTCAACGTGGGCAACCCCGGCTCCGGCCAGCGCGGCACCATGGAGGTGCTGATGAACGCCATGGGCTGGACCATGGGCGACCTCGCCCTGGCGTCGGAGCTGAAGTCGGCCGAACAGTCCCAGGCGCTGTGCGACAACAAGGTCGACGCCATCGTCTTCACCGTGGGCCACCCCAACGGCTCGATCCAGGAGGCGACGACGGCCTGCGACAGCACCCTGGTCGACGTCGCCAACGACTCCGTGAAGACCCTGGTGGCCGACAACCCCTATTACTCCGAGGCCGAGATCCCCGGCGGCATGTACCGCGGCAACGACGAGCCCACCAGCACCTTCGGCGTGCGCGCCACCCTGGTGACCTCGGCCGACACCCCCGACGACGCGGTCTACGCCCTGACCAAGGCGGTCTTCGAGAACTTCGCCGACTTCCAGCAGCTCCACCCCGCCTTCGCCAACCTGCAGAAGGAGCAGATGACCGAGGCGTCGCTCTCCGCCCCGCTGCACCCCGGGGCCAAGCGCTACTTCGAGGAGGCCGGCCTGCTGAAGTGACCGCGTGACCGTCCAGGACCGGCCCCGGCCGTCCCCGCGGACGGCCGGGGCCGGTGCCGCCGCCCTTGCCTGAAGCCGCCGGGAACGCACCGCCATGAGCCAGGACAGAGCCGAGGCCGCGGCCTCGAGCGAGGAGTTGCAGGATCTCGTCGCCCAGGCCGACACCGGGGCGCGGACGCCGCCCGGCGCGGCGGGCAGGGCGCTGATCGCCATCGCCCTGGCGTGGTCGCTGTTCCAGCTGTGGTACGCCTCGCCGCTGCCGTTCATGCTGAACCTCTTCATCCTGAACGACACCGAGGCGCGCGCCATCCACCTCGCCTTCGCCGTGTTCCTGGCCTTCACGGCGTTTCCCGCGTTCAAGCGCTCGCCACGCCGCTCGGTGCCGCTGGCGGACTGGCTGCTGGCGGCCGCGGCCGCGGCGTGCGCCGCCTACATCTGGCTGCTCTACGCCGAGCTGTCGCGCCGGCCCGGCCTGCCGACCACCACCGACCTGGTGGTCGGGGTCGCCGGCATGGTCCTGCTGCTGGAGGCGACGCGGCGCGCGCTGGGACCGCCGCTCATGGTGGTGGCGCTGGTGTTCCTCGGTTACACCTTCCTCGGCCCGTGGATGCCCGAGGTGATCTCCCACCAGGGCGCCTCCCTGACCAAGGGGGTGACCCACTACTGGCTGACCACCGAAGGCGTCTTCGGGGTGGCGCTCGGCGTCTCCACCAGCATGGTCTTCCTGTTCGTGCTGTTCGGCGCCCTGCTGGAGCGGGCCGGTGCCGGCAACTACTTCATCCGCGTGGCCTTCTCGTTGCTCGGTCACATGCGCGGCGGCCCGGCCAAGGCGGCGGTGGTGTCGTCGGCGATGACGGGGCTGATCTCCGGCTCCTCGATCGCCAACGTGGTGACCACCGGCACCTTCACCATCCCGCTGATGAAGAAGGTGGGCTTCTCTGCCGAGAAGGCCGGCGCCGTGGAGGTCGCGTCCTCGACCAACGGCCAGCTCACCCCGCCGGTGATGGGGGCGGCCGCCTTCCTGATGGTCGAGTTCGTCGGCATCTCCTACACCGAGGTGATCAAGCACGCCCTGCTTCCGGCGCTGATCTCCTACATCGCGCTGGTCTACATCGTTCACCTCGAGGCGTCGAAGGCTGGCATGAAGGGCCTGCCGCGGCGCCGTACGAGCACCCTGTTCCAGAGCCTGCTGTCCTTCGCCACGGTGTTCGTCGGGCTGCTGGTGCTGGGCGCCCTGGTCTACTACGGCGTCGGCTGGACCAAGGCGGCGTTCGGCGATTCCGCCGCCGCGGTCCTGTCGGTGGTGGTGCTGGTGGCCTACGGCGGCCTGCTCTGGTACGCCACCCGCTATCCGGAACTCGAGGTGACGGAGAATCTGGCGGAGCTGCCGGAGCCGGGGCCGACCGTCAAGGCCGGGCTCTATTTCCTGCTGCCGGTGGCGGTCCTGGTGTGGTCGCTGACGGTGGAGCGGCTGTCGCCCGGCCTCTCGGCCTTCTGGGCCACGATGTTCATGATCGGCATCGTCGTCACCCACCGGCCGCTCAAGGCGCTGATCCGCGGCCAGGGCGACACCGGCGCCCAGTTCGCCGGGGGCTTGCGCGACCTCTTCGACGGGCTGGTGGCGGGCGCACGCAACATGATCGGCATCGGCGTGGCCACCGCCGCCGCCGGCATCGTCGTGGGCACCGTCACCCTGACCGGCATCGGCCTGGTGATGACCGAGTTCGTGGAGTTCGTCTCCGGCGGCAACCTCATGCTGCTGCTGCTGTTCACCGCGATCATCAGCCTGATCCTCGGCATGGGGCTGCCGACCACGGCGAACTACATCGTGGTCTCCACCCTGATGGCGCCGGTGATCGTCAACGTCGGGGCCGAAGCCGGGCTGATCGTGCCGCTGATCGCCGTTCATCTCTTCGTCTTCTATTTCGGCATCCTCGCCGACGACACGCCGCCGGTCGGGCTGGCCGCCTTCGCCGCGGCGGCGATCGCGCGGGGCGACCCGATCAAGACCGGCCTGCAGGGATTCGCCTACGACATCCGCACGGCCATCCTGCCCTTCCTGTTCATCTTCAACACCGAACTGCTGCTGATCGGGGTCGACGACGTGTGGCACGCGCTGTTCGTCTTCGCCGCCGCGGTGGTGGCCATGCTGACCTTCGCCGCGGCGACCCAGGGCTGGTTCCTCACCCGCACCCGCTGGTGGGAGGTGGCGGCCCTGCTGCTGGTGGCGTTCACCCTGTTCCGCCCCGGCTTCTGGATGGACATGATCGTGCCGCAGTACCGGACTCTGCCCGGCGCGCAGGTCTTCGAGATTGCCGGGAGCCTGCCCGAGCGCGGTCGCCTGCGCCTGCACGTCACCGGCGAGACCCTCGAGGGCGATCCCGTGGACAAGGTGTCGGTGCTGTCGCTGGGGCCGCCCGGCCCCGGCCGCGAGCGGCTGGAGCGGGCCGGCCTGTTCCTCGGCGCGGGGGAGGGCGGCGCGGTGGTCGTCGACCGCATCGGCTTCGGCAGCCCGGCGGAAGGCGCCGGGTTCGACTTCGACTACGAGGTCCGCGGCATCGTGGTGGAGGCGGACCGGCCGCCCAAGCACCTGTTCTACATTCCGGCCCTGCTGCTGCTGGGCGTGGTGGTGTGGGCGCAGCGCAGCCGGCTGCGCGACGCCCGGCCGGAGGGACCCCTGGCCGCACGAGGAGAGACGCCATGAAGGACATCCTGGTGGCCGTCGACGTCGACGCCGACGTCGACTGGCGGACGACGCTGCCGGCCGCGCTGCGCCAGGCCGAGGCGACGGGGGCGCGCCTCCACGTGATGACCGTGCTGCCCGATTTCGGCATGAGCATCGTCGGCCAGTTCTTCCCGGCGGGCCACCGCAAGGACATGAGCGACCAGGTGATGAAGCGCCTGCACGAGCGGGTCGCCGCGGTGGCGCCGCCCGGCGCCAAGGTCCAGCACATCGTCGCCGAGGGCAGCGTGTACGAGGCGGTGCTGCGGATGGCGGAGACCACCAGGGCCGACCTCATCGTCCTGGGGGCGCACCGGCCGGAACTCAGCGACTACCTGCTGGGCCCCAACGCCGCGCGCATCGTGCGCCACGCCAAATGCTCGGTCCTGGTGGTGCGGGAGTAGCCATCACCCGCCCAGCCGCCGGACGAAGGCCTCCACCGCCGCGGGCCCGCGGTCGGGCAGGTCGACGGCGACGTCGCGCACCACGCTGGCCGGGGCGCCGCCGAGGAAGACGATGCGGTCGGCCAGGGCCACCGCCTCGCGCAGGTCGTGGGTGACCAGCAGCACCGTGGCCGGGCGCCGCGCCAGCAGGGTGCGCAGCAGGTCGCGCAGCCGCCCGGCCGTCGCCGCGTCCAGCGACACGAAGGGCTCGTCCAGCAGCAGCAGCTCCGGTTCCACCAGGAAGGCGCGGGCCACCGCGACGCGGCGCTGCATGCCCAGGGACAAATGGTTGGGGAAGACGTCGCCCTGGCCCTCCAGGCCGACCGCCGCCAGCATGGCCTCGATGCGGGCGTCCGCCCCCGGGGCGCCGGCCGGCAGCGCCAACGCCAGGTTCCGGCGGACCGTGCGCCAGGGCAGCAGGCGCGGCGTCTGGAACACCGCGGCCAGCGGACCCGGCGGCCGGACGATGGTGCCGTCGAAGCGGTCGTCCAGGCCGGCCACCAGATTCAGCAACGTGGTCTTGCCGCAGCCCGACGGACCGGCCAGCGCCACCACCTGATGGCGGGCGACCACCACCTCCAGGTTCCGCAGCACCGCCTTGGGGGGACGGCCCGGATACCCCTTCGCGGCGACGGCGATCCGCAGCCTACCGTCGCCAGCGGCCGATGCGGTGCTCGACGGGCTGGAGCACGCCCCATTCGATGACCTGGACCACCAGGATGAAGGCCACCGCATAGGCGAGGATCGTGGTGACGTCGAAGAGCTGGAAGTGGACATGGAGCTGAAACCCAACGCCGTTGCTGCGGCCGAGCAACTCGACCACCAGGACGATTTTCCAGATCAGGGAGAGGCCGGAGCGCGCCGCCGCCAGCAGGAACGGCGCCAGTTGCGGCAGCACGACGTGGCGGAACGTGCGCCAGGGGCTGAAGCGGAAGACCCGCGCCATGTCCCGCAGCTCCGTGTCCAGGGTGCGCGCGCCCTCGCGCAGCACGACCGCCACGTTGGGGATCTTGCTGGCCGCCACGGCGGTCAGCGCCGCCACCTCGCCCAGCCCGAACCAGACGTAGCACAGGATGATCACCACCAGCGCCGGCAGGTTCAGGAAGAACAGCAGCCAGCCGCCGAACAGCCGGTCGAGCAGGGCGGAGCGGCCGAGCGCGACGCCGGCCGCGGTGCCGATCGCCAGGGCGAGGACGAAGCTGGCGGCGACCCGGGCCAGGGTGATGGCGATGTGGTGCAGCATGTCGCCGCGCGCCAGGTCCACCACCATGGTTTCCAGCACCGCCAGCGGCGGCGGCAGGGTGCGGTCGCCGGCGGCCAGCGCCGCGACCTGCCAGGCCGCCACCAGGAGGACCAACGACACGCCATGCTGCCACAGCCGCGCCACCGCCCCCGGCCTCACCCGCCGCCGGCCGGGATGGCCGGACCCGGCCAGAACGTGCCCGCGGGCAGCGCGTCCGCGTCGCCCACCAGGTCCCGGCCGCCCAGCCGTGCCATCAGCGCGAACAGCCGTTCGGCCGCCGCCTTCTCCGCCGCACCCCAGCGCTGCGGAACGCCGGCGCGGTAGCCGGCGCGCAGGGCGGCGAAGGTGGCGTCGTCCTCCGCCCGCATCGCCGGCCGCACCTTTTCCCAGGCGGCGTCGGACGACACCAGGATCGCCTTGGCCTGGAGGCTGGCGGTGAAGAGGGACTGGACGAGTCGTGGATTGGCCTCCGCCCAGGCCTGCCGGAAGACGAAGCCGATGCCGGGCACGGCGACCCCGCCGCCGGCCAGGGAGTCCGCCGCCGCCTCGACGCCGGCGAGGCGGCGGAAACCCCTGGCCTGCAGGCGGGCCGCGTAGTGCCAGAAGGTGAGCACGGCGTCGAGATGGCCATCCTCGGCCTGACGGCTGAGCAGGGGAGGGGCGGCGTACACAGGGGTGGCCGCCACCGCCGGGTCGATGCCATGGTCGCGCAGGGCCAGCGCGCGGATCAGCAGCCAGCCCTTGTCGAGGGGGCCGCCGGCGACGCCGATGCGCCCTCCCGCCAGGTCGGCCAGGCTGCGCGCCGGCGAGGACTCGGGCACCATCACCGCGCCCACCGCCGTCGACCAGGGCAGGAAGCTCAGCACCTCCCCGTCGGCGCGCTGGCGGGCCGTCCACAGCCAGTCGCCGACGATGACGTCGACGCTGTCGCCCAGCAGCGCGATCTTCCCGGCCTCCGGGTTGGCGAGGTCGAGCACCTCCAGGGTGAAGCCGTTGGCCCGGTCCAATCCCTCCGCCCGCAGCGTGTCGATCTCCCACGCCACCGTGCCGAACTTGAGCAGGCCGATGCGGACCACCGGCGGGTCCGCCGTGGCCGGCACCGTCCACAGGGCGGCGAGCAGCAGCGCGGCGAGCGCGCGGCGCAGCCGGCGAACCGCGGTCCGCACCTCCATCTGTGTCCTCCCCGGACCCGTTGGCGTCGTCGTTTCGTTGCAACGAAGTGTGACGGACCGCGGCGGGCGGCGGTATTCGACTTTCGCACGGCTTCGCCCGGGGGCGTCAGCCGCCGCGGCCGGTCTTGTCCTGCAGCGCGTCGATGCGCTGCGACGCCTCGGCCTTGGTGAGACCGGGATCGAACGGCGCGCCGGCCTCCTCGCTCAGGGTCTTGAGGTAGGACGCCTGGGCGCCGGTCATCGGCTCGTCGCCGGTGGTCCAGTCCTGCGGCGCCTTGTCGCGGTTGGAGAAGGTGGCGCCGCCCTTGGGATGGGCGCGGTCGGGATGGGCGCCGTCGGGATGGGCGCCGTCGGGATGGGCGCGATCGGGATGGTCGGCGTCGGAACGGCTGTCGTGGCGCGCGGTCATCGGCAAGGCACTCCGGTCGTGGATGAACATATGAAGAACAGATCATCCTCGGCAGGGTTCCGCCCGACCCGCCGCCCGCCGGTTCACCCGCGAACGCAGGTGTCGGCGCAGCGGACTTGCCACTCCAGGCCCTCGGGGCGGTAGGCGATGCGCACCTCGGCGCCGAGGGCCCGGCGCACCATCCGGTCGAGTACGGTGGTGGCCGGCACGGTCAACCCCAGGGACGGGCCGCGCAGGCGGATGCGGTCACCGACCAGATCGTCGACGTTGGCGAGTTGGGAACGCACCAGAACGCGGACGTCGACGCCCGTCCACGGGTCGTTGACCGGCAGGTCGTGGCTCGCGGCGAGCGGGCCGACGCGGCGCCCGAGGCGCTCGAGAAAAGTCTCTGCCGCCGCCACACGCGGAATCAGGGCGTGCCGTCCGTGCGCCGTTGCCGTCGCCGGCGGTTATCGGTGTACCATGGCGGCCGACCAAGCGGTGTGCCCGGAGGTGAGCGGTGTCCAGTCTCGATCACGCGCACCGGGCCATCGCGGTGGCCTCGTGTCTGACGGCCCTCGACCGCGACGGCATCGCCCGCGCCGTCGCGCTGGCCGAGCCGTTCCTGCCCGAGCCGCTGCCGGAGGTGGGGCCGCACAGTCTGGCCGTGATCGCCGGCCAACCGCCCCTGACCGCGCGCGAGCGCCTCGCCGCGGCCCTGGAGCCGGCGGTGGTGCGCGTCTTCCTGCCGGCGCTGCGCGACGCGGTGGTGAGGGCCATCGACGGGCGCCCGCTCGTCCCCGGCAGCCCCGGGGCGATCGACAGCGCCGCGGCGTTCCGGGCGCTCGGCGCCTGGATCGGCCCGCGCCGGGCCCACCCGGTCACCCGGCTGCTGGGGGTCGAGATCAGCAAGGCCATCCTGGTCCGCGCGACCGAGTGCACGGGGCACGTCAGCGACCTTCTGGAGCGCAGCGACTATCCCGACCTGACCGCCCTGTCGGCCGACCTGCTGCGCCTGGACGGCTTGCGCTGGCTGGCCGAAACGCTGGGCGACGGGCGGGCGCAGGAGGCCATCGCCCACCTGTCCCGCCGCATGGCGCGGGTGACGCTGACCCGGGCCAGCGCCACCATGCAGGCGTTCCTCGCGCAGCGCGACCTGCTGACCCTGTTCGACAACGCGGGGGTGGTTTCCCAGGTCGACAACCTCATCGTCATCACCCTGCGCGTGCTCGACGCCCTGGCGGACGGGGAGGAGGAGACCACCCCTTTCGTGCCGACCGCCGAGGAGGAGGCGCTCGACCAGTTCCTGCGCACCCTTGCCGCGTTGGGCGACGCGCTGCTGCGCATGCTCGCCGCCGCGGCCGGCCAGGCGGGGCGGGAGTCGTTCTATTCGAGCCTGCTGCGCCAGGTGGACTGCGTCATGCGGATCGCCGCGCACCTGCGGCACGGCGCGCGGCCGCAACTCCTCGACGACGTCGAGCGGCGCCTGCGCACGCGGCTGGCCGCCCTGGCCGCGGACACCGCCGCGCGGCTCGCGACTGCCCTTGCGGACGGTCCCGGCCCGGAGAGCGACCGCCTGCTGACCCAGGCGGCGGAGCTGTGCGCCACCCTCGACCGCCTCGGCCTGCTGGCGGAGGCGGGGCCGCTGGTGGTCCGGCTCCGGGCGGCGCGGCCGCAGCCTACACGTTGAAGCGGAAGTGGAAGATGTCGCCGTCCTGGACGACGTACTCCTTGCCTTCCTGCCGCATCTTGCCGGCGTCCTTCGCCCCCTGCTCGCCGCCCAGGGTGACGAAGCTGTCGAAGTCGATGGTCTCCGCACGGATGAAGCCGCGCTCGAAGTCGGTGTGGATCGCGCCGGCCGCCTGCGGCGCGGTGGAGCCCTTCGTCACCGTCCAGGCCCGCGCCTCCTTCGGCCCCACCGTGAAGAAGGTGAGGAGTCCGAGGAGGCCGTAGCCGGCCCGGATCAGCTTGTTCAGCCCGGTCTCCTCCAGCCCCATGGAGTCCAGGAACTCCGCCTTTTCCGCGGCATCGGCGAGCTGGGCGACCTCGGATTCGATGGCCGCGGAGATCACCACCGCGGCGGCGCCCTCGGCCGCGGCCTTGGCCGCGACCAGCTCGGAGAAGCGGTTGCCGGTGGCCGCCGACGCCTCATCGACGTTGCACACGTAGAGGACCGGCTTGGCGGTGAGCAGCATGAGCTGGCGGAACAGCGGCAGGTCGTCCGCGGAGACCGGCACCACCCGGGCTGGCTTGCCGTCCTGCAGGACCT
The DNA here is from genome assembly GCF_059703765.1 of Azospirillum sp. NS33. NCBI lineage: Bacteria > Pseudomonadati > Pseudomonadota > Alphaproteobacteria > Rhodospirillales > Azospirillaceae > Azospirillum > Azospirillum sp. NS33. Next base: position 29,333 of record NZ_BAAKJB010000010.1, on the reverse strand, counting down.
TCAGGGCCCGTTCCATCAGCTCGGCCCGGGCCTTGGCGTCCTTGTCGCCGCCCTTGGCCTTCTTCTGCAGGTTGGTGATCTGGCGCTCCAGGCTGTCCATGTCGGCCAGCATCAGCTCCGTCTCGACGACCTCGGCGTCGCGGATCGGGTCGATGCCACCCTCGACGTGGGTGACGTCGTCATCCTCGAAGCACCGCAGCACATGAACGATGGCGTCGACCTCGCGGATGTTGCCGAGGAACTGGTTGCCCAGCCCCTCGCCCTTGGAGGCGCCGCGGATCAACCCGGCGATGTCGACGAACTCCAGTTGGGTCGGCACCGTCTTCTGGCTCTTGGCGATGGCCGCGAGCCGGTCGAGGCGCGGGTCGGGCACGCCGACGCGGCCGACGTTCGGCTCCTTGGTGCAGAAGGGGAAGTTCGCCGCCTCGGCCGCCTGGGTGGCGGTCAACGCGTTGAAGAGGGTCGACTTGCCGACGTTGGGCAGGCCGACGATGCCGCAATTGAATCCCATGGGAATCTTCGATCATGCTGAGGTCCGGACGGGGCGCTTTATCCTATGGTCGCCGCCAAAGCGCAAACGAGAAGTGGCCGGGCGTCGGTTACGCGTCCTCCGCCATGGCGGCGGCCTCGCCGACGCAGACCTGGTTGCGGCCCGCCTTCTTGGCCGCGTAGAGCCGCCGGTCGGCCACCGAGAAGAGGCTGCGGAAGTGGGCCGCCTCGTCCGTCACCTCGGCGACGCCGATGCTGACGGTGAGGTCGAGGAAGGCCCCGTCGGCCAGCGCCATCGGTGTCTCCTCAACCAGGCGGCGCAGCGTCTCGGCGACCGCGTGGGCCTCCGGCAGGGCGGCGTCGGTCAGCGCCAGGGCGAACTCCTCGCCGCCCAGCCGGCCCAGCATGTCGGTGCGTCGGATGCTGGCCTTCAGGAGGTCGGCAAGGTGGCGGATCGCCGCGTCGCCGGCGTCGTGGCCGTGTTCGTCGTTGATCCGCTTGAAGTGGTCGACGTCGAAGATGAGCAGGCTGAACGGGCGCCCGGCACGCTGCGCCCGGGCCAATGCCGTGTCGAAGCGGGTCTGGAAGCCGCGCCGGTTCAGCACCCCGGTCAGCGGGTCCGTGTTCGCCGCGGCCTCCAGGGAGCGGTAGGTGTCGGAGCGGCTGAGCTCGTAGTAGAACACCAGGAACGCGGTGACCAGCGACGCCCCGGCGGTGTTGGCGAGGGCGATCCAGTCGAAGCTGTGCGGCCCGCCGGTCAGCACCGAGTGGACGAGCCCGGCGAACAGCACGGTGTAGAAGCCGACCGCCACGTAGAGGCCGCGGCGCACGCCGAGCATGAATCCGGGAATCGCCGGGTAGAGGGGCACCCACACCAGCACGGATTCGCCGGCCCGGCCGTCGTGCACCATGACGAGGATCATCAGCGCGACGATCAGCGACAGCATCAGCATGGCCCGGTCGATCCGCCCGGTGTGGCGCAGGACCACCAGCACACCGCACAGGGCGGCGGCCGCCGCCGCTTCGGCGACCGCGTGCTCCCAGTAGCCCGTCAGGAGGAGGTCGAAGGGGACGAAGGCAAGGTTGACCGAGATCCCGCAGATCAGCATCGCCTCGGCCATGGCGTACCGCCGGCGCAAGACGGGGTTGGCGCCGCGGTACCGGCCCCGCGCGACCGCGGCCTCGCTCCAGGACGTGACCCGCCGGTGCACGCGTTCCGCCAGCCTTCTCTCGACCTCGTTCAGCCGCTTCACGCCTCAGCTTCCTGCGGTGGGGGCCGGCGGCCCGACGGGGGACCGGCCGCGCTACCCATACTCGGGTACGCATCCGACCGCAGCAATATTCGACGGCCTTCGGTTCGCCACCGCCGGCGGCCCGCCGGCGGTCCGCCGTCTAGCGCCGCAGGTCCAGCGTCATCGGGAACTGCGGGTTGCGGTCCTCCGCCACCACCTCCATCGGGCCGGGGGTGTGGCCGAACGGGAAGAAGCGGGCGAGCCGCCGCCCCTCCGCCTCGTTGGCGTTGACCGGGAAGGTGTCGTAGCTGCGGCCGCCCGGGTGCATGACGTGGTAGGTGCAGCCGCCCAGGGAGCGCCCGCTCCAGGTGTCGACGATGTCGAACACCAGCGGCGTGTGCACGGGAATGGTGGGATGCAGGCAGGTCGGCGGCTGCCAGGCCCGGTACCGCACGGCGCCGACGAACTCCCCGTCGATGCCGGTGGGGGCCAGCGGCACCCGGCGGCCCTTGCAGGTGATGGCGTAGCGCTGGTCGATCAGCCCGGACACCTTGACCTGCACCCGCTCGACCGAGCTGTCGACGTAGCGCACCGTGCCGCCGCCGCCCGGCTCCTCGCCCAGCACGTGCCAGGGCTCCAGCGCCATGCGCAGCTCCAGGGTGATGCCGCGCTGGGTGACATGGCCATAGGTCGGGAAGCGGAAGGCGATGTGGGGGACGAACCACGAGTCCTGGAAGGCGAAGCCGTGCGCCCGCAGGTCCTCCAGCACGTCGGCCATGTCGGCGGCCAGGAAGTGGGGCAGCATCCAGCGGTCGTGCAACTCGTTGCCCCAGCGCACCAGGCGGCCCTTGTAGGGCGCCGTCCAGAAGCGCGCGACCAGCGCCCGCAGGAGGAGTTGCTGGGTCAGGCTCATCTGGGCGTGCGGCGGCATCTCGAAGGCACGGAACTCCAGCAGCCCGAGCCGGCCGGTGGCGGTGTCCGGCGAATACATCTTGTCGATACAGAACTCCGCCCGGTGGGTGTTGCCGGTGATGTCCACCAGGAGGTTGCGCAGCACCCGGTCGACCAGCCAGGGCGGGCAGTTGCCCTGGGCGGCGGCCTCGTCGATCTGCCGGAAGGCGATCTCCAGCTCGTAGAGGGAATCGTCGCGGGCCTCGTCGATCCGGGGCGCCTGGCTGGTGGGGCCGATGAACAGGCCCGAGAAGACGTAGGACAGGGCGGGGTGGTTCTGCCAGTAGGCGATCAGGCTGCGCAACAGGTCGGGCCGGCGCAGGAACGGGCTGTCGGCGGCCGTTGCGCCGCCCATCACCACGTGGTTGCCGCCACCCGTGCCGGTGTGGCGCCCGTCGATCATGAACTTCTCGGTGCCGAGGCGGGCCAGCCGCGCCTCCTCGTAGAGCGCGTCGGTGTTGCGCACCAGCTCGTCCCAGGAGTGGGCGGGATGGATGTTGACTTCGATCACGCCGGGGTCGGGCGTCACGGCCAGGGCGTTCAGCCGCGGGTCCTTCGGCGCGGGATAGCCTTCGAGGATCACCGGCATGTCGAGATCGAGGGCCGTGGCCTCGATCTCGGCGATCATGGCGACGAAATCGTCCAGGGTGTTCATCGGCGGCAGGAAGATGTAGATGCGCCCCTGGCGCGCCTCCACCGTCAGCGCGGTGCGCACCACCCACCATGCCGACGCCCCGTGCTCCGGCACCTCGGTGCGGACCTCGGCCATGGGCCGGTGGGTGCGCGGCTCCAGCGGCCCCGGCTTCGGCGCCTCGAAGGCGCGCTGGCGCAGCGGAACCGGGTTGGGCGGCAGCGGCGGGCGCGGTTCGAAGGGATCCGGATCCCAGCTGTAGGGATAGTCCTGGGGCGCCGTCCAGGGCAACGAGTCCAGCGGCAGGCGCAAACCCACCGGGCTGTCGCCGGGGATCAGCAGCAGGCGTTCCTGGCGCAGCGGCCAGGCGCTCGACAGCCACACCGGCCCCTCCGGCGTGATGCGCCGGCTGATCGGCAGGACGAAGCCGACGGGCTGGTCGAGGCCGCGCGAGAACACCTGGACCAGGCGGGCCCGCTCCTCCCGGTCCTCCAGCTTGCTGTCGAAGGGATCGACGTTGACGGGAAGCTGCGCCTCCTTGCGCAGGTAGTGCCAGGGGTCCTCATAGGCGGACACCACCAGGGACGGGTCGATGCCCAGGCGCTTGGTCAGGCCGGCCAGGAAGCGCCCCGCCTCGGCGCTGCCGTGGCCGTAATCCTTGTCCTCGCGCGCCAGCAGCTCGGCGTTCTTCCACAGCGCCACGCCGTCGCGGCGCCAGTAGGCCGCCAGCGCCCAGCGGGGCAGCGATTCGCCGGGGTACCACTTGCCCTGGCCGAAGTGCAGCAGCCCGCCGGGTGCGAAACGGTGCATCAGCCGGTGGATCAGGTCGCCGGACAGCCGCCGCTTGTCGGGGCCGACGGCGGTGGTGTTCCATTCCGCGCCGTCCATGTCGTCGACCGAGACGAAGGTCGGCTCACCCCCCATGGTCAGGCGGACGTCGTTGTCCCGCAGCGCGGCGTCGACCTCGTGGCCCAGCGCCTCGATGGCCGCCCACTGGCGGTCGGTGTAGGGCTTGGTGACGCGCGGCGCCTCCTTGATGCGCGTCACCGCCATGGCGTGGGCGAAACTCACCTCGCATTCGTCCACCATGCCGCTGATCGGCGCGGCGGAGGTGGCGTCGGGCGTGCACGCCAGGGGGATGTGACCCTCGCCGGCGAGCAGGCCCGAGGTGGGGTCGAGGCCGACCCAGCCGGCACCGGGCAGGAACACCTCGGTCCAGGCGTGCAGGTCGGTGAAGTCCTGCTCCGGCCCCGACGGGCCGTCCAGGGCCTTCTGGTCGGCGGTGAGCTGGATGAGGTAGCCGGACACGAAGCGCGCCGCCAGGCCGATGTGGCGCAGGATCTGCACCAGAAGCCACGCGGAGTCGCGGCACGACCCGGTGCGCAGCTCCAGCGTCCGCTGGCAGCTCTGGATGCCCGGTTCGAGGCGGATGACGTAGCCGATGTGCTCCTGCAGGCGCTGGTTCAGGGCGACCAGGAAGTCGATGGTGGTCACCGGCGTGCGCGGGATCCTCGTCAGGTACTCCGTCAGCAACGGGCCCGGTTCCTCCGTTTCCAGGTACGGGCGCAGCTCCCGCTCCAGCCAGGGCTCGTAGGTGAAGGGGCAGGTCTGGGCCTTCTCCTCGAGGAAGAAGTCGAAGGGGTTGATCGCCGCGATCTCGGCGACCAGGTCGACCTCGATGCTGAACTGCCGGGTCTTTTCGGGAAAGACGAAGCGGGCCTGGTAGTTGGACTGCGGATCCTGCTGCCAGTTGAGGAAATGGTCGCGGGGCGTGACGCGCAGCGAATAGGACAGGATCGGTGTTCGGCAATGGGGCGCGGGGCGCAACCGGACGATCTGTGGACCCAGGTTGACAAGGCGGTCGTAGTGGTAGGTCGTCTTGTGGTTGAGAGCGACGTGGATCGCCATGCTGTCCCATCCCCTGCCTGCGGCGCCCCCGGTCGACGGGGCTTCTGCGGGAACCGTAACACTTTCGCAGTGAGCGGGGCAGGGGAAGGATGTTGCGCTGCGCAAAACACAGTGGCACGCCGGCAACGCCCGCGGGCGCCGCGCCGTCGCCGGCAACGCGGCGCTGGCGCGGCACGGGTTATCAGCGTTAAGAAATCATGTCCATGCCGGTCCCGGGGCGGTGCGCCCGGGTGGCCGGCCTGGCGTGCCCTTGCCCCGTCAACCCCCGGCCGGCCGCGGGGTGGCCCGGAGTTCCGGTCGTCCCATGGTGTTGCTCTCCCCCCAATCGGCCTCGCCCCCGTCGGCGTCCGGCGACGGCGCGCGCGGGGTCGTGCACGGCAAGTACTTCAACCTGAATCCGCTGCCGCCGCCGCCCGACGTGCTGGGCAACCCGCTGGTGGTGCCGAACCTGCCGACCCACAAGCTGCCCAAGGAGACCTGGCGCAGCCGCCTCGGCCGGATGATGGCGCAGCTCCACATCGGGCGGCAAACCGCGGAGGCGCGGCTGCGCTGGAAGCTCCGCGACATCATCGCGTCGGTGCTGGTGTCGGTGTCGTCCGGCGCCAAGGGGGGCGGAGCCCAGAAACGCAAGGGCGGCGGCGTGCCCGTCGTGATCGTCCGCCATCCCTACCATCTGCGCCACGTGTTCGACATGCTGCCGCAGCTTCCCGAGGGGCTGGCGGCCGAACGGCGCTTCATCGAGTTGATCGCCAACCGCATCCTGCGCAAGTACGGCGAGCAGATGAGCCTCATCAAGGGAAGCCCCTTTTCCTTCGAGAACGAAGCGAAGGAGTACTTTTATGCGGGGTTCCGCCTGGAGCGCCAGATCAAGCAGATCACCAGCCCGGACGAGAGGTTCCTCGCAGTGCAAAATATCTACACGGCGTATTTTCATGGGAGAAATTATTATTACTACGCGCTGCTGCGGCGCGAGAAGATGACGCCGGAGAACAAGCTGTTCATGCTGTTCGCCCGCGCCAGCTATTTCATGTCGCGGATCGACTGGAGCGGCCAGCTCGTGGACAAGCCGGTGCCGCGCCTGCTGCCCAAGCGCTCCGAGATGATGTTCTATCTGCAGCGGGACAAGGTGGTGCTGCAGCGCTACCGCGGGGAGGCCGACTTCCAGAAGCAGGTCAAGGGCGTGCTCGAGGCGTTTCCCGAGTGAGAACGCCGGGCCGCGGGCGCATTGTGCTTGACCCGCGGCGCCGGCGTCGTCAGCTTCACCCCCGTCCATTGGCGGGCACGGGACGGCGATGAAGCGACTTGAGCGGTACCTGTTTCGAAACCTGCTGGTGGCGACCCTCTACTCCACCGCCGGCCTGACCGTCACCATCTGGCTCAGCCAGTCCCTGCGTCTCATCGAGATCGTGGTCGAGGCCGGCGCGCCGCTGCGCCTGTTCCTCTGGTTGCTCCTGCTGACGGTGCCGACGTTCCTGGGCATCGTGCTGCCGATCGCCCTGGTGGGGGCGATCCTGTTCACCTACAACCGCCTCACCCAGGACAGCGAACTGGTGGTCATGCGGGCCGCCGGCGTCGGCCCGCTGGCGCTGGCGCGGCCGGCCGTCGGGCTCGGCGTGGGCGTGATGGTGGTGGTCTACGCCCTGAACCTGTGGGTGACCCCGGCCGCCCACCGGGAACTGGTCCGGATGGAATACACCGTGCGCAACGACTACTCGCAGCTCCTGGTGAGGGAGGGCGTGTTCAACGAGGTCGGCGACGGTGTGAGCGTCTATGTCCGCGAACGCGACGGTGAGGGCAACTACCACGGCGTGCTCATCCACGATTCCCGGGACCCGGAGCGGCCGGTGACCGTCATCGGCGCCCGCGCGGTGATGGTGCAGGGCGACGCCGGCGCCCGGTTCGTCGTCTTCGACGGCAACCGCCAGGAGATGGAGCGGGCCACCGGCAAGCTGTCCCAGCTGTTCTTCGACCGCTACGCGGTGGACCTCAAGGTGTTCACCGACGCCGTCGAGGAGCGCTTCCCCGACGTGCGCGAACGGTCGACCGGCGACCTCGTCGACCCGCCGGCGGACCTGGCGGGCGACGGCCGGACGCTGCGCGAGCTGCAAGCCGAACTGCACCACCGGCTGTCGTCGCCGCTGCTCGCCCCGGCTTTCGTCCTGCTGGCCCTGGCCTGCCTGCTGTCGGGCGAGTTCAACCGGCGCGGCCAGTCGGGCCGGGTGACCGCCGCGGTGCTGCTGGTGGTCGCACTGCAGGCCGCGGCCCTCGCCCTCAACAGCGTGGCGTCCAAGATGCCGGGCTTCATCCCGACCATGTACCTGCTTCCGCTGCTCGCCCTCGCGCCGGCCGTGTGGGGGCTGGCCCACGGGCGCGGCGGCCCCGCCGGGCGGCGGCGCGGCCACGCCGCGGTGCGGGCGGGTTGAGGCGCTGCGGGCGTGCGCATCCTTTTCATCACCTCCAACCGGATCGGCGACGCCGTGCTGTCCACCGGGGTGCTGGGTCACCTGGTGGACAGCCGTCCCGACGCCCGCTTCACCGTGGTCTGCGGACCGGTGGCGGCCCCGCTGTTCCGGGCGACGCCCCGGCTCGACCGGCTCGTCCCCATGGCCAAGCGGCGGTGGGCGGCCCACTGGCTGGCGCTGTGGGCGCAGTGCGTCGGCACGCGCTGGGATCTGGTCGTCGACCTGCGCAACTCGGTGGTGTCGCGCCTGCTGCTGAGCGGCGGCGTGCGCAGCCACGCCCGCACCCGCGGCGTGGTGCACAAGGTCGTCGAGATCGGCGCCGTTCTCGGCCTCGATCCGCCGCCGCCGCCCCGCCTGTGGCTGGACCCGCCGGCGCAGGCCGCGGCGGACGCGCTGGTGCCGCCGGGATCGCCGATCCTCGCCATCGGGCCCACCGCCAACTGGACCGGCAAGGAATGGCCGGCCGGCCGCTTCGCCGAGCTCGCCGGCCGGATCACCGCGCCGTCCGGGCCGCTCCCCGGCGCCCGGGTCGCGGTCTTCGCCGCGGCGTCGGAGGTGGCCCGCGCGCGCCCCGTGCTCGACGCCCTGGGGGGGGCGGCCCTCGACCTGACCGGGCGCACCGACCCCCTGGCCGCCGCCGCCTGTCTGCGACGGGCCGCGCTCTACGTCGGCAACGATTCCGGCCTCATGCACATCGCCGCCGCGGTCGGCACGCCCACCCTCGGCCTGTTCGGCCCGGGCTACCCGGAGGTGTATGCGCCCTGGGGGCCGCACGCCCGCGCGGTGACCGGCACGGTGCCGCGGCCGGCGCTGCTGGAGCGGCGACGGGCGGCGGCGACGGACCTGATGGACGGCATCACCGTGAACGCTGTCGAATGCGCGGCGGACCAACTGTTGCGCGGGGTGCCCGCCGCCGCGGAACGTTGTGACGAAGACGTGGCAAATGCCGCTCAATCATGGGCGGCCGGCCCCTCAAGTTGACATCGGGAGCCGGATCCCTGAATATCCGGATGCCACGGCCGGTGACGTCAGGACATCGTGTCAGGACCTGTCGTGTTCACCCGTACTGGCCCCAAGGGGTAAGGAATGAAGCCGACTCCGAAATACGTTAGCCGCCCGGTATCGGACGATGCGCGTGACGTGGAGGCATGGGCGCTGGCCGAGGCGGCGCGCCGCCTGATCGACGCCAGCCGTCAGCCGGACAACGCCGACGCCCTGCAGGCGGCGCTGCAGCTGAATCAGCGCCTGTGGACCATCTTCCAGGCGGCGATCAGCGAGGACGACTGCCAACTTCCCCACGACCTGCGCACCAACATCGCCGCCCTGTCGCTGATGGTCGACCGGGAGACGATGGCCCGGCTGGCGGATCTGGACGGTGGCAAGCTGGAGCGCCTCATCGAGATCAACCGGTCGGTGGCCAGCGGCCTGTCGCAGCGGGTCGAGGGCGAGACGCCGGCGGCCGAGGCGCCGGGCGCTCCGGCCCAGCAGACGGCGCCGCCCCGTGCGGTGCCCCAGCCCCAGCCGCAGCCCCGTTCCGGCGGCCAGGACGGCCAGCCCCAGCAGCCCCTGCGCATTTCGATCTGAGGGCCGGCCGGCCCCCCCAACCACAAAAGGCGCGCCGGGCGGCGCGCCTTTTGTCGTTCCTCGGTCTTGCCGGCCCCTCGGCCGCCGGCTGCCATGCCCCCCTTTCCGGGGGAGGCGGCGGGGTGCCGGGTCAGGCGATGTAGTTCAGCAGCGAGAGCTGCTGGCTTCGCCCCGCCACGGTGTAGGCCGCTTCCAGCGTGTTCATCTTGGTGCTGAGGCGGGCGGCGACCTCGGTGGGGTCAATCCCCTCGATGCTCGCGATCTGGTCGACGACGCCGTTCATCTTGTCCTTGTGGGCGTCCTTCTTCTGCTCCAGCGTCGACAGGTCGGACGCCACCTTGGCGTGGACGGAGCGGACGGAGTCCAGCGCCTCCGACATGAGCTGGCGCGACTTGTCGATGTACTCCTCGTACTGGCCGGGGTTGGAGGCGGCGACCCGCGCCATGCGGAAGGCCTGCACCAGCGTCTGGAACGCGGGATCGGTGCTGACCACGCCGTACTCGATGCTGTAGCCGTCCTCCACCGTCACCCGCGACTTGTCCCAGGCTTTCGAGTTCGTGCCGGAGTTCATGTACTCCGCGTCGTAGAAGGGCAGCTTGGGGTTGCCCACATAGGGGACATCGGTGATGGCTGTGGCCTCCACCGGCAGCGTGGCCACCGTCATGGTGTTGTCGATGTTGCCGTTGATGGCCTGGGCGGTGGTGCTGAACAGGCGGGTCTTCGACGGATGCGCGGCGGGCAGCGTGTCGGTGCTGGTCAGGGTGATGACCCCGCCCGCCTGGGTCATGGTCACCGGGGGCGCCGGGGACGTTGCGCTGAACTGGGTCTGGAGTTGGCCCGCCACCGCGGTCACCGTGGTGATGCCGGCGGCGTAATCCTGCGCGCTCACCGTGTAGCGCACCGTGTACTCCTCGTAGACCGGCAGGTCGCGGGGGACGTCGGGATTGCTGTTGTAGTACTTCTGGTTGAACGGATCGTCCTTGTCGCCGACCGCGACCGTGAATTCGAAGGTGTCGCCGATGTCGACGCCCGACCCGGTCAGCGAGAAGCGGTCGACCTGCTGCACGGTGGTGCTCGGGGCGGTGATGGTCGAGGGCTCCGACGCGGAGTTGTCCACGGTCTGCGAGTTGACCACGCGGGCGTCGAGGGTGAACGGCTCGCCCTGGTCCTTGGCGATGAAGGTGATGATGCCGTTCTGCATCGACACCAGGATCGGCAGCGGCGGGTCCTCCGCCTGCATCTGGTTCGACAGGGTGGAGGCGATGAAGCTGATGCTCTTGGGGTCGCCGGCCTGCACCTGGTAGCTGTAGGTCTTGCCGTTGAGCGTGATCTCGTAATAGTCCTCGGCCTGCACGGACTGGCCGTTGAAGGTGATCTTGCTGTGTTGCTTGCCGGCCATGAGGTCGGTCACCGGCTCGGTGGCGAAGCGCGAGCCACCGAACAGGAAGCGGTCGCCGAACCGCTCGTTGAGGAGCTGCTGCATCTCGCGCAGCGCCCCTTCCACGCGCTCCAGGGTCTGGTTGGCCTGGGGCCAGGAGACCGTGAAGCTGCTGGAGCCGGCCGCCGACAGCTTGTCGAAGCTCAGGTTCAGCACCGCCCCGTCGCCGGGACCGCCGGCCATGGTGAAGTTGTAGCCCTCGCCGTCGGTCGGCGGCACCCGGTTGAGGTTGAGGGTGCGCACGGAGCGCCCGCCCAGCCCGTCGGTCACCTCGATGTCGAAGGTGCCGTTGGCACCGGTGGCCGAGGGCGTGGCGGTCACCGTGTAGCGCGCGTTCTGGGTGAAGCTCGACGCGTCGATGTTGACGCGGGTCTGCATGCCCTCGGGGGTGTCGTTGTAGGGGGCGGTGAGGCTGGGCGGCCCGGGGTTGAAGGGCATGAGGTTGTTGCTCTGCCAGTCCGACGCCATCTGCTCCAGCGACGTCAGGACCGTGTCCGTCGCCTTCACCCGCGGCAGCGCGCTGTCGATGTTCTGGACGTAGTTCTCGCGCTTGACCAGCTCGGCCCGCAGGTCCAGCAGCTTCTGCGTCTCCGGCCCGTAGGCCTTGAGATCGATGGATTTCGTGCCGGTCGTCATCTGCCGGGACAGGTCGTCCACATTGTTCTGGGCGGTCGAAAGGGTCCGGACCATCCCCAGATACTTGGCGTAGCTGCCAACCTGCGTGATCGTGCTCATCGGACGATGGCCTCCAGCGCGTCAAACATCGTGTTCGTCACTTGCATGACGCGTGCCGAAGCGGCGTAGCTGGTCTGGAGCTGCTGGAGCATCGCGATCTCCTCGTCGATGTTCACGCCGGTGTAGCTGGCGTAGCGCTCCTCCAGCAGCTCCTTGGAGCTCTTGTCGTAGCCGTACGCGTTGGCCACCGTCTTGGCCGCGGACATCCACTGCCCGGTGATGTTGCTGGCCATCTGGTCGTAGGTGGCGTCGGTCACCCGAAGGCCGTCGGCAGACAAGGTGCGCCCCGGCGCGTTGATCGCGGTGACGACGTCCTTGATGGCGGCGTGCTTTATGCTCGCTTCATTGTTGAGCAGCGTGGCGTTGACAGCGAGGGTGAAGCGGTCCGTGCCGATGAAGAACTTGGTGTCTTGTTCGCCATCGGCCACGGGGCGGGCGTTGTCATAGGCGTCGGCGAAGCTGGTGGGCTCACCGGGCTTGGTCGCCGCGGTGAACGCCTCGGCGTAGGCGTCGAGCTGGGAGCGCAGCTTGCGGATCACCTCCGAGGCGGGGTCGGCGCTCACCGGCAGCGGCGGGTCCTGGAGGGAGCCGTCGCGGATCATGTTGTACTGGGCGCCGATGCGGCCGTCCTTCATCTGCTCGGTGACGTCCTGGACCTTATTGCCGATCGTCAGGTTGATCTTGCCGCCGTCGAAGGAAAGATTTGCCGGGGTGGCGTCGACCAGGGCCAGCCCCGACGGCGTGAACAGGGCGACGCGGCCGTCCGGCCGCTCGATCGTGCGCACGCCCACCAGCTCGCTGATCTGGCGGATCAGGCCGTCGCGCTTGTCGGCCACCTCGTTGGCGGCGTCGCCGTAGCTGCGCAGGGACACGATCTCGTTGTTCACCTTGTCGACTTCGGACAGCAGGGTGTTGAGATCGTCCAGCGAGGTGCCCAGGTCCTTGCGGATCTCGCGGTCGAGCGCCTCGACCCCTTCCGAGACGCGGCGGATCTCCGTGGCGAAGGTGTTGGCGGCCTGGACCAGCTGGTAGGAGGCGACCTCGTTTTCCGGCGTCGTCTCCAGGGTGCGCCAGGCCGCCGAGAACTCGCTGGCGTAGGTGTTGAGCAGGGGCTGGCCGGCGGTGGTGCGCAGAAGGTCGCCCAGCTTGGTCAGGTAGGTGTCCTGCGCCTTCGACTTGCCCTCCTGGGCGGTCAGCTGCTCGACCTGCGCCTTCAGCCCGTTGTCCATCTCGCGGCGGTATTCGGCCGTGACCACGAACCCGCTCTTGTCGACCATCTGCTGCAGCGTGTGCCGCGTGCGGTTGGGGTCGTCGGCGCGGGCGACGTTGTCCGAGACCAGCTTCACATTGGCCTGGACCGTGCGCAGACCAGCGGTCGCGCTGTTCAGGGCTGAGAAGAGGGACATGGCCTGTGGACCTTTCGTCGGGTGGGGGCCGGAGGGGCATCAGCGCCCCGTCCGGACGATCGCGGAGATCGTCCGGGGGCGTGGCGCCGGACCGCCGGTCAGGAGGATCAGCGCTTCAGGCCGAGCACTTCCTGAAGCATCTCGTCGGACGTCGTGACGATCTTGGTGTTGGCGGAGTAGGTCCGCTGGGTGACGATCAGCTTGGTGAACTCGTCGGCGATGTCGACGTTCGAGCCCTCGATGCTGTTGGCGATCACCGCGCCGGCGCCGTTGGTCTCGGGATCGTTGAAGTTGGGCTTGCCCGCCCCCTCGGTCTCGATGAACACGCCGCCGGCCTCGCGTTGCAGGCCGTTGGGATTGTTGAAGGTGATGATCGGTACCCGGGCGATGACCTTGCTTCGTCCGTTGTCGTAGTTGACCACGACGTTGCCGTTCTCGCCGAACACCACGTCCTTGAACTGGCCGCGTGGCGCACCGTCCTGGACGAACTGGGTGACGTTGATCTCATCCCCCGCGTACTGGGTGATGCCGCCGGGTCTCTGGAACTGGCCCATGTTCAAGGTGACGGTCTGCGGCCCGAAGCCGTAGTTCACGACGAAGGAGATGGTGGCGTCGCTGCCCGCCCCCTGGGTGGCCGAACTGACCGCGGTGCCGGTGCCGACCAGGGCGGTGCTGACCCCGGTCAGCGTGCCGACGTTCTCCGGGCTGGTGCCGAAGGTCAGGCCGATGTGGGCCGGCGTCTGTCCGATCACCGCGGTCTGCTGCAGCGAGAACTGGTCGGCGGCGTCGCCGTCCGGCGTCTTGGAGATGATGGTGATGACGCCGCCCTGGGCGGTCGCCGTCACCGGCAGCGAGGTGTTGGAGTTGATCTTGTTGGCCAGGGCGGCGGTGATGTCCTCCATGGTCATCTCCTCGCCCGTCGTGGAGTAGGTGACGGGCGTGCCGTTGACCGACAGGGAGTACAGCGTGCCGACGTCGCCCGGCGTGCCGGTCAGCGTCACCGTGCGCTGCTGGCGCACGCCGGCGACGTTGGCGATGGAGAACGCGCCGGTCAGGGTGTTGGCCGCGCCCGAGGAGTTGGAGACGCCGGCCGAGCTGTTGGCATCGAACGAGCCGCCGGCCACGTTGTCCTGGATGGTCAGCACGCCACCCGCCGACGTGGCCGTCACGTTCAGGCCGGTCGCCGCGTTGATGCGGTTGGCCAGCTCCTGGGTCACGCCGGTGATGTTCGAATAGGTCGAGTAGGTCTGGGCCGTGACGGTCACCGACACGGTGGTGTCCTGGCCGTTGTTCTGCACCCGGATCTGGAAGACGTCGCCGATGTCGATCTGCGACTGCGGGAAGCTGAACTTCTGCGACTGGCCGGCCGAGGCGGTGGCGGCGGTGTTGGTGGGCCCGGTCACCGTGTTGTTGACCGGCGACACCGACTGGATCTCCTGGCTTACCTTGAACGGCGTGCCGGCGTTGCGGGCGACCAGGCGGATGACGTTGCCGTTCACCAGCGTCGCCATCACCGGGGAGGCGGGCGAGGCGGAGTTGAGCTGGTTGGCCAGCGCACCGGCCAGCGCCGTGTAGCTGCGCACCTGCGACACGTTGTCGGCGGTCACACGGTAGCTGTAGGTGGTGCCGTCCACGTTGATGCTGTAGGTCTCGCCGACGCGGATGTTCGCCTGTCCGTTGGTGGTCTGACCGGCCACCGTGACCGTGTTGACCTGGGCCACCGGCGTCACGCCGTCGATGTTCTGGCCGAAGGTCACCGTGGCGGGATAGCCGGCGAAGGTGCCGTCCACCGGCCTGGCGCTGGAGCCCGGCGCGTCGACGGCGAGGCGCCAGTTGTTGGCTCCCTGCTGGCGCCAGTCCAGGTTGATGGTGCGCGGGTTGCCCTGGGTGTCGAAGATCTGGATGGAGGAGGTGGGGATCGCCACGCCCGCGGCCGGGGTCGCCGGAAGGTTCGCGGACAGGTCGATCTCGGTGGTCGGCGTCGGCCGGTCGGTCAGGGTGTTGACCTGGATCGGCTTCACCTGGTCCTTGCGCAGATCGCCGGTGATCTCGTCGGTGACCCAGCCGTTGAGCGCGAAGCCCGCGCTGTTCACCAGGTACCGGTTCTTGTCCAGCTCGAAGTCGCCGGCGCGGGTGTAGTAGGTCGAGCCGGCGTCGACGGTGCCCGTCTGGGTCTGCACCGGCCGGTTGCCGTTGTCCACGCCCAGCTTGGTGACGCTGAAGAAGCCCTGGCCCTGGATGGCGATGTTGGTCGGGCTCTGCACCTGCTGCAGGTTGCCCTGGATGTTGTTCATGAACACGGGTTTCGCGGTCACGCCGCCGGGCGAGTGCAGGCGCTGGTTCGATTGCAGGACCAGGGTCTCGAACGCGGTGTTGACCCGCTTGTAGCCGGTCGTCGACGCGTTCGCGATGTTGTCCGAGATGTGGCCGAGCGCACGCGACTGCGCGTTCAGGCCGAGGACGGCGGTTGTCATCGAACCGAAGATGCTCATGGCCGCGGAACTCCACGCAAAGGGCAAGACGTATCTGCCCATCGTGAAAGCAAACGCGGTGCCACCGTGCGGGCGACCTTCAACGCACTGAAAAACAAGGAAACGTCGCCACGCCCTTGACGCGGACGGCCGGTTCTTGCCGGCCACCGGGAAGTTTTGGCCTAGCGCCCGCCGGGTCCGCCGGGCGGGGCGGGAGTGCGTTCTTGCCGGGCGGCCAGCGCCCGCAGGACGGCCGCCACGGTGGCGGTGACGGTCGCCCAGTCGCCGGGACGCGCCTGGCGGAACAGGCGCAGCGTGGGGTACCAGGGGCTGTCGGCGCGGTCGATCAGCCAGCGCCAGTCCGGCGCAAAGGGCAGCAGCAGCCAGGCCGGGCGGCCCAGCGCGCCGGCCAGGTGGACCGCCGCGGTGTCGACGCAGATCAGCAGATCGAGGGTGGTCAGGATCGCCGCGGTGTCGGCGAAATCCCGCACGCCGCCCACGGGATCCAGCACCGGGCCGGCGGGCGGGCGGGGCAGGGCGGTCAGGGCGGCGCGGGACGGGCCGGTCTGCAGGCTCACGAAGCGCACCCCCGGCACCGCCAGAAGCGGGGACAAGGCGGCGGCTGGGATCGAGCGGTTGCGGTCGTTGCGGTGGCTCGGGTTGCCGGCCCACACCAGGCCGACGCGCAGGTCGCGCCCCGGCCCGATCTCCCGGTCGAGACGGTCGCGCCAGCGCAGCACGTCGCCGGCGGCGGCGGCGAGGTAGGGGACGGTGGCCGGAATCGACCAGGCCTCCGTGGCGAACGCGCGGGGAAGGCTCATCAGCGGGCAGTGCCGGTCGTGGGCCGGCGGCACGCCGTCGTCGCGGCGCGCGACCACCGCGACGCCGGGGCCGAGGCCGGCGGACATCAGGCGCACCAGCAGCGGCTGCACCTCCAGCACGACCCGGCCGCCCCGGGCCGCCGCCAGCGGGGCGTAACGGGCGAACTGGATCGCGTCCCCAAAGCCCTGCTCGCCGTGCAGCAGCAGCGTGGCGCCGTCCAGGGCCTCGCCCCGCCAGGGCGGGGAGGGCAGGCGCCGCCACCGCCATTCCAGCTCCTCCCAGCCGGCGGCGAAGTCGCCCTGCACCAGATGGGTGACGGCGAGGGCGAGATGGGCATCGGCGTGGTCGGGCCGGCGCGCCAGGGCGGCGCGCAGGCAGGTGGCGGCGTCCCGGAAGGCGCGGAGGTCGCGCAGAGCCGTGCCGAGGTTGACCAAGGTGTCGACGTCGGCGGGCTGGAGGCGGTGCGCCCGCCACAGCCACGGGAAGGCCGCGTCGTACCGGCCGAGGGCGTGGAGGGCGGCGCCGAGGTGGGCGAGCCCCTCGCCGTGCCCGGGGTCGAGGGCCAGGGCACGGCGCAGCGTCGCCACCGCCGCGTCGGGCCGGTTTTCGGCGCGCAGGGCGCCGCCGAGATGGCCGCGCACCGCGGCGGACTCCGGGGCGCTGCGGCACGCCCGGCGCAGCCACCGCACCGCGTCCGCCGGGGCGCCGCGCTGGGCCGCCACCACGCCCACCAGGTCGAGGGCCTGGGGCGACGCCGGATCGACCGCCAGGGCGTGGCGGTAGAGGGAGAGGGCGGCGTCCAGGCGGCCGGCCATATGGTGGTTGACGGCGCTGTCGAGAACGTCCAGGAGTGACCGCATCGCCTTTCTCTACACGCCACCGCCGGACATGGCGAGCGTTACCGCGGGACACGCCATGGACGACCGCCTGCCCACCAGCCTCTGGGTGATGGGGCACATCCGCGCCGCCGACGCCCAGGGCGTCACCATGATGGTGCTGCGCAAGGGGGATCCGTCCCGCGGCACGCTGATCCTCAAGCTGAACCGGCTCGACGGCACCTTCGTCGTCCTGGTCCAGGTCCGCCGCGACGAGCGGCTGGTGTGGTCGCGGGCGACCGGCGCCGACCCGGTCGACGAAGCCACGGCCGACGCCTACATCGGCCGCCAGACCAAGTACGATCCCGACCTCTGGGTCGTCGAGGTGGAGGACCGGCAGGGCCGCCACTGGTTCGAAGGGGCGGTCGTGTGAGACCCGGCGACGCGCCGTCGCCGTCGCCGGCCGCGGTCCGCGCCGTGGCGTGCCTGCCGTTGGCGGGAACGGCGGCGGGGTGGGGCGGGGCGCTGCTGGTCGAGGCCAGCGGGTGGCGGGCGGCGCTTTTCGCGTCCGACCCCCGGTTGGCCCGGCTGGTCGACCGGGTGTTCGAGATCATCATGTTCTCGACGGTCGGGCTCTTGCCCTACCTGGTGGTGCTCGCCTGGGTGTGGTGGGCGGCCGGCCGCTGGCCGTGGCCCCGGCTGCGGCGTGCCCTCTGGGTCGTTCCGCTGGTCCACGCGGCGCTGACCCTGGCGCTCGTGGAACTGGCGCTCGGTGACCTGCTGGTCCGGGACATCGCCGTGGCGCACCAACTCCAGAGGGCGGGCGGCATACTGCTGTGGGTCGCCGCGTTCGGGTACGGGTACGTGGCGCTTGCACGGCTGGTTCTGCGCGCGGTCTACGGCGACTGGCTCTCCGCGGCGCGGCGCACGACGTCCGCGGCGGAGCAGTGATCGACGCCGTGGCCGATGATGCAGACCTCGCCGGACCGATAGTCCCATTCCAGGTGACCGGCGTAGGTCTCGCCGTCCTCCCGCCAGTGGCCGAAGTTGTCGAGCGGATCGATCACCGCTGTGATGCCGTCGGCGGTCCAGGTCACCGGATGCCGGCGGGTCGCGACCGCGTCGAGATCGTCGGGCGATCGCCCGTCGTCGATGGCCTCGTCCCGGGCCGCAATCGTCATCAGGACCATGGTGGCCCCGGGACAGGCTTGCTCCGCCTCGGGCGGCGAGAGCGGCGCGGCGGCCGTGCCGGGCGTCCTGGCGTCGGCCTGCTGGCCGATGGCCAGGACCGCCCGGCCATCACGGCACGCCACCGCCGCCCCATGCCGTCCATGGACGAGGATCTGTCCGCCGTCGCTCCCGGTCTGGGCCGCGGCGCGACCCGATGCGGCCATCAGACCGGCCGATGCGGCCATCAGACCGGCCACGGCCAGCATGGCGACCGCCAGGCCAGACCGGCTCCCCTGCTCGCTCATGATCGTTATTTTCCATAATCATGCTTATATGACTTTTCGTCCCGAGCGATCGGGACCGCCCGCGTCGACCCAGTCTCGCGGCCGGGCGACCCCGTCGGCAAGCCTTTCCTGAGGGTGCACGGTCGTCTAAGGTCGCGGGCGTCCCGGCGATCGCCCCCATCATCGAGTGCGAGAATCATGGCCCGCAACATCACCCGCCTGCTCGACGTCATGGCCCGCCTGCGCGATCCCGACGGCGGCTGCCCCTGGGACCTGGAGCAGACCTACCGCACCATCGCCCCCCACACCATCGAGGAGGCGTACGAGGTCGCGGAGGCGATCGAACAGCAGGACATGGCCGCGCTCAAGGACGAGCTGGGCGACCTTCTGTTCCAGGTCGTCTACTACGCCCAGTTCGCCCGCGAGGACGGCCACTTCGATTTCGACGACGTCGCCGGGGCCATCACCGACAAGATGATCCGCCGACATCCTCATGTGTTCGGTCCCGAGGAGGTGAAGACGGCGGCCCATCAGACGTCGCGGTGGGAGGAGCACAAGGCGGCCGAGCGCGCCGCCAAGGCGGCCGCCGAGGGGCGGGCGCCGTCGGCGCTGGACGGGGTGACGACGGGGCTCCCTGCCCTCACCCGGGCGTTGAAGCTGCAGCGCCGGGCCGCCCGGGTCGGCTTCGACTGGACCGAGCCGCGCGACATCCTCGACAAGATCGAGGAGGAGGTCGGCGAGCTGCGGGCGGAGATGGACGGGGGCGGCGGGCCCGAGCGGGTCGCCGACGAGCTGGGCGACCTGCTGTTCGCCCTGGTCAATCTCGCCCGCCGCCTCGACGTCGACCCCGAGGGGGCGTTGCGCGGCACCAACGCCAAGTTCGACCGCCGCTTCCGCCGCGTCGAGTCCCTGCTGGCGGCCGACGGCCGGACGCCGGACGGGTCGACGCTCGAGGAGATGGAGGCGCTCTGGCAGCGCGCCAAAGGCGAGGAGCCGGGGCGCGGCCGGGGTTAGTCCGGCGCGTGTGACCCCAGCGTCTCGATCCAGGCGATCATCGCCGCATTCACGTCCTCAGGGCGGTCCTGCATGATCCAGTGACCCGCGTTCGCCCAGACGTCGACTCGCGAGCGGCGGTCCGAGAAGCACCTGCGTATCCGGCCAGCTTGCGCCCCGTCACGGCACAAGTGGTAGACAGGCACCTGGAGACGTCGCAGGAACGTTTCGCTTTCAGGACCGACCCCGACTTGGTCGCCGCCGATGAACAGGGGTGCGAAGGTCTCTTTCACGACGTGGGCCGGCATGCCCTGCACCCTTCGCGCGTGCCAACGTCGAAACGGTGCGGGGGTCGAGGAGTCGTAAAAATCCGCGAACAGCGCTGGAGCGACAGCGCCCACATCGCCGGTATGGAGGTCTTGGGATACCCGCCGGAAAAGGGGGGCAAGGTCCGCCGAGAAGCCCAGGGCCCCGTCCACGGAGATCACGGCGTCGACGACATCGGGCCGCTTGGCCGCCAGCCGTGCCGCGACCTGTGCCCCCATGGAATGGCCGATCATGATGAACGGTTGCCCCCTGTATCCGGAGTCGATCAGGGTTTCGATGTCTGACACGAAATGCTCGGGGCGATAGTGGCCGGACGGCATGACTTCGGAGCGGCCATGGCCCCGCAGATCAACGACGACCGTGCGGTAGCGGCGTTCCAATGCCGGAAGTTGCCAACTCCAATCATGACCATCGGCCGTCCAACCATGCAGGAGCATGACGGGGCGCCCGCTGCCAGCCTCGGTGACGAACAGATTCGCGGCCGATGACGGCGCCGCGAGGGTCTGCGCAGGAAACGCCGTGGCCGCCATCGTGGCGCCACTGGATGCCAGAAAGCGTCGTCGGGTAAACCATTGCTTGCTCATGCCTCGCACTCCTTCTCCCGGCTGGACGGGAAGGATATACGATGGAAACCTACGTTCAATTACGCACCTGGACGTGCGTAAGTATACTGGAGGATATCTGTGCGGACTGATGTCGATCCCGTCTTTTTCGCCGACTGCGCCGCCCGCTCGTTCTTCGACCAAGTCGCCAACAAATGGTCGGTCATGATCTTGACGATCCTGATCGAGAAGCCGACCCGATTCAACGAGATGAAGCGCAGACTTGAAGGCGTGACTCACAAGGCTCTCACGCAGGCCTTGCGCCGTCTCGAGCGAAACGGCCTGATTGAGCGACGGGTGCTGGCGACCTCGCCGGTGGCGGTGGAATACTCCATCACGGATCTGGGGCGCACGCTGCAGGTGCCGTTCGGCGCGGTGTACGACTGGTCGATCAAGCATCTGGACGACATCGAAGCGGCGCAGCGGCGCTACGATGCCACAATCGCCTTGCTCTGACCCCTCGCTTTTCTGCTTTCGGACCACGGCGGCAGGCACCGGAGGGACGCCGCAAAGGCAACGGAGGTGCTGGCGTCAGCGGGCGTCGATGCCGCCGAACAGGTGGTCGCGCAGGCGGGTCCAACTCGCCGCGTCGGGCGCCATCAGCAGGCTGCCGCCGAACTGCGTGGGCCGGTAGGGCGTGCCGTCCACCAGGGCCGCATGACCGCCGGCCTCGGCGTGGAGCAGGACGCCGGCGGCGTGGTCCCACGGCATCAGCCGGTGGTAGGCGGAGCAGTGGTAGGAGCCGTCGAGCAGGCGCAGATACTCGTGGGCGGCGCTGGCCAGGCAGGTGACCCGCCCCAGCCCCTGGATGCGCTCCCTGAGCTGCCGTCCCAGGCCCTCGTCGCAGAAGCGCGTGGAGATGGCGCCGATCATCGCGCCGGGATCCACCGGCGCGGCGACGCGCAGGCGCCGTCCGCCCATCCAGGCGCCCTGCCCCTTCGCACCCATGGCGGTGCGATCGCCGAGGGGGTCGTGGATCCACCCCGCCAGGGTCTCGCCGCCCCGGACATAGGCGACGATCACCGCGAAATTCGGCCGTCCGGACGCGAAGTTGAGCGTGCCGTCGACCGGGTCGACCACCCACACCGGGGCCGCGCCGCCGAGGCGGTCAAGCACCCCCCGGTCGGCCGCCACCGCCTCCTCCCCCACCACGACGCTGCCGGGCACCAGGGCCGGGAGTCGGCGGGCCAGGGCCCGTTCCGCGGCCTCGTCGGCGATGGTCACCAGGTCGTCCTGGCGGGTCTTCTGGCGCACCTGACCGGCGGTCAGCGTGCGGAAATAGGGAAGGATCTCGGTCTCGGCCACCTCGGCGAGAATGGCGGCGACGAGCTCGAGATCGGGCAGCGGGTCGGTGGTCACGGTCGGGGTGCAGCCTTCTTCGGGGTGGGGTCGAGGGACATGGTGGCGTTGCCGTCCTTGGGCTGCTCGGGCAGCAGGATCTTGCCTTCCAGCCCGGCGTCCCGGATCGCCTCCACCAGGGCGTCGTAGGTCGCCTTGTCGGCCGCCGGGTCCGGGGCGGGCGGGGTGCCGCCGGTCAGGGCGCCGGGCTTCGCCGGGTCCCGCGGCGATCCCGGCGGCAGCGGCTCCGGCACCGCCGGCGCCTGCGCGGCGGCGGGCGGCGGCGGGGGTGGCGGCGGTTCCCACAGGCGGAAGCAATCGGTGAAGGTCGGCTCCTGACACCGCTCCAGAAGGTTCCGGGCGTCCGGGGCCAGCACCATCGGGGCGGCCGGCGCCACCGAGAGTTTGGGCGGCGGCGGCGGCAGCGGCGCCTCGGGCGGCGGCGCGTCGAGCGGCGGCACGTCGAACGTCCCGGCCGGCTGCGCCCGCGCCATCGACACCGCGGGAAGCGCCGCGGCGAACAGGGCAGCCAGAATGGTGGCGGGAACGCAGCGCACGATGAGGAACCTGAACCCGGACGGTCCGGGGCGGCGCGCCCACGGCCAAGGGGGACCAGTATGCCGGCCGCCGTGGGAGCCGGCCACAGACAATTGCGCGACACACGGCGGAGGCTTCGTCTCCGCCCTGCCCGCCCGCCTTCCCGCCCTACCCCGCCCCGTGGGCCATCCAGGCGGCCATCTCCCGGCGCACGGCGGCGATCTTGCCGTGCTCCACGGGGTCGCGCTCCCGACGCTCCTGGGCAAGCATCATCCCCAGGAGGCGGGCGCGGCCGCGCTGGTCCCGCGACAGCTCGCGCAGCCTGAGCAACGCGGCGCCCGGCGACAGGCGCTCGTGGCGGGCGACCAGCGTGACCTGGTCGGCCAGGAAGGCGGTGATGGAGAAGCGCCCCGGATCCGTCTGCAGCCGCATGCCCACCGCATCCTCCCGCCTGTGATCCGGACGTCCGCAGTGTACGACCCCGGGCCGCGGCTGTGCAGCCGGCGGGGGCGCGGCCGATCGCCGTGCCCCCGCCGTCACGGTGCCAGGAAGCGCTTCTCGAAGCGGGCGAGGTCGGCCGGGTCCAGGGCCACGTGGATGTGCGCCTGGTTGTCGTCGTCACGGCGGTCCAGCACCTCGCCGCGGTCGTAGAGCCACGCCAGCGCGGCGCCGTCGCCCAGGTCGACGGCGAGGTCCACGACCTGGCGCGCCGCGTTCATGCGCCCGTCGAGCAGGGCGTCGAGAGCGTCGATGCCCTCCCCCGTCGCGGCGGAGATCGCCACCCGGCGCGGGTCGCGCCGGGACTGGGCGAGGATGGCGCCGCGCGACTCCTCGTCCAGGCGGTCGACCTTGTTGAGCACCTCGATCACCCGGTCGTCGCCGCCGGGGTCCACGCCGATCTCCTCCAGCACCGTCTCGACGTCGCGGCGCTGCGCCTCGCTGTCGGTGTGGGAGATGTCGCGGACGTGCAGGATGATGTCGGCGGCGTCCACCTCCTCGAGCGTGGCGTGAAAGGCGGCGACCAGGGCGTGCGGCAGGTCGGAGATGAAGCCGACGGTGTCGGAGAGGATGACCTTGCGCCCCGACGGCAGCGTGACCTGGCGCATGGTCGGGTCCAGGGTGGCGAACAGCAGGTCCTTGGCGAACACGGAGGCGTTCGCCAGCCGGTTGAACAGGGTCGACTTGCCGGCGTTGGTGTAGCCGACCAGGGCCACCACCGGATAGGGGACCTTGGCGCGCGCCTTGCGGTGCAGCCCGCGGGTGCGTCGGACCTCCTCCAGCTCCTTCTTGATCTTGACGATGCGGTCGCCGATCAGCCGGCGGTCCATCTCGAGCTGGGATTCGCCGGGGCCGCCCAGGAAGCCGAAGCCGCCACGCTGACGCTCCAGGTGGGTCCACGACCGCACCAGGCGCGAGCGCTGGTAGGTCAGTGCCGCCAGCTCCACCTGCAACTGGCCCTCCCGCGTGCGCGCCCGCTCGCCGAAGATCTCCAGGATCAGGCCGGTGCGGTCGATGACCTTGGCCTTCACCCCCTTCTCCAGGTTGCGCTGCTGCACCGGCGACAGGGCGTGGTCGATGATCAGCAGGGTGGCGCCGGTCTCCTCGACCACCTCGGCGAGGTGCTCGACGGTGCCGGAGCCCAGCAACGTCGAGGGGTGCGGCCGCTGCAGCCGCACGGACTCGGCGCGCACGACCTCCAGGTCGATGGCGCGGGCGAGGCCGACGGCCTCTTCCAAGCACGCCTCCGGCTCCCGCCCGACTCCTGTGGCGGAGTCGCGCAGGACGGGGTGCACCACGAGGGCGAGGCCGGAGCCGTGCGGCTTCCGGGCGTCGCCGTTTTCAGAGGAATCAGTCGCTCTCACCTTCTTTGGGCGGCTCGAATAGTTGGATTGGATGCGCCGGCATCACGGTCGAGATGGCGTGCTTGTAGACGAGTTGCGAATGCGCGTCTCGCCGCAGCAGTACCGAAAAGTTGTCGAACCAGGTGATGATGCCCTGCAATTTGACGCCGTTGACCAGGAACACGGTAACGGGAGTCTTGTTTTTGCGGACGTGGTTTAGAAAGACGTCCTGCACGTTTTGACTTTTTTCGGACATTTTATTAGGCCCCTTTGTTCGACATTCTTGGGGCTCCTGACCGGAGCCCGCTCCCTGCTGCGTATGCGTCACCGAGGCTGGACCTGGCTGCGGTACATACCGGCTGATATGGTATCGCCCAAGCGCCGCACCAAGCCATCCAGTGCATGGCACGTATCATATCGGTGGGCCGGCGGAAAGCGGCCAAATCCCTCGCCCGGCGCGTCTCCGACCTTTATCGGGACCAGCCCGGCCCCGTGGGCGCATTCCATGTCGATGTCGGCGTCGCCGACGAACCACACCTCGGCGCCGGGCGCGATGCCCGCCGGCTCCAGGGCCAGGTGGACGGGCGCGCAGTGCGGCTTGTCGTGGGCCGCGTCCTGGGCACCGACCAGGCGGCCGAACAGCCCGCTCCACCCCAGCGCCGCGGCCTCGGCGCGCAGGAAGCCCCCGTTCTTGTTGGACACCACCGCCTGGTACACGCCCAGCGCGGCGACGCCGCGCAGCAGCGTCTCGGCGCCTGGCAGCGGCCGCAGATGCTCCAGGTGATGGGCGGCGAAATAGGCGTAGAAGACGTCCCGGGCCTCGGTCCAGCGGCCGCCGAACAGCCGCGGGAAGCTGTCCCGCAAGGACTGCTTGATGCGGTCGCGGGCCTCCGCCTCGCTCCACGGGGCCTGACCGAAGGCCACCAGGGTGTGGTTGAGGGCGGCCCGCACGGTGCCCCAGTTGTCGACCAGCGTGTTGTCCCAGTCGTAGAGAACCGCCCTGGGAAGGCGGCCGGGATCGACGGGGGCCGCCCGGGGACCGGGGGCGGGCGGCGCCCCGGCGGCGGGCGGCGGGCAGCCGGTCACCGGCCGCTCCCCGGGCCACGCACGGGTGCGGCCTCGCCGAGATAGGCCCGGCGCAGCATGGTGGTGACGGGGCCGGGGCGGCCGTCGCCGACGGGGCGGTCGTCGATGCGGGTGACCGGCAGCGCGAAGGTGGTCGCCGACGACAGGAACGCCTCGCGCGCGGCGTAGGCTTCCTCCACCGTGAACGGCCGCTCCTCCACCGGCACGCCGGCGGCGCGGGCCAGCCGGAGCAGGGTCTGGCGGGTGATGCCGTTGAGGATGCGCGTGCTGGGCTCGCGGGTCACCAAGCTGCCCTGGCCGGTGACGATCCAGGCGTTGGACGAGCTGCCCTCGGTGATGGTCCAGTCCGGGTCGATCATCCACGCCTCGTAGGCGCCGGCGGCGCTGGCGCGCTGCTTGGCCAGCACCTGCGGCAGCAGCGCCACCGACTTGATGTCGCGCCGCGCCCAGCGGATGTCCGGGACGGTGACCACCCGCACGCCCTCCTCCACCTGTGCGGGCGTGGCGAAGGCGGCCATCCGCCGCGTCGTCATCACCAGGGTGGCGGGCGTGCCGGCGGCGGGAAAGCGGAAGTCGCGCGGCGCCACCCCGCGGGTGACCTGCAGGTAGAGGGTGCCGTTGCGCAGCCCGTTGCGACGCACCAGCTCGGCCATGACCATCACCAGCACGCGCGGCGCCAGCGGTTCGGCGATGCGCAGCTCGCCGAGGCTGCGGCGCAGCCGGGCCAGATGGCCGTCCAGGTCGGTGAATGCGCCGTCGATGACGGTGACGACCTCGTAGACCCCGTCGGCGAACTGGAACCCGCGGTCCTCCACGTGGACGGCCGCGAGGGCATGGGGGACGTAGCGGCCGTTGACGTATGCCCATCGTGCCATGGGTCGTTTCTATTCCTTGCGGGGCGGGAGGGGGATCAGAAGAACTCGAGGCGGACGGCGAACATCTTCTCCACCTTCTTCACCTGCCCGACGGCGGCCAGGATGATGACGCGGTCCTTGGGCTTGATGACCGTGGACGGGCGGGGGATGACCACCTCGTCGCCGCGGACGATGGCGCCGACGATGACGCCCGAGGGCAGCTTGACCTCCTTCAGCGGGGTGTTGATGACCGCGGAGGTTTCGAGCGCCTCGGCCTCGATGATCTCGGCGAAGCCCTCGCGCAGGGAGTGGACGGAGCGGATGCGGCCGCGCCGCACGTGCTGCAGGATGGTCGACACGGTGATGGCGCGCGGGCTGACGATGGCGTCGACGCCCAGCGGCGTCACCAGGGCCGAGTAGGTGGTCTTGTTGATCAGGGTGATGGCCCGCTGGCAGCCGTAGCGCTTGGCCAGCAGCGAGGCGAGGATGTTGCCCTCGTCGTCGTTGGTCACCGCGACCACGGTTTCGGTGGCGCGGACGTTGGCCTCCTCCAGGATCTCCGGGTCCAGCGCGTCGCCGTGCAGGACCATGGTGCGGGTCAGGCGCTGCGCGACATACTGGGCGCGCACCCGGTTCACCTCGATCATGCGGGCCGACACCTGGGGGTGCTTGTCCTCGATCTCCTCGGCCAGGCACAGGCCGATGTTGCCGCCGCCGAGGATGATGATGCGGCGCGCCTCCCCCTCCTCGTGGCCGAAGGCGGCCATCGCCCGGCCGAGGTGGCGGGTGTCGCACACGAAGTACACCTCGTCGCCCGGCAGCATCTGGTCGTCGCCGGTCGGGATGATCGGCCGGTCGTTGCGCACGATCGCCACGACCTCGATGTTGAGGTCGGGGAACAGGCCGGTGAGCTGGCGCAGCGGGGTGTTGAGGATCGGGCAGTTGTCGGTGCACAGCACCCCGATCACGCGCACCTTGCCGTCGGCCAGCGGGATCATGTCGAAGGCGCCGGGGACGTGCAGGCGCCGCGAGATGGCCCGCGCCACCTCGATCTCCGGCGAGATGATGACGTCGATCGGGAGATGGTCGCGCGAGAACAGGTCGGCCCAGATCGGCTTGAGATAGGACTGGTTGCGCACCCGGGCGATCTTGGTCGGCACGTTGAACAGGGAATGCGCGACCTGGCACGCCACCATGTTCACCTCGTCGGCCTGGGTGACCGCGATGATCATGTCGGAATCCGCGGCGTTGGCCGATTCCAGGACATCGGGGTGGGAGGCGTAGCCGACCATCGCCTGGACGTCCAGGGTGTCGCCGATCCGCTGGATGAGCTCCGCCGACTGGTCGATGACGGTGACGTGGTTGCCTTCCGAGGCGAGGTAGCGCGCGATGTTCGAGCCGACCTGGCCGGCGCCGCAGACGATGACTTTCATGGCCCCCGTTCCGGGTGTCCCCCAACCTGTCGCCGCGTCCGATCCCGTTCGGCAGCCGGCATGGACGGCCGACGTTACCACCAAGTGTGCGGTGCGCCAACGCGGGAAAGCTGGGAGCGAACGGACCGGCCGGCGGCCCGGATGGTGCGTCGGCCCCCCCGCTTTACGGTTTCGTGACGTCGGGAACGGGGGCCGATGGCGTGCGGTTCGCCGGAATTCGGTGTTTTCCTAAAATTCTACGCAAACATGTCCGACCTTGGCCACAAGCACCTGGCGTAGGGTCCACCTCGCAAACGGAGCTTGTCGGGACCGGCGCCGCACACGAGCCCACGTGGAGAGGGCAGTTCGTCGCCGTCCGTTGGTTGAAGAGCCTGCACCCAGCCCCGCTGGAATTCCGGAAGATCCCGGTGGTGGCGCAGGTCTTTTCGGAACCCCCGTTGCGCGTCGACGCGCAACGGGCCGGTGGTCTCGACGCCAAGGCTCTCTCCATGCGTGGAATTCACTGGAGACGCCAGACATGTCCGATACCGGTCTTCTCTTCAACGCCGACTTCAACAGCGATTCGGCGATCACGTCGATGGGGTTCAAGTACTCCGGCAACCCGTCCTCCATCGTCTCGATGGACGGCGAGCGCGGGGTCAAGCTGACCCTCGACCACTACGGCGCCAACAGCTACAAGTACCGCACGGAAATCCAGCCCAACAAGCTGCCCTCGTCGGACTTCACCAGCGGCATGTTCGCCAAGATGGGCGGCGAGTTCTGGTACGGTGTCAGCACCTACATGCCCGACAGCTGGTCGCAGGTCGACCGCTCCGACACCATCATCACGCAGTGGCATGCCCAGCCGGACTCCGGCAACCCGCCGGTGGCGCTGCAGACCAAGTACGTGAACGGTGAGCAGCACTACAACCTGATCATCCGCTCCCATCCCTCCGCCGACGGCACCAGCGGCTTCAAGTACATCAAGCAGTTCGACCTCGGCAAGATCGACGGCGACATCGGCGAATGGGTCGACTGGGCCTGGCACATCAAGTGGTCGCCGAGCGGCGACGGCTTCCTGGAGCTGTACAAGAACGGCGAGAAGGTCGTCGATTTCGACGGCGGCACCTGCTACGTCGACGACGCCGGCCCCTACCTGAAGATCGGCCTCTACAAGTACGACTGGCACTCCAGCAGCGACACCGGCCCGGACAGCCGCACCCTCTACGTCGACAACATCCGCGTCGGCGACGAGACCGCGAGCCTGGCGACGGTGTCTCCGGACGGCG
The DNA here is from genome assembly GCF_059703765.1 of Azospirillum sp. NS33. Lineage (NCBI taxonomy): Bacteria > Pseudomonadati > Pseudomonadota > Alphaproteobacteria > Rhodospirillales > Azospirillaceae > Azospirillum > Azospirillum sp. NS33. The sequence continues at coordinate 656 of NZ_BAAKJB010000010.1, read as the reverse complement.
CCCCGGGTCCCACCGATCCCGACACCGGCACCGGCGACACGCCGACCGCGCCGCCGCCGGCGGGTGACGCCACCGCCATCATCGGCACCGCCGGCGACGACATGCTGAGCGGCTCCTCGGGGGCCGACGCCCTCGACGGCGGCACCGGCACCGACTTCCTCGACCTGTCCAAGGACGCCACCGGCTGGACGGTCGACCTGGCCGCCGGCACGGCGGACGGCGGCGGCGCCAACGTCGACACCGTCCGGAACATCGAGAACGTCATCGGCTCCACCGCCGCCGACGCGCTGCTGGGCGACGCCGGCGCCAACAAGCTGCGCGGGATCGAGGGCGACGATGTCATCGACGGCCGCGCCGGTGACGACGTCCTGGCCGGCGGCGCCGGCAGCGACACCGTCTACGGCGGCCAGGGTGCCGACCTGATGTACGGCGGCGGCGACGGCGACCTGCTGTACGGCGGTGCGGGCGACGACACGATCATCGCCGACGAGGGCGCCGACACCGTCCTTGCCGGGGCCGGCACCGACACCGTGACGCTGGGCGCGGGCGGCGACACCATCGTCGTCGAGGGCCTTGGCCTGGGCACCGATCGGGTCACCGACTTCGCCACCGGCGAGGACGTCCTCGACCTGAGCGCCCTGCACGCCACCCTGGTG
>NZ_BAAKJB010000009.1:0-173356 GCF_059703765.1 Azospirillum sp. NS33 | reverse complement strand
TCAACTTCACCATCGAGGTGGTCCGGCGAACCGATACCGAACCAGGTTTCAAGGTCGTGCCGCGGCGCTGGGTGGTCGAGCGGACCTTCGGATGGATGACCCGCTGGCGACGTCTGGTCCGCGACTACGAAGCCAGGATCGACGTCTCCGGCGGCATGATTCAACTCGCTATGGCGAGCCTGCTACTCCGGCGAGTCTGCCACAGATAGGGTTGTCAAACGGACTCTTATCGCGTACTCAAGGCCGGCAATTCCGCAGACCTGCGATAGCTGGTTCCAACAATCAAACGCTTCGCGGAAGTATGTGTTCGATTGCTCTCCGCACCCTGCGGCACGCTGCACAATGGGATCACTCAGAAGATGAAAGACGGTAGGGAAGGATGACACCTCCTTCTCCTTCCTACTGTCCTCATCGAATGCACGAGCCATTGATGCAAAAGCAGATACGGCAATCGCGTCTTGTATAACTGCCGCACACTGAACGAAGTCACGGGGTTGGGCGTTTATGGCATCAACGGTTTCCTGGTCCCCGCCGGCATCGTGCATTGCCATAATACCAACCGCATTGGCGACATCACACCGAACGTGCTTGATATGACCGATAACGGCCTGTGCTTTTGCCTCAACAGACGCATCGACCATGGCGGCCTCCCCAGCTTATCAGGGAAACAGCATAGCCATGGGTTCATGAGCCTTAAAGAGCCGGGCGGCGTGTGTGGGAAACGTGTGTGGAAGCCCAACGCGGCAGCCCGGTAAGGCGTAGATCTGCCTAACTTTTCCCGGGCGCAATGAGAGTGGCGTCCCCAACGGGATTCGAACCCGTGTCGCCGCCGTGAAAGGGCGGTGTCCTAGGCCTCTAGACGATGGGGACCGCGTGGACGCGAGAGAACTAGCCGGCGGACGGCGACAAATCAAGGCTTTTCGTGACGCCGCCGGCCGGCCCGCCGGGGCGCCGAGCGGTCAGCCGCCGGAGCGGCGGCCGGGGGTCACCACCGGGCGCGGCGGCACCGCCAGCGGGCTCACCCCGCGCTCCAGCGCCACGGCCGCCGCCCGCGCCGCGGCCCGGTCCCCCTCCAGGGCGTCCATGTCGCGCTGGCGCTCGGCCACGGTGGGGATGTCGGTGGGGCGCGGCGGCACGGTGGCGAGGTTCGGATAGGCCGTGTCCTCCCCGGTCATCGGGCGCACCGGCGTCGCGGGAAACGCCCGCGGCTCCCCGGTCAGGCTGCCGATCAGGCCGCTGTCGAGGGCGCGGTCGCTGCACCCCGCCGGCACCGCCCCCATCAGGCCCAGCCCCACCATCGCCGCCACCGTCGCCGCACCGCGCCGCGCCACCATGCTCCCCTCCCCCGTCGTGCCTGGCCCCGACCGCGTCGGGACATCAAACCTTAACCGGAACCCGCTATGACCCGGGGATGCCCCGGTCACGTCGCCGCACCCACCCCGCCGACATGGCGGAAAACCACCGGCAAACCGGCGCCGCCGGCCGGTCCGCCGGGCACCACCCCGCCAAGCCGGTTTGCCCAAACCCGGCTGCATCGTATAAACCTGAGAATGCCCCAACCCGAAGTCCAATCTCGACCAAAAAGGACCGCATCCATGGCCGAACACCAGGCGCCTGACGTGAAGCTGCCCGATCCCGTCGAGCTGTCCCGCGCGATGACCCGCATCGCCGAGCAAAGCCAGCGCCTCGTCACCGACTTCCTGTCGCGACAGAACGGCGACGGCGCCGCCGCCGGCAACCCCGATCCCATGGGCATCGGCAACGCGTTCCTGGAGATGACGACACGGATGATGGCCGATCCGGCCAAGCTGATGAAGGCGCAGATGTCCTTGTGGCAGGACTATCTCACCCTGTGGCAGCGCACCACCCAGCGCATGCTCGGCCAGGACGCAGCGCCCGTCATCACCCCGGCCAAGGACGACCGCCGCTTCAAGGACGCCGCCTGGGACGAGAACACCCTGTTCGACTTCATCAAGCAGTCCTACCTGCTGTCGGCCCGCTGGATGCAGTCCACGGTGAACGAGGTCGACGGGCTGGACGGCCACACCGCCCGCAAGGTCGATTTCTACACCCGCCAGTTCGTCGACGCCATGGCCCCCTCCAACTTCGTCATGACCAACCCCGAGGTGCTGCGCACCACGGTGGAGACCGGCGGCGAGAACCTGGTGAAGGGGCTGGAGCACCTGCTGGCGGACCTGGAACGCGGCAAGGGCGAGCTGCGCATCTCCATGACCGACTACGACGCCTTCCAGGTCGGCCGGAACATCGCCGTCACCCCCGGCAAGGTGGTGTTCCAGACCGACCTGATGCAGCTCATCCAGTACACGCCGACCACGCCGCAGGTGAACAAGCGGCCGCTGATGATCGTGCCGCCCTGGATCAACAAGTTCTACATCCTCGACCTGCGCGAGAAGAACAGCTACATCAAATGGGCGGTCGACCAGGGGCATACGGTCTTCGTGCTGTCGTGGGTCAACCCCGACGAGACGCTGGCGCGCAAGTCCTTCGAGGACTACATGTTCGAGGGGCCGCTGGCGGCGCTGGACGCGATCAAGCAGCAGACCGGCGAGGAGGACGTCAACGCCATCGGCTATTGCCTCGGCGGCACCCTGCTGGCGGCGACGCTGGCCTACATGACCGCCAAGGGCGACGGTCGCATCAAGTCGGCCACCTTCTTCACCACCATGACCGATTTCGCCGACGCCGGCGAGCTGTCGGTGTTCATCGACGAGGAGCAGCTCTCGTTCCTCGAGGGCCAGATGAACGAGAAGGGCTATCTCGACGGCTCGAAGATGGCCACCACCTTCAACATGCTGCGCGCCAACGACCTGATCTGGTCGTTCGTCGTCAACAACTACCTGCTGGGCAAGGACCCGTTCCCCTTCGACCTGCTGTACTGGAACGGCGACAGCACCCGCATGCCGGCGGCGATGCACAGCTACTACCTGCGCAACATGTACCAGAAGAACCTGCTGGTGAAGCCCGGGGCGCTGACGCTGGGCGGCGTGCCGATCGACCTGCGCACGATCAAGACGCCGGCCTTCTTCCTGTCCACCCGCGAGGACCACATCGCGCCATGGAAGAGCACCTACGCCGCGACGCAGGTGTTCTCCGGCCCGGTCAAGTTCGTGCTGGCGGCCTCCGGCCACATCGCCGGCGTGGTCAACCCCCCGGCGGCGGAGAAATACTGCTTCTGGACCAACACCAAGCTGCCGGCGGCGTCCGACGACTGGCTGAAGGACGCCCAGCCCACCCCCGGCTCGTGGTGGCCGGAGTGGAACAAGTGGGTGGCCAAGTTCGCCAACGGCAAGGTCGAGGCCCGCGACCCCGCCGCGGGGCCGCTGCCCGCCATGGAGGACGCGCCCGGCTCCTACGTCAAGGCCCGGGTGGTCTGATCCCGCGGCGCCGGTCCATCAGACCGGGCCAAGAAAAAGCCCCGGGGGATCGCTCCCCCGGGGCTTGCTTTCCGAGACGTCCGAAAGACGCCGCGCCGTCAACCAGAGCGATGGCGCTGGATCAGGACGACGGCATGTTGGTGCCGCGCGGCAGGATCTGGCCGCGACGGTTGGAGGGCTCACGCACGTTCGGGCCGGTCTGCACCAGGAGCTGCGTCTCGCCGACGCCCTCGGTGGTGATGGCGGTGGCCGGGATGCCCTTGGCGACCAGCGCCTGGCGGATGGAGGCGGCGCGACGCTCCGACAGGCCCTGGTTGTAGGAGGGCGGGCCCGACGTGTCGGTGTGGCCGATCACGTGGATGCGCGCGTTGGCACCGGTGCCGACGGCGGTGACGACGTCGGAGATGATGCGGTCGGCGGCGGCGGTGATGTTCGACTTATCCCAGTCGAAGAACACCTGGTACTGCGGCTGCACGGCCGGAGCGGCAACCGGGGCCGCCGCCACCGGGCAGGGGAAGCTGCCGTTGTGGATGACCGGGGTGCCCGCGGCGGACATCACCGGCGTGCTGTTGGAAATGGCCAGGACGGGGTTGCACCACGTCGCCATCTGGGCGGAAGCCTGGGACGCGAAGCCGGCGATCATGAGCGCCGACACCATCGCCAGTCCGTTTCGCATGCTGCTTTTCATCTGTTCTATCCTCCGGTTACCCTCAGCATCTCGATGCGACCGGTGCGCAACGTGCCCGGCAACGCCACGGCAACAGTCCTTACGCGCCACCGTTGACCGCGATCCGCACTTACACATGGGGATCGCAGCCGTTCCTTCCCATCGTCCGGAAGCCCTATGTGGACTTACCGCCTGGGCACGAAACCGCCGGGATCACGCTTACCACCGCACTAACCGTTCGTCGAGTGGGTAGCCCCGCGAAAGCCACATCATGTGTCCCGATAGCCACGGGCGAGGTCGACGTAGAGGGCGGCCAGCCGGGCGAACTCGTCGCGGTCGGCCTGGCCGACCCCGCGCAGCCGCCGGGCCGGGCTTCCCGCCCACAATTCCCCGGCCGCGACACGCTTTCCGGGTGTCACCAGGGCGCCCGCGGCGACCATCGCCCCCGACTCGACCACCACGCCGTCCATCACGCAGGCCTTCATGCCGATGAAGCAGCCGGATTCGAGTGTGCACGCATGCAACAGGGCCATGTGCCCGACTGTGACATCCTCGCCGATCCAGGTGCCCTGGCCGGTGGAGGAGACGTGGACCACGGTGCCGTCCTGCAGGTTGGTGCGGGCACCGACAACGATCGCGTTGACGTCGCCGCGCAGGGTGCAGCCGAACCAGATCCCGCAGTCGGGACCGATCGTCACGTCGCCGACCACCGCCGCGGTGGGGGCCACCCAGGCGCTGGGGTCGATGCGCGGCGCCACGCCGCGGAAGGGAAGGACGACTCCGGACATCGGGCCTCCTTGGGCGGCGCGCCGCGGGTCAGGGAAACAGCGGCGTCTGGTCGATGCCCGTGGTCTCGCCCAGGCCCAGCATGACGTTCATGTTCTGCACCGCCTGGCCCGAGGCGCCCTTCACCAGGTTGTCGATGACCGAGACGATGATGGCGCCGCGCGCCGTGCGGTCCGGGAACACGCCCATCAGGCAGTGGTTGGAGGCGCGGACGTGACGGGTCGCCGGGGCGACGCCGGGCGGCACCACGCGCACGAACGGCTCGTCGGCGTAGCGGCGGTCCAGCGCGGCGCGCAGGTCGTCGGCGCTGACGCCGTCGGTCATGCGCACGTAGATCGTGGCCATCATGCCACGGTTCATGGGCACGAGGTGCGGCGTGAAGGAGACGGTCAGGGGACGGCCCGCGGCCAGGCGCAGCTCCTGCTCGATCTCCGGCATGTGGCGGTGGTGGCCGACCCCGTAGGCGTTGAAGCCCTCGGACACCTCGGTGAACAGGTTGGCCTGCTTGGCGTCGCGCCCGGCGCCGGAGACGCCGGACTTGGCGTCGATGATGATCCCGCCGGGCTCGATCATCTCCTCCAGCAGCAGCGGCACCAGGGGCAGCAGCGAGCAGGTCGGGTAGCAGCCGGGGTTAGCGACCACCCGGGCCTTGCGCACGCCCTGCCGGTTCAGCTCGGTCAGGCCGTAGGCGACCTCCTTCTGCAGGTCCGGGGCGCGGTGCTCATGGCCGTACCAGGTCGCGTATTCCGCGACGTCGTGGAGACGGAAATCCGCGGACAGGTCGACCACGCGCAGGCCGCGGGGGATGCCGGCGACGATCTCCTGGGTGGTGCCGTGCGGCAGGGCGCAGAACACCAGGTCGAGGGCGTCCCAGAGAACGTCCTCGATCTTGACCAGGTCGGGCAGGCCGAAGCCGCCGAGATGGGGGAAGACCTCGGCCATCGGCTTGCCGGCCTGGCGCTCGGCCGTCAGGACGCTGAGCCGCGCCGCGGGGTGGCGGAGCAGCAGGCGCACCAGTTCGGCGCCGGTGTAGCCGCTGGCACCGAGGATGCCGATGCGGATCGGGGTGAGGTCGTTGGCCATGAAGATCCCTCTCGACGCGCGTGGACCCGCGCTCCCGGCGGAACCAGGACAGCGGGCCGCGACGATACCACGAAAAAGGGGCGCCCCAGCGCGGGACGCCCCTCTTGTCGACGATGAACGGCGGGGCCGGGCGCGCTCAGCGCTTGGAGAACTGGAAGCTGCGGCGGGCCTTGGCGCGGCCGTACTTCTTGCGCTCCACGACGCGGGCGTCGCGGGTCAGGAACCCGGCGGCCTTCAGCGGCGGCCGCAGGGCCGGCTCGTAGTAGGTCAGCGCCTTGGAGATGCCGTGGCGGACGGCACCGGCCTGGCCCGAGAGGCCACCGCCGGCGACGGTGCACAGCACGTCGAACTGGCCGGCGCGGTCGACCAGGCCGAAGGGCTGGTTGATCATCATGCGCAGCACCGGGCGGGCGAAATAGACCTCGATGTCGCGGCCGTTGACGGTGATCTTGCCGGTGCCCGGCTTGACCCAGACGCGGGCGACGGCGTCCTTGCGCTTGCCGGTGGCGTAGGCGCGGCCGAACTTGTCCAGCTTCGGCGCGGCGTTCTCCACGGGCGCGGCGTCGGTGCCGGTCGCACCGGCAGCCTGCAGATCCCTGAGGCTGGAGATGGTGGTGGTGACCTGGGCCATGGAATTACGCGCTCCGCTTGTTCTTCGGGTTCATCGCGGCGATGTCGAGCACGTCGGGCTGCTGGGCCTCGTGCGGATGGGCGGGGCCCTTGTAGACCTTCAGGTGCGTCATCTGGCGACGGCCGAGCGGGCCGCGCGGGACCATCCGCTCCACCGCCTTGGTGATGACCCGCTCCGGGTACCGGCCGTCGAGGATCTGCCCCTTGGAGCGCCCCTTGATGCCGCCGGGATAGCCGGTGTGCCAGTAGAAGATGTCGTCGCGGCGCTTGTTGCCGGTCAGCTTCACCTTCTCGGCGTTGACCACGACGATGTGATCGCCGCAGTCCATGTGCGGGGTGTAGGTCGGCTTGTGCTTGCCGCGCAGAATGTTCGCCAGGATGCTGGCGAGCCGGCCGAGCACCATGCCCTCGGCATCGACGACGTACCACTTCTTGTCGATGTCGCTGGGCTTCAGATTGAAGGTCTTCATCGCCACACTCGTTCACGTGAATCGTGGGTCGGCGGACCGCCGGATCCCGCGGCGCCGAAGCGGCCGGTTTTGTACGGGGCGGCGGGGTCCGAGTCAACCGAAAAAAACGCCTTTTGTATCAATGGGTTGTCGGCGCGGTATTATGATACCGCTATCGCAAAGCTCTTGATCTGACACGCTTATTTCCGGCGACGCCGCGCCGTGGTATCATGATACCGCAGCGGCGGCGCCGAGGGTCACCGCCGCGGCGGGATGGAATAGGTGCCGGTGACATGGGCCACCGGCTCGGCCTCGCCGTCGGAATAGAGATGGATCTCGCCATAGGCCAGGCGCCGGCCGAGCTTGAGAAGGCGGGCCTCGCAGACCAGAGCGACCGGGGCGGGGCGGCGCAGGAAGTTGATGGTCATCGACGTGGTCACCGCCAGTTCGACGGGGCCGATCCTCGACAGCACCGCGCCATAGAGGGCGACGTCGGCCAGCCCGAACATGGCCGGGCCGGTGACGGTGCCGCCGGGCCGGACGAAATCCTCCTTGTAGGGCATGCGCATGCGCACGTAGCCGGGGCGCACCTCCTCGATCTCCACGCCGAAGCTCCCGACCAGCGGCACCCCCTCGCGGATCAGGGTCTCCAGGGCCTCTTTCGTGATCGCCGCGTCCTGACCACCCATTGCGCTCCCCCCGTCCCATCTGTTGGCGCACCGACCATAGCCCAGCGGCGGCGGCGGTGCACGTCGACCATACGGCGGCGAACGGGGCCCCGGCCGGGCGAGCAACGCTGCCATCCGGCAGCGTCGATTGCCGCAGCGCACCCTCTGTCCCTATCATTCGCAGTCTCCCCATCAGGATGCGGACACCGTGGATTCCCTGGACAGTGCGGCGGCGGCCGATCCCGCGCAGGCGCAGGCCGAAGAGGCGCGGGCCGAGGAGGCGCGGGCGGCGACACGGGCCGGCATCGTCTGGATGGTCGCCACGACCTTCCTGTTCGTCAGCCAGGACGCCATCACCCGGGTGCTGGTCCAGAGCTATCCGGTGATCGAGGTCGCCTGGGCACGGTTCGCCGTTCATCTCGTGCTCGCGGCCGGGCTGCTGGCCTGGCACTCGCCGCGGCTGATGGTGTCGCAGCGGCCGGGCCTGCAGATGGTGCGCTCGCTGCTGTTGCTGACGGTGACGCTGCTGATGATGACCGCGCTGGGGCTGCTGCCCTTCGTCGACGTCACCGCCATCCTCAACGCGACGCCGGTGCTGATCACCGTGCTGTCGGTGCCGCTCCTCAAGGAGACGGTGGGCTGGCGGCGTGGGCTGGCGGTGCTGGCGGGATTCGCCGGCGCCATGCTGATCGTCGGCCCGGCCAGCGGAGTCTTCCAGTGGACCGTGCTGCTGCCGCTCTGCGCCGCCCTGGCCAACGCCTTCTACCAGATCGTCACGCGGATGCTGAAGACCAGCGATCCGCCGCTGACGACCTTCTTCTACACCACCGTGGTCGGCGCGCTCGGCTGTTCGGTGGCGCTGCCCTTCCTGTGGGTGACGCCCACCGCGGCCGATGTCAGCCTGATGATGCTGCTGGGGGCGCTGGGGGCGGGCAGCCATTTCTGCATGATCCGCGCCTACACCGCGGCCCCCGCCGGGGTGGTGGCGCCGTTCGGCTACACCACCCTGGTGTGGGCGACCGTCTGGGGCGTGTTCGTGTTCGCCGAGGTGCCGGCCTGGACCACCCTGACCGGCGCCGCGATCATCGTCGCCAGCGGCGTCTACATCCTCTACCGCGAGCAGGTGCGGCGGCGGCCGCGCCGCCGCTGAGCACCGGCCGGCCATTTAACGGAATCGGGCTGTTGTACAGGGCGGCGATCCCCGATTCCCGTTGAACTTTGCGCCGCCTTGCCGTCAGATGCCCCGGCCCGCGGACGGGTGCCGCGGGATCACGAGGACGGGAGCACCGCCATGACCGCGTCCGGCACCCCCGCCGACGAGACCGAGCCGCTGGTCCGGCGCGACGACCGCGCCGGGGTGGCGACCCTCACCCTGAACCGGCCGGCCGCCCGCAACGCCCTGTCGCTGGCGATGATGCGCGCCCTGACGGCGGCGCTGGAGGGGGCCGCCGCCGACCCCGCCGTGGCCGCCGTCGTGCTGGCCGGCGCCGGGCCGGCGTTCTGCGCCGGCCACGACCTGAAGGAGCTGCGCGCCGCCCCCGACCAGGCCCTGGTGGAGGAGACCTTCGCCACGTGTACGGCGCTGATGGCGACGGTGCAGCGCGTGCGCACGCCGGTGATCGCCCGCGTCCACGGCGTGGCCACGGCGGCCGGTTGCCAGCTCGTCGCCACCTGCGACCTCGCCTACGCCGCCGACGACGCGCGCTTCGCCACCCCGGGCGTCAACATCGGCCTGTTCTGTTCGACCCCGATGGTGGCGCTGACCCGGGCGGTGGGCCGCAAGGCGGCCATGGAGATGCTGCTGACCGGCACGATGGTCGATGCCGCCCACGCCGAGCGGATCGGCCTGATCAACCGGGCGGTGCCGGCGGCCCGGCTGGACGCCGAGGTCGCCGCGGTCGCCGCGACCATCGCGGCGAAATCGCCGCTGACCCTGGCGGTGGGCAAGGAGGCGTTCCACCGGCAGGTGGAGATGCCAACGGCCGACGCGTACGCGTACGCGTCGGAGGTGATGGTGCGCAACATGGCGGCCGAGGACGCCCGGGAGGGGATCGACGCCTTCCTGGGCAAGCGCGCGCCGGTGTGGTGCGGCCGGTGAGCGGCCGCGGGCCGGGCGGACAGGGGATGGAGAGGGTGGCGTGAACCACGACACGTACAGCGACGCGTTGATCCGGGAGGTGCTGGGGCGGGTGCGTTCCATCGCCGTGGTCGGGGCCAGCGAGGACCCGGTGCGGGCCTCGTACTTCGTGGTGAAGTACCTGAAGGACAAGGGCTACCGCATGATCCCGGTGAATCCCAAACTGGCCGGGCGGGAGCTCCTGGGTGTGCGCGCATACGGCACGCTGGCCGACCTGCCGGAGCCGCCGGACATGGTCGACATCTTCCGCAACGCCGCCGCCGCCGACGCCATCGTCGACGAGGCCATCGCGGTCGGCGCCACGGTGGTGTGGATGCAGCTGGGCGTGCGCAACGACGCGGCCGCCGCGCGCGCCGAGGCGGCCGGGCTGACCGTGGTGATGAACCGCTGCCCCAAGATCGAGTACCAGCGCCTGTTCGGCGAGATCGGCCGGATCGGCGTCAATTCCAACGTGCTGTTCGGCGCGAAGCGGCCGACCAAGAGCTTCAAGAAACTGATGTGAGCGGCGCCGGGCCGACCCGGCGACCGCACCACCAAGCACGAACGAGAGGGACCCCACCATGAGCGAGAAGACCTTCGGCTTCGAAACCCGCGCCATCCACGCCGGTGCGGCCCCCGACCCGGCCACCGGGGCGCGCCAGGTGCCGATCTACCAGACCACCGCCTACGTGTTCGAGGACGCCGACGACGCGGCGTCGCTGTTCAACCTGCAGAAGCTCGGATACATCTATTCGCGTCTGACCAACCCGACGGTGTCGGCGCTGGAGGAGCGGATGGCCAACCTGGAAGGCGGCGCCGGCGCCACCTGCACCGGCTCCGGCCATGCGGCGCAGATGATGGCGCTGTTCCCGCTGATGGCGCCCGGCGACGACTTCGTCGCCTCCAACAAGCTCTACGGCGGCTCGATCAACCAGTTCAAGAACAGCTTCCCGCGCGCCTTCGGCTGGGGCGCCACGTTCGTCGACTTCGACGACCTCGACGCGGTGAAGCGCGCCATCGGCCCGAAGACCAAGGCGATCTTCTGCGAGAGCCTGGCCAACCCCGGCGGCGTGGTCAGCGACCTCGAGGCGCTGGGCCGCATCGCCGCCGACGCCGGCATCCCGCTGATCGTCGACAACACCCTGGCGACCCCGTACCTGTGCCGGCCCATCGAGTGGGGGGCCACCCTGGTGGTCCATTCCACCACCAAGTTCCTGTCGGGCAACGGCACGTCGCTGGGCGGCGCGGTGATCGACAGCGGCGCCTTCGACTGGTCCAAGGACGGCAAGTTCCCGGCCCTGACGGAGCCGGAGCCGGGCTACCACGGCCTGCGCTTCCACGAGACCTTCGGCCACCTCGCCTTCACCATCCACGGCCACGCCGTGGGACTGCGCGACCTCGGGCCGAGCCAGGCGCCGATGAACGCCTTCCTCACCCTGAACGGCATCGAGACGCTGCCCCTGCGCATGGAGCGCCACTGCGCCAACGCCCTGGCGGTGGCAGAGTTCCTGGAGGGCCACCCGGCGGTGGCCTGGGTCAGCTACGCCGGGCTCGACTCGTCCCCGTACAAGGCGGCGGCCGGCAAGTACCTGCCCCTGGGGGCCGGTTCGGTCTTCACCTTCGGCCTCAAGGGCGGCTACGAGATGGGCGTGAAGCTGGTGGAGAGCGTGGAGCTGTTCAGCCACGTCGCCAACCTCGGCGACAGCCGGTCGCTGATCATCCACCCCGCCTCGACCACCCACCGCCAGCTCGCCCCCGAGGCCCAGGCGATGGCCGGCGCCGGGCCGGAGGTCATCCGCCTGTCCATCGGCATCGAGACCGCCGCGGACATCATCGCCGACCTGGACCGGGCGCTGGCCGCCGCCGCCGGCTGAGGCCCTGCCGCTCCACGCCCTGCCCCCGCCGGGGCGCAGGGCGTGGAGCGGCGCCGCGCGCGAAGGACCGCCGCTCATGGCCGACCGGCCCCTCGTCAGCCTCGTCACCCCGACCTTCCAGCGCGAGGCGTTCCTGCCGCTGTGCCACGCCGGGGTGCTGCGCCAGACCTACCCGGCGCTGGAGTGGCTGGTCTACGACGACAGCCCGCAGCCCTCCGCCTATCTGGCGGCCCGCCAGGGGGACCGGCTGCGCTACTGGCACGACCCGCGCCGCGTCACCCTGGGCGAGAAGCGCAACGCCCTGGCCGAGCGGGCGCGGGGCGCCATCATCGTCCATTTCGACGACGACGACTTCTACGCCGCCGGCTATGTGGAGACGCTGGTCGGCTGGCTGGAGGAGGGCCACGACGTCGCCAAGCTGTCGGGGTGGTTCCTCTATTCCGCGGTGCACGGCCGCTTCGGCTATTGGGACACCGCCGCGGGGGGACCGCATTTCCGCTGGGCCCGCCGCTCGCATTCGCGGGTCGAGCAGGACGCCCCGGCCGCCGACGACAACCTCGTCGGCTACGGCTTCTCCTACGCCTACCGCCGCGCCGTGTGGGAGGCGGTGCCGTTCCCGCCGCTCAACGCCCTGGAGGACGCGCCGTTCGCCCGCGCCGCCCGCGCCCGGTTCCGCTTCACCGCCCGGCCCGACCAGACGGGGCTCTGCCTGCACGTGCTGCACGACCGCTCGACCAGCCTGTGCCTGCCCCAGCACGAGCTGCCCGCCTTCCTGGTGGAGCGCCTGTTCGGGGCCGAGGCGCTGCCCCACCTGCGCCAGCCCTGAGGGCGGCGCCGGTCGCCGTCACACCACGATGTCGAGGAACATGCCGCGGCGGTAGTTGCGCGGCAGGGTGAGGATGCCGTTGATGACCAGGCTGGCGAGTTGGCGCACCGACGGGATGCGGCCGCCGCGGCCGCCGATCTCGCCGGCGCGGGCGGCCCGTGCGCTGGGGCCGGCCGGAACCAGCCGGCCGCCGCCGACATCGGCGCCCGAGGCGGGCTGGATCGGTTCGTGACCGCGGTCACCGGGGCGACGTGTTTCCATGGGCCGTATTTACCATAAACCACGGCTCCCGGCAACAGCGGCCGCCGCCGGTGACCGGGAACCCGGAGGCCTGGCCGGCCCGCCTGGGAGACGGAGAACCCAGCCAAGCCATCCTCTTCGCTGTTCAAAGAGGACACTTGCTAGCGTATTTCGTGCATATTACGATTGAGTTTCTTTGAATATGGGTCCTCTGATGCCACCTATGCCGCACGATTGGAACACTTCGGTCGCCGCAGTGCTGCATCGCATACGCGAACGGCGCAAGGAGATCCACCTTGAGGTGATCGACGACGTCGTCGCCGGAATCCTCGACCGACCGTCGCTCATCGCCAAGCACGGGACGATGGATCGGGTAATGTCAGCCCTGGCCTACGTCACCATGACCCTGCAGGGCGGCGGCAGCGTCCGGCCGATTGCCGACGGCGGCTGGTATGCCCGCGAAGGCGATCACTACGTCGTCGCCCCCGGCTTTGCCGCGGCCTGGACCGCCGCTCGCGGTTAACCCCCCTCCTCTCCCACCCCCTTCGGGCAGGACCGACGGCACCGCGCCGCCGCGGACGCACCCCGGCCGGCGAGGCGCGGGTAACGCCGAAGAGGCTTTGCCGATCGCGCGCCCGATGCCCGATCTTCGCCGTTGTTGCGGCGACGGCTGCGACGACGGCAGCGGCGCACACGGAGGAGACGGATGGCGCACTACCTGGTCACCGGCGGCTGCGGCTTCATCGGCTCGCACCTCGCCGACCGCCTGCTCGGCGAGGGGCACGCCGTGTCCATCCTCGACGACCTCTCGACCGGGCGGCTGGAGAACAAGCCGCTGGGGGCGCGGCTGGTGGTCGGCGACGTCGCCGATCCGCAGGCCGTGGCCGAGGCGGCCGCGGGCGTCGACGGCGTCTTCCACCTCGCCGCCGTCGCCTCGGTCCAGCGCTCGCGCGAGCTGTGGTCGGAAACCCACCGCACCAACCTGACCGGCACGGTGTGCGTGTTCGAGGCGGCGCGCAGCGCCAACCCGGAGGGCCCGGTGCCGGTGGTCTACGCCTCCTCGGCCGCCGTGTATGGCGACAACCCGGCGACGCCGCTGGCCGAGGACGCGGCCACCCGGCCCCTCTCCGCCTACGGTGCCGACAAGCTGGGCTGCGAGCTGCACGGCCGCGTCGCCTGGTCGATCCACGGCGTGGCGACCGTGGGGTTCCGGTTCTTCAATGTCTACGGGCCGCGCCAGGACCCGCACTCCCCCTATTCCGGGGTGATCTCCATCTTCGCCCAGCGCATCGCCCGCTCCCAGGACCTCGACATCTTCGGCGACGGCGAGCAGGTCCGCGACTTCGTCTTCGTCCAGGACGTGGTCGACTACCTGGTCATGGCGATGCTGCGCCGGCCGCGCGGCGCCGGCGTGTTCAACCTGTGCACCGGCCGCCCCACCTCGGTCGGCATGCTCGCCACGGTGCTCGAGGAGCTGAGCGGCTGCCGGGTCGGCCGCCGCTTCCACGCCGCGCGCGCCGGCGACATCCGCGTCTCGATCGGCGACCCCGGCCGGCTGCGCCAGGCCTTCGGCACGCCCTGCCGGACCGGCCTGCTGGACGGGCTGGCCGCTACCCTGGACCGGGTTCCGGCGTGAGCTCGGCGCGGATGCGGCGCACCGCCTCCAGCGCCGCCGTCGCCACCGCCGGGCTCAGCGCCTCGCCGAAGTCGAAACAGGCGCCCTCCACCCCGTAGATCACCAGGGCCGGCGGCAGCCGGCCCAGCGCGCGCGCCATCTCCACCGCCTCGGCCACGCCGAACAGGTGGCTGGAGCAACGCAGCAGCCCGCCCGGCAGGGGGGCCGCCAGGGCATCGAGGCGCACCAGCGTGCCGGGTGCCGCGCCCGAGCGCACGGCGTCCACCAGCACCACCCGCGCCGCGCCGTCCCAGGCGTCCATCAGCCCGGCCCCCTCGCCGGAATGCTCCACCACCTCGACGCCGGGACCGGCCAGCCGCCGGGCGATCCACGGGCCGACGCCGTCGTCGCTGCGGAAGGGGTGGCCGACCCCGATCACCCGCACGGTCACAGCACCGCCCCCACCGGATCGGACACGGGTGTCCCCTCCGGCTCCGGCCCGCCATCGGCCAGGGAGCGCCGCAGCAGGTCGGCCACCAGCCCGACGCCGCCCGCGGCGGCGGGCGGCGCGAGCAGGGCCAGCTCGGTGTCGGGCAGTGCCGGCAACCCGTCGCCGGGACCGAGCACCACCGCCCCCGCCGGCACCGCCGAGCGCGCCAGCACGCCGATCCCCAGACCGGCCAGCACCGCCGCCTGGACGCCGGACAGGTTGGGGCTGCAATAGGCGACCCGCCACGGCCGGCCCACCGCGTCCAGTTCGTGCACCGCGCGGTGGCGGTAGACGCAGCCCTGCGGGAACACCGCCAGCGGCAGCGGGTCGGCGCGATGCGGCGGGTCGGCGGCCGACGCCACCCAGCACAACGGCTCGCGCCACACCGACACCGCCCCGGGACGGCCCGGCTCCTGCTTCAGCAAGGCCAGATCGAGCTCGCCGGCCTCGAACCCGGCGCGCAGGCGTTCGCTGATGTCGCAACGCACGTCGAGCCGGAGGGACCGGTTGCGCCGGGCGAAGCGCGACAGCAGCCGCGGCAGGCGGTCGACCGCGTAGTCCTCCGGCACGCCCAGACGCACCACCTCCGGCGGGGCGGCGCCGCCCAGCGCCATCCGCGCCTCGTCGTTGAGGCTCAGCATCCGGCGCGCGTAGGCGAGCAGGCGTTCCCCGTCGTCGGTCAGGGCGAGCGACCGGGTGCCGCGCTCCAGCAACACGACGCCCAGCCCGTCCTCCAGCCGGCGCACCTGCTGGCTGACGGTGCTCTGGGTGCGGTGGACGCGGTCCCCCGCCCGGGTAAAGCCGCCGGTCTCGACCACCGAGACGAAGGTGCGCAGCAGGGCGAGGTCCAGGTTGATCATGGTGGAACCATTCGCTTGTCGAATGATTGAGATTGGATCATTTAATTTCCCGATGCAAGGCGCGACGCCTACCCTCCGTCCGGCCCGCACAGGGGCGGGCCAGGGAGGGCGGACCGGATGGCGCAGGCGACGATCGGAGCGGGCGGGCAGAGTGAGCGCGGGGATGCGGCGGCGGGAGCCCCCTGGCCGCTGGTGGTCCCCTTCTGCCTGGGCTGGAGTTCGGCCTTCGCCGTGGGCAAGGTCGCCATGGCCGACATGCCACCGCTGCTGCTGCTGGCGACCCGGTTCGCGCTGGCCGGCGCAGTGCTGCTGGCGGCGGCGGCGGTGCGCGGACACCTGGCCCGGCTCGACGCGCGGGGCTGGGCGGTGCTGGGCGGGCTCGGCGTGGTGAACACGGCCCTCTACCTCGGGCTCGGCTTCCTGGCGATGGGCGCCGCCTCGTCCGGGCTGGTGGCGATCATCGTCGGCTGCGCCCCCGTGCTGACGGCGGCGGTCGCCGGTCCGCTGCTGGGCGAGGCGCTGACCCGGCGCACGGCGCTGGGGCTGCTGCTCGGGGTGCTCGGCGTGGCGGTGATCGTGCGGGGACGTCTGGACGGCGGGGCCGACACCCCGCTGGGTGTGCTCCTGGCGGCCGGCGCGCTGGTCGCCCTGGTGGCCGGGGCGGTCCTCTACAAGCGCCACGCCCCGCCGGCGGGGCTGCTGGTCAACGGCGGCGTGCAGACCATGGCCGGGGCGCTCGCCCTGCTGCCGGTGGCGGTCGCGGTGGAGGACGCCGGCGCGGTCACCGTCACGGTGCCGCTGCTGCTGGCCGTGGCCCACCTCGTGCTGGTGGTGTCGGTCGGCGCCCACGTCCTGTGGTACGCCCTGCTGGAGCGCACGACCGCGACCACCGCCAGCGCCACCCATTTCCTGATGCCGCCCCTGGGGCTGCTGTACGGGTGGCTGCTGCTGGGTGAGCCGGTGCACCCGCCCGACCTGCTCGGCATCGTGCCCGTGGCCGCCGGGATCTGGCTGGCGTCCCGTCCTACCCCCGCTCCACGGTCAGCCTGAGGAAATGGGTGGCGCACGAGATGCACGGATCGTAGTTGCGGATCGCCTGCTCGCAGCGCCATGTCAGCCGCTCGTCGGACAGGTCGAGGTTGGCGGCCACCACGTCCCACAGGTCGCGCTCGATCTGCTTCTGGTTCTGGGCGGTGGGCGGGACGATGCGGGCGGTGACGATCCGCCCCTCCCCGTCGAGGTCGTAGCGGTGCCAGCAGATGCCGCGCGGCGCCTCGGTGCAGCCGGTGCCGCGGCCGGCACGGACGGTGACGGGGGCGGCGGGCGGATCGGGTTCCTCGTACGCCTCGGCCAGCGCCAGCGCCTCCTCGCAGGCGTAGAGCGTCTCGATGGCCCGGACCAGGATGCTCTGGAACGGGTTGCGCACCACCGGCCCGAGCCCGGCCCCGGCCGCCGCCTCGCGGCACAGCGGCGAAAGCTGGTGGAAGTTGAGGGCGTAGCGGGCCAGCGGCCCGGTCATGTAGGGGCCGCTGCCATCCCGCAACACCCCGTGCAGGGCGTTTGAATGGCGGACGTGCTCCTCGTCGACATGCTCCTCGAAGGCGGCGATGGGGATGTCCAGGCCGCGGTTCGAGACCAGGCGGCCGCGCTCGATGGCGTAGTCGTCGGGGTGGTGCAGGGCGACGAAGGTGTAGTCCTGCTCGAAATCCGGGAAGTCGAGCCCCTGGAACAGGGCGACGGTGGCCAGGCTGTCCTCGATGGCGCGTTTCAGCGGCTCGGCCAGGGCCCGCACCGCGGCGCGCGGCGGCGCCTTGTAGAAGCCGCCGACCCGGGTGTTGACCGGGTGGACGGCGCGGCCGCCGATCACCTCGAGGATGCGGTTGCCCAGCTTCTTGAGGCCGAGCGCCCGCTCCACCACGCCGGGGTGGACCTTGGCGATCTGCAGGGCGTCCTCGAAGCCCATGAAGTCGGGGGCGTGCAGCAGATAGGCGTGCAGCACGTGGCTCTCGATCCACTCGCCGCAGTACATCAGCCGGCGGGTGCGTCGGATGGCCTCCGGCACCACCACCCCCAGCGCCTCCTCCATCGCCTGGCTGGCGCCCATCAGATAGGCGACCGGACAGATGCCGCAGATGCGCGCGGTGATGTCCGGCGCGTCGGAATGGGGGCGGCCCCGCAGCAGCGCCTCGAAGAACCGCGGCGGCTCGAAGATGCGGAACTTGACGTCCTTGAGGACGCCGTCCTTGACCCGCACGTACAGCGCCCCCTCCCCCTCGACCCGGGCGAGGGCGTCGACCTTGATGGTGCGGGTGCCGGCGCCCGCGTCGCGGCTGGTCATCGGGTCACCTCTGCGGGCTCGGCCAACGGGCGATCCCGCCCGTCGTCGTGGGCGTCGCCCTCCTGGCGGAAGGCTTCGGCGTTGGCGGTGAAGGAGCGGAAGGCCAGGGCGATGTCGCGGCGCTCCATCCCCAGCGCCGCCATGCGCCGCGCCAGGCTGGCCGTGTTGGGCGATTCCTGCGGGCCGAAGCAGGCGTAGCAGCCACGCCCCACACCCGGGCACAGGTTGCCGCAGCCCGCCTGGGTCACCGGGCCCAGGCACGGCGTGCCCTGGGCCACCATGACGCACACCGTCCCGGCCATCTTGCACTCCACGCACTGGCTGTGCGCCGGCACCACCGCCTTGCGGCCGTTGAGGAAGGCGTTCAGCACCTCCAGCAGCTGGCGCCGGTCGATCGGGCAGCCGCGCAGCTCGAAGTCGACCGCGACATGGTCCTGGATGGCGGTGGAGGTGGCCAGGGTGTCGATGTACTCCGGGTGGGCGTAGACCGCCCGGGTGAAGGCCTCGACGTCGCGGAAGTTGCGCAGCGCCTGGATGCCGCCGGCGGTGGCGCAGGCGCCGATGGTGATCAGCACCTTGGACTGGCGGCGGATGGCGCGGATGCGCCGGGCGTCGTGGGGGGTGGTGATCGACCCCTCGACCAGCGAGACGTCGTACGGCCCCTTGATCGCCACCCGCGTCGCCTCCAGGAAATAGGCGATCTCCACGGCGCCGGCGACCGCCAGCAGCTCGTCCTCGCAGTCGAGCAGCGAGAGCTGGCAGCCGTCGCACGACGAGAACTTCCAGACCGCCAGCTTGGGCCGCGGCGCGGCGGACCGGGGTGGGGCGGGACGGGGCGCCCTGGGCTTGCGGATCTCGGCCATGGTCAGAGCTCCCACACGGTGAGCAGCGACTCCAGCGCGTCGTAGCGGTAGACCGGCCCGTCGCGGCACACGAAGGTCGGCCCGAACTGGCAATGGCCGCAGAACCCGACGGCGCATTTCATGTTGCGCTCCATCGACAGCCAGGTGTTCTCGCGGGCCGTGCCGCGCTCCACCAGCGCCTCGGCGGCGTAGCGCATCATCACCTCCGGCCCGCAGACGAAGGCGACGGCGTTGCGGCGGTCGAAGCCGCCGGCCTTGATCAGGTTGGTCACCACCCCGACCTTGCCGCCCCAGCTCCCGGTCACCCGGTCGACGGTGACGTGGACCGACACGTCGAACCGGCCCCGCCACTGCTGCAACTCCCGCGCAAACAGCATGTCCTCGGGCGTGCGCGCGCCATAGAGGATCACCACATTGCCGTAGCGCGACCGCTCCGCCAGCACCCGCAGGATGGCCGGGCGCAGCGGGGCCAGGCCGACGCCGCCGGCGACGAACACCACGTCGTGGCCGTGGGCCGTCTCCACCGGCCAGGCCGAGCCGTAGGGGCCACGCACCCCCACCGTCGCCCCCGGGCCGAGGCGGCCCAGCGCCTCGGTCACCTTGCCGACGGAGCGGATGGTGTGGACCAGCACCGAGGGATCGGCCGGGTCGCCGGAGATGGAGATCGGCACCTCGCCCACCCCGAACGTGTAGAGCATGTTGAACTGGCCGGGGCGGAAGGGGAAGGGGCTGCCATCCGCCGCCTCCAGCCACACGGTGAAGGTGTCCGACAGCTCGCGCTTGAACCGCTGGATGCGGAACGGCCGCGGCGTCATCGGGTCGGCGGCCGGGGCGCCGGCCAAAGCGGCTGCGGAGTCGGGGAAGCGGATGGCCATGACCCCCTCCCCTACAGCACCGGCGCCCGGGAGGCGCCGTAGAGATCCTGCATCTGCAGGCGCGCCGCGGTCAGCCGCTCGGCCATCACCGGGACGAAGCGCTGCAGCAGGCGGTAGCCCAGCTCGTGGTTCTCCTCCATCTTGGCGCGCAGGCAGACGGCGTCCAGGCTGACCGCGCGCACCAGGGTGAGGGCGCGGGCGTCGAAGCTCCAGCGGTACGGCGGCACCAGCCACGACCAGCCCAGGATGTCGCCCTCATGCAGGGTTTCCAGCGGCACCCGGCCGCGCCCGGGGATGCCGACCTCCACCACCGCCATGCCGTGGCGCAGGATGTGGAAGCGGTCGGCCGGGGCGCCGCTGCGCAGGATCGCGGCGCCGGCCTCGAACACCTCGTTGCGGGCACAGCCCGCCATCAGGGCGAGCGCGTCCGGCTCGAAGTCCCGGAAGAACGGATGCTCCCGCAGGAGGCGATCCAACCCCTCGACCTGGACCATCGCTCAGCTCCCCTGTTCGCCGGCGCCGGCACCGGCGGTCCCGGGCGCGGTGTCGCGGCCGGACTCCCGGATGGCGCGGGCCTCCTCGGTGATGTCGATGCCGACCGGACACCAGGTGATGCAGCGGCCGCAGCCGGTGCAGCCCGACGTGCCGAACTGCGCGTGCCAGGTCGACAGCTTGTGGGTGATCCACTGCCGGTAGCGTGCGCGCGTCTCGCGCCGCACGCTGCCGCCGTGGATGTAGGAGAACTCGAGGCTGAAACAGGAATCCCACCGGCGCACCCGCTCGCTGGTGGTGCCTGCGAGATCGGTGGTGTCCTCCACGGTGGAGCAGAAGCAGGTCGGGCACACCATGGTGCAGTTGGCGCAGGACAGGCAGCGCGCCGCCACGTCGTCCCAGCGCGGGTGCTCCAGGTTGCCGGCCAGCAGGCCGGCCACGCCCGGCACCATCTCCCGCCCCATCCGCGTGCGCGCCCTCAGCGCCACCGCCTCGGCCATCGCCAGGTCGCGCGCCTCGGCCGGCCGCCCCGGCAGGCGCGCCAGCAACGCGGCCCCGCGCTCGCCCTCCGCCTCGACCAGGAAATCGTGGCGGCCGTCGCCCAGCAGTTCGGTGAGCGCGAGGTCGTAGCCGGACTCGGCCCGCGGGCCGCCGTCCATCGACACGCAGAAGCAGGTGCCGGACGGCCGCGCGCAGGTCACCGCCACCACGAAGGCGGCGCCCCGCCGCGCGGCGTAGCCGCGATCGATATAGGGCGCGGCGTCGCCGCGGTCGGTATAGGACGCGGCGTCGCCGGCCAGCCCGAACACCCGGTCCTGGACCGCCATCGCCCGCAGCTCGCACGCCCGCACCCCGAAGAAGGCGACGCGCGGCGGCGGCCCGGCCGGCGCGGCGATGGAGAACCCGTCCTCCGCGCGCTCCCCGCCCCCCCCGGCCACGCCCGCTGGCCGCCGCGCCGACCACAGGGTCTGGCGGGGCGGGTAGAGATGGCGCTTCCAGGAGTGCGGACCGAGGGTGTAGCCGAACAGCGCCCCGTCGCCTGCCTCCACCAGGCGGTAGCGGCCGCCGTCCTGCTCGTCGACGTAGCCGATGGGAAGGGCGGCGGTGGATTCCAGCGTGTCGTGGACGACGGCACCGTCGCGCACCCGCGGACCGATCACCGTGTAGCCGTCGCCGCGCAACGCCGCGATCAGGGCGTCGAGGCCGCTGCGCCCCACCACCCGGCGCCGCTCGGTCGTCTCGGTCCGATCCATGGCCTCGCCTCCCCGCAGCGACCCGTGGCACCGAGTGTGCGCCATCCCGATTGTGCGCTCCGTGATCTGCCTCAATCACCGCCGCGCCCGACCGGGGGATGCGACGCCATGCCGCTGGTCTTGCGAGGGGGCCGGCGGCCGGGCACGGCGCAGGGGGCCGGCGCGCGCCGCGGCATGAGGTCGCGGCCACGGCACCCATGGCGCCGGATCAGCCTGGACCGCCGTCGCCGGGCGGCGTCATATGATGGTCCGGACTCCGCGCAAACGAAAGGGGACGGCGGTGTTCCACACCTCGGCCGCGACGATTCCCGCGTCCCCCGGCGCGTACGTGCTGGCGGTGCGGCTCGATGGCCCGCTCGCCATCGCCCTGCCGCGCCGGCCGGCGCTGACCCTGCCGCCCGGGCGGTATCTCTATTGCGGCAGCGCCTGGGGACCCGGCGGCCTGCGGGCCCGGCTGGGCCGCCACCTGCGGCACCCGACGGTGGCGCGCTGGCACATCGACCGCCTGACGGAGGCCGGGGTGGTGCTGGGTGGCTGGGCGTTCCCCGGCGGCGACGAGTGCGCGCTCGCCGCCGCCCTCGGGGACCTGCCGGTGCCGGTGCCGGGCTTCGGCAGCAGCGACTGCCGGGGGTGCCGGAGCCACCTGCTGGCGTGGCCGGAGGGCGCCGCCGTGGCGCTTCCGGATCAGCCGCCGCGCGACGGCTCGTCGTAGCGGTCGGCCTTGCGGCGGTCGTCCTCGACCTCTTGCCCCATCTCCTCGCCGATCCTGGGATCGACCGTGCGGGCCTGCTTGGCGAGGTCGCGGGCCTTCGCCTCGTCGCCGGCGATCGCCTTGTCGATGGCGGTGTCGGCGAGGTCGTGGGCCTTGGCGTGCTCGGGGCTGCTCTCGTGCTTGCCGGCCATGGCGCGTCTCCTGCTGCGGTTCGGGGGTGTGGGTCGTCCCCCCTCAACCGCCGGCGGTCAGGGGCGTTCCGCGGCCCCCGCCGCACGGCGGCATTGCAGGACGCTGAACAGGCCCAGGGGCGGGACGGTGTCCATCTCCTCGACCTCGACCGCCGAGCCGGAGAGCAGGGCGTCCATCGTGAAGTCGGGGCGCCAGCCCAGCTTGCGCGAAAAAGGGGCGAGGCCGCGCTCGACGCTGCGGCGCAGCCCCGGGCGGGTCTCGGCGAAGTGGTTGACGATGACGATCTCGCCGCCGGGGCGGCACACCCGCTCCAGCTCGGCCAGGGTGCCCTGGGGATCCGGGACCACCGTCAGCACGTACATCGCGGCGACCACGTCGAAGCTGGCATCGGCGAAGGCCAGCCGGCCGGCGTCCATTTCCGCCAGCCCCGCCACATGGTCCAGCCCCTCGCGCCGGACGCGCTGGCGGGCCACCGCCAGCATGTCGCTCGACAGGTCGATGCCGACCACGGACAGGTCGCGGCGGTACCGGGGCAACGAGATCCCGGTGCCGACCCCCACCTCCAGCACCCGCCGGCCGCCCTGGCGGTTGATCCGCGCCACCGCGGCGCGCAGCCCCGGCGCCAGCAGCCGGCCGAACACCTCGTCGTAGAAGCCGGCGTAGCGGCGGTAGGCGGAGCGGATCGATTCGGTGTCCACGCTGTTCCTCCCCTTCGTGTCTCCGGCACGCGGCGGTCAAGGCCGCGATTGCGCGGGCGGCGATGAAACCTCATCTAGGAACAGATGACCAGCACCGACGCACCCATGAACGAGCAACAGCCCAGCGACACCGCGGAAGGCCACAGCCGCGGCGCCAAGGCCGACCGCATCATCGGCCGCCGCTTCGACCGGGCGGAGCGCCACCTGCCGGAGCTGTTCCGGGCGTGGCTCGTCCATTTGCGCAAACCGTCGGCGAGCTGGGTGCGCATTCCCGTGGGGCTGCTGCTGATCCTCGGCGGGCTGCTCGCCTTCCTGCCCGTCCTCGGCCTGTGGATGCTGCCCCTGGGGCTGCTGCTGCTGGCCCTCGACGTGGCGCTGCTGAAGCGGCCCACCGCCTTCATGGTGGTGATCGGCGAACGCCGCTGGAAGCGCCTCGTCCGCTGGTGGCGCCAGCGCTGAGCGCCGACCGGCGCCTCATCCCCAGCGCCGACCGGCGCCTCACCCCCAGCGCCGGCCGGCGCCTCACCCCCAGGGCCGGCCGCGGTCCCCGGACGCGGGCACGCTGCCACGCCGGCGCATGGCCGCGGAGGCCGGCAGGGTGCTGAAGGCCCGGCTGTGGGACGGCTGCCACAGCGCCACGCCGCGCCGCCGGAAGAAGGGGATCAGCACGACTCCGGCGACGAAGCCGCCGACATGGGCCCAGAACGCCACCCCGCCGTCGCCGCCGGTGGAGGTGGCGACGCCGCTGAGGATCTGGCCCAGGAACCACAGGCCCAGCACGATCACCGCGGGCACGTTGACCAGGGTCACGAAGACGATGATCCACACCAGCACACGCACATTGGCGCGGGGATGAAGGACGAGGTACGCGCCGAGCACGCCGCCGATGGCCCCGCTGGCGCCGATCATCGGCACCTGCGACTGCGGCGCCGCCAGCGCCTGGGCCAGCGCCGCGGCGATGCCGCACAGCAGGTAGAACAGCACGAAGCGGCCGCGCCCCATGCTGTCCTCCACGTTGTTGCCGAAGATCCAGAGGTACAGCATGTTGCCGGCGATGTGCAGGACCCCGCCGTGCAGGAACATGGATGTGATCACGGTCGCCCAGGCCGGCACCGGGGACAGGCCGGGCGGCAGCTCCGCATAGCCGAACAGCAGGGCCGGCACCGTTCCGTAGGTGTAGACGGCCACCGCCTCGGCCCGTGGCGCCAGGGTGAACTGCCAGGCGAACACCAGCGCGCACAGCGCCACGATCGCCAGGGTCACCAGCGGAAACCGCCGGGTCGGGTTGTCGTCGTAGAGGGGAAGGAAGAACATCGGCCGGTCCTGGCTGTCTCGTCGGTGCGCCCGCGTCCGAGCTTACACCGCGCCAACGCCGGCACGTAGGCTGCTGTTCCCACGCGGCCGGCGCCCGGTCCCATGGGTGCCGGCCGGGGGCGGCGGGTCGCCCCCGGGGCCGGACCGACGTCAGAAGGACGCCGTCAGGGTGGCGAAGACGGACCGGCCGGGACCGGGAACGGCCCCGACCATGCCCTGGCTTCCCTCCGCCCGGTAGTCGGCGTAGGCGACGCCGCCCAGCGGCAGGTCGTGGTCCTGGTCGAGCAGGTTCTCCACCCCGACGTCGAGGCGGACGGCGCCCCACTGGTACCCGGTGCGCAGGTTGACCAGGGCGTAGCTTGCGGTCTCCGGCTCGTTGCGGACGTCGGCCACCCGGCTCTTCCGGGACACCGCCTGGACCTCCAGGGCGCTGGCCCAGGGGCCCAGCCGGTGCTCGAGCGCCAGCGCGGCGTTGACCGGCATGATGTGGTAGAGCGCGTCGCCGGTGTCGAGGTTGCGGCCGTGCGTCCAGCCGACGGTGCCCGACAGCCGGAACCGGCCGAGGCGCTCGTCCTGATGGACGAGGGCGGCGGCGCTCAGATTGGCGCCGTAGAGCGCGGCGTCGTGGTTGGCGAAGCGCAGCTGGACGAATCCGTTGCTCAGGGTGCCGATGCGGTCGACGTCGATGAAGTCGCGGACGTAGGTGTAATAGGGGGTGACCCGGACCTCCCACGCCCCGGCCGGATCGTGCAGGGCGGCGGTGGCGCTCACGGTGTGGGCCACTTCGGGATCCAGGTCGGGGTCGCCGACATAGCCGTTGGCGTCGCCGAACCAGCCGTTCATGCTGCTGGACATGGCGCCGGTCCCCCAGGCATACCGCTCGTAGAGGTTCGGGGACCGGGTCTTGCGGGCGTAGCCGGCCTCCAGCGTGAGGGTCTGCGACGCGGCGTAGCGGGCCAGCGCCGTCAGGTCGACGTGCACGTCGGTGCGGGCACGGTCCGCCGCGTTGAACGCGGCGGCGTCGGCCGCATCCGGATTGGGCATCGCCATCATGCCCATGCCGATGGTGCGCTGCCACGAGTAGGGCTGGACCTCGCCGGCGTCCATCCACACCATGTCGTTGCGCACCCCCACCAGGGTGGTCCACGCCGGCGACCACGTCGCCTCCCACTCGGCATAGGTGCCCAGGCGGTTGCGGGTGCCGTCGCTGACGTTCCAGTAGGTCTGCGGCCCCATCATCATCGACCCGGCGACCGCATCCCACCAGTCGTCGATGCGGTGATGGCGGAATTCGTTGCCCACCCGCAGGCGGTGGACGTCGGACAGCGGGATGTCGGCGGCCAGGGCGTAGCCGGCGTCGACCGCCAGCGTGTCCATCGGCATTCCGCCATCGGCCGTGCCGCCCTTGTCGGACAGGAAGTTCATGGTGTGCGACGTGCGCCGCCAGTCGACCCGGGCATCCAGCGTGCCCCAGTCGAAGCTGCCCTCGTAGCGGCCCCGGGCAAACACGCTGCGGTTGTCGGTCAGGTCCATCCGCTGGTTGGGGAACCCCTGATACGGCATGGTCTGCAGGCCGGCCTGGAGGGTGAACCGGTCGTCGCCGTGCCGGACCCCGAGGGTCACCATGTTGTCCTGCACCGCGTAGAGGGTCGAGCGCACCTCGCGACCGTCGCCCGCCGTGTAATTGTCGGCACGGGTCCAGGCACCGCTGTAGGCCAGGCTCAGCGTGTCGCTGGCCACCGACGCCGCGGCGGTGCCGGTGGCCGCGTCCCCGTTCGAGCGGTAGGTCGCCGACAGCGTCCCGGCGGTGCGGATGCCCTCGCCCGCGGCGGCGAACTCGGGCGGCGCGCTGTCGATGGCGATGGTGCCGGCGATGTTGTCGCCGCCGGCGCTGACCGGGGCGATGCCGGCCCACACCTGGGCCCGCGCGACCTGGGACGGGGCGATGGTGGACAGCGCCGGGTTCATCTGGTTGGGGCAGGCCGGGGTGACCGGGGCTCCGTCGATCAGGATGTTCACCCGGTCGGCGGCCAGCCCGTTGAGGGCGGGCAGGCTGGACACCCCGCCGGCGCCGTAGAGGCTGACCCCGGGCAGGCCGCGCAGCAGGGCGGCCGTCTCGGCGGCGGTGAGGCGGCGGGTGGACAGGTCCGCACCCTCCACGGCGCCGCCGGACAGGATCGCCGCGGGGTCCGCCAGGGGCGCGGTGACGACCACCGGGGGCATGGTGTGGACGGTTTGGGCCTGGAGGGTTTGGGCTTGAAGGGTTTGGGCCTGGCCGCCCGCGGGCAGCAGGCAGGTCAGGGCGGCCCCCGACCGCAGGGCCGTGCGCAGGGCGCCGGCCATGGCGAATCGCGACGTCATCTGGATCCTCGAGGTGCAGCCGGCCACGCGCGCGCGGTCGATCGCGCGGCGGCGTGCCGGACGGAGCGGGAATGGCTGGACGAACGGCCGGCGGCGCCGGCCGGGCGGCCGCGTCGACGGCTGGCGCGCCGACGGGGCGCGCGCTCAGGCGGCCGGCGGACCCCGCGCCTGGAGCGTCGACAGGAACCAGCCGGCCACCACGAGGCGGCCGGGCAGCGCCTCCGGTCCGTGGCGCATCACCGCCTGCGGCGCCATCGTCAGCAAGGGCGGCGGCGGTGCCAGGCCGGCCATCAGCGGACACAGCGGGCAGCCCGTCGCGGTGGACGCGGGCGGCGTCTCGTCGTCGCCGGACGGCAGCGGCGCGCCGTTGACGCTGATCGTCACCAGCCCCTGCGCGGTGCAGATGGTGATCCATCCGTCCGACCCGCCGCCCGACCCGGAGAGGGCGGGCATGGTCAGCGCCCAGGCGAAGACCTGGAGCATCAGGGCCAGGGCGCCGGCCGCCAGGCCGGCGAGGCGCACGCGCGATCGGCGCGTCGACGGCACGGCCGCCGGCCCGCCCCACGTCAATCGCCGCACGGCGACTCTATGACCTGCGCCATCCCCCATACGGTGGATATTGCACGGAACCCCCGGGCTGTAAAGGATCGGCCGCGGTCACAGCGCGGTCATCACCAGGCCGTAGCGGATCACCTTGCCCATGGCGACCAGGGACACGAACAGCCAGAAGTTCACGCGCAGGATGCCCGCCGCGAAGGTCAGGGGATCGCCGATGAAGGGCGCCCAGGCCAGCAGCAGCGACCACGCCCCCCAGCGCTCGTACCAGCGCGACGCCCGCTCGATCACCGCCGGCTTGATGGGGAACCAGCGGCGGTCCTTGAAGTGCTCGATGTAGCGGCCGAGGGCCCAGTTGATGGTGGAGCCCAGGGTATTGCCCACCGTGGCGACGATCAGAAGCCAGAAGGTCGAGTAGTCGCCCGAGAGATGAAGGCCGATCAGCACGAACTCCGACTGGATCGGCAGGAAGGTGGCGGCCGCGAGCGAGGTGAGGAACAGGCTGCCGTAGGCCAGGAAATCGTTCACGCCCGCCTCATGCCTTCCCGCCCCCGCGCGCCACGCCCGCAAGGGGAACAGCGCGGCCGGCGATCGGTGCCCGGGCCGGTCAGCGGACGTCCGGCGGACCGTCGCCCTTGGCGCCGCCGTCCTCGTCCTTGAGCCCGTCCTTGAAGGCGCGGATGCCCCGCCCGACGTCGCCCATCACCGAGGGCAGCTTGCCGGCCCCGAACAGGATGAGGAGGATCACCACGAGGATCAGGATCTCCCAGGCGCTCAGTCCCACAGGCTACCCTTTCGGCCGGCACACGACGTCATACCCGATCATGGCGAGCTTGACGGTCTTCGGAATCGGATCCGCCCCGCAGAGGTAGCGCTCAACCGCGTCGCGGTCCAGCCCCAAGGCGTCGGCGAGGGCGGCCGGGCTCAACCGGCGCCGTCCGGCCCACCGGCCCAGGCGCTCGGCGTCCTGGGCAAGGGCGAGCCGCCAGAGGTCGGCCGCCGGCAGGGCCGTGCCGTCGCCCCAGCGCAGCGCCCCGCCCTCCGCCGCCACGGCGACCGCGCGGAAGGGACCGGCGAACAGGTGCGCACAGGCGCCCGACAGGTCGACGTCGTGGTCGGTCCCGTCGTCCCAGGTGATGAACACCACATGCCCCTCTCCGGTCGCCGCCGCGGCGATCCGCCGTCCGGCCGCCGTTCGCTCCGCCATGCCCCGCCCGCCCCCTCGCCAAACCGTGGGGCCAGCGGCCCGCGTGTCCATAGGGTGGGAACGCCGGGGCCGAAACGGAAGGGGCGGCGCGCCAACGACGCGCCGCCCCCTCCGTTCGGGTCGGTGCCACGGCCTGCGGCTCAGAACTCCATGTCACCGCCGTCGTCGAAGCCGCCCCAGCCCTCGTCCACCTGCGGCTCCTCCGCTGGCGCCTCGGCGGCGGCGGAATCCGCCTCGGCCGCGGCATCGGCGGGGGGCTCGGCCGCGGCCGCGTCGTTGCCCATGAAGGCGTCGGCCAGCATGCTGCCCAGCATCACCCCGCCGGCCACGCCCAGCGCCGTCTGCATCGCCCCGGCGAGGAAGCCGCCGCCGCCGCCGGTCATCCGGCCGCGCTGCGCGTAGGCACCGATGCGCGGGTCCATGCCGGGCACCGCCGGCGCCGCCGCCGCACCCCACGGCGACCCGGGCCGCGCGCCGGACGGGACGCGGGGGGCCGGCGGGGCCGGCCTGGCGGCGCCGCCGAACAGGCCGCCGAAGATGCCGCCGGACGCGGCGGGACGGTTGCGCAGCTCCTCCTCCAGCTCCTGGGTGTGGGCCTGGGCGGCGGCCAGCGCCTGCTCCAGCATGACCACGGCCTGGGTCATCAGGTAGGGGGAGGCGGGCTGGGCGGCGACGCGGTCGCGGATGTGCGCCTCGGCCTCGGGATCGCGGGGCCCCGACTGGGCTTCGGCCTGGCGCAGCTTGGCGAACAGCTCGTCGATGATCTGGCGCTCGGTCTGGTCCATGGTGGTCTCGTGTCCTTAAGGGGGGTGCGGGGCGGGGGCGGCGCCGGCGCGCCTACTCCTCGCGCTGGCCCATGAGCTGCATCAGCATCTGGAACAGGTTGATGAAGTTCAGGTAGAGCGACAGGGCGCCCATCACCGCCAGCTTCGTGTTGGTCTCCTCGCCGTGGTGCTCGGCGTAGGATTCCTTGATGTTCTGGGTGTCGTAGGCGGTCAGGCCGGTGAACACGACGACGCCGATCACCGAAATGGCGAACTGCAGCGCCGAGGAGCCGACGAAGATGTTCACCAGGCTGGCGATGACGATGCCGATCAGGCCCATGATCAGGAACGAGCCCATCTTCGACAGGTCGGCCTTGGTGGTGTAGCCCCACAGGCTCATCGCCGCGAACATCGCCGCGGTGATGAAGAAGACGCGGGCGACGCTGGCGCCGGTGAACACCAGGAAGATCGACGCCATGGACACGCCCATGACGCCGCAGAAGGTCCAGAACAGCGCCTGCAGGCCGCTGGCGGACATCCGGTCGAAGCGCCAGGACAGCACCATGATGAAGGCGAGCGGCGCCAGCATCACCACCCACTTCAGCGGCGTGGTGAAGATCGGCACGTAGAGCGCCGGGGTGCTGGCGACCAGGAAGGCGACGGCGCCGGTCAGCGCCAGGCCCAGCATCATGAAGTTGTAGACGCGCAGCATGTGGCGGCGCAGGCCTTCGTCGAAGGCGGCGGTGTCGACGGTGCGGGCGTGACCGCCCCATCGGCTCTGCTGGGGATGCGGATCGAACATGTCGGAAAACTCCCTGTTGAACGCGCGGCGCCCGTCGGCGGCCGGCCGCAGGGGTGCGGCGACCGGAGGGGCGGCGGCAGTGGCGTTGCAAGCGTTTCTTGGTACGGGATCGGCGGACCGGGCGCGCGACGCGGCCGCGGGGGCAACGGCGCCATCGCCGCTCCACCACAGAACCGCCGTCGTCATCGAACCCTCCAGATGCGGTCGCGCCCGTCGGCACAAGAGCAG
Organism: Azospirillum sp. NS33; assembly: GCF_059703765.1. Lineage (NCBI taxonomy): Bacteria > Pseudomonadati > Pseudomonadota > Alphaproteobacteria > Rhodospirillales > Azospirillaceae > Azospirillum > Azospirillum sp. NS33. The sequence goes on along the minus strand of NZ_BAAKJB010000009.1, from coordinate 143,003 downwards.
GTGAAGGGATCCGACATCGCGGTCGACGACTCGACCGCCAGAGGGGCCCGGATCCGTTTCGCGCCGCTCACATAAGCAGGCGCCGGCCACCGTTCAAGAGGGGGCCGTCAGGCGATCAGGGCGATTCCCTTGACCTGGACGTGGACCGCCTCCCCGACCGCAAACTCCAGCGCGTCCCAGGACTTGCGGGTGATGCGGGCGAGCACCCGCGCGCCGTGGGGCTCCACGCCCAGCCGCAGCAGGACGTTGACCTGGGCCGCGTCCTGGACCTCGGCCGAGACGATGCGGGCGGGCAGGGTGTTGACGATGGTGCTGTCGGCGGCGGGGCGGCGCGCCAGGCTGACGTCGGACGCCGCCACGCGGACGCGGCGCCGGGCGCCGACCGGGCCCAGCGCCCCCGGCACCTGCAGCACGGCCCCCTCCACGCCGAGCGCCGTCAGCCCGTAGACGGGGTCGACGCCGAGCACGGTGGCGTGCAGGGTGACCCCGGCCTCCGGCATGCGGGCGATCGGCAGGGTGGGGTCGGCCTGCAGCCGCTCCAGCGGTCCGGCCGCCACGACCCGCCCGTCGCGCAGCAGGACGAGGTGGTCGGCCAGCCGCTCGACCTCGGCGATGTCGTGGCTGACGTAGAGCACGGGAATCGACAGCGCGTCGTGGAGCGCCTCCAGATAGGGCAGGATCTCCTCCTTGCTGAAGCGGTCGAGCGCCGCCAGCGGCTCGTCCATCAGCAGCAGGCGCGGCTGGGTCAGCAGGGCGCGCCCCATGGCGACGCGCTGGCGCTCGCCCCCCGACAGCCGGGCCGGCGCCCGGTCCAGCAGGCGGTCCAACCCCAGGAGCCCGACCACGTCGTCGAAGCGCACGGTCTCGACCGCGCCGGCGCGCAGGGCGCGGCGGCAGCCGAAGGTCAGGTTGGCGCGCACCGACAGGTGCGCAAAGAGGCTCGCCTCCTGGAAGACGTAGCCGATGGGACGGCGGTGCGGCGGCCGGAACGCCGCCCCGTCCTGCCAGGTCTCGCCGCCCAGCGAAAAATGCCCCTCCGCCAGCCGGTGGAGCCCGGCGACGCAGCGCAGCACCGTGGTCTTGCCGCACCCCGACGGGCCGAACAGGGCGGTCACCCCGCGCCCCGGGGCGGCGAACGCCACGTCCAGGCGGAACGCGCCGAGCGCACCGGCGAACCGCGCCGCCATGGCCTGGGGATCGCCGCCTGCCGGCGCCGCCGGGCTCATGTCCGGGTCCGCCGCCGGACTCACGCCCGGGGCCGCCCGATGCGCTTTTCCAAGGTCATCATCGCCAGGATCACGGCGAACGAGAACGCCAGCATCCCGCCGGCCAGCAGATGGGCCTTGTCCCACTCCAGCGTCTCCACATGATCGTAGATGGCCACCGACAGCACCTTGGTCTCGCCGGGGATGTTGCCGCCGATCATCAGCACCACGCCGAACTCCCCCACCGTGTGGGCGAAGCCCAGAACGGCGCCGGTCAGGAAGCCGGGCCGGGCCAGCGGCAGGGCCACGGTGAGGAAGGTGTCGAGCGGCGAGGCGCGCAGGGTCGCCGCCACCTCCAGGGGGCGGTCGCCGAACGCCTCGAAGGCGTTGCGGATGGGCTGGACGACGAACGGCATGGAGTACAGCACCGAGCCGATCACCAGCCCCTCGAAGGTGAAGGCCAGCGACCGCGCCCCCCACAGCCCGGCCAGCAGCCCCCCCGGCCCGTTCGGCCCGAGCAGGACCAGAAGATAGAACCCCAGCACCGTCGGCGGCAGCACGAGGGGCAGCGCCACCACCGTGGCGACCGCCTCCTTCCACCAGGCGGTGGAGCGCGCCAGCCACCACGCCAGGGGCGTTCCCAGCAGCAGCAGGATGCCGGTCGTCAGGAGCGCCAGCTGGAGCGTCAGCAGCACCGGTGTCCAATCCATCCGCCAGCCCCCCTCGCGGCCGCCCCGCGCCTCAGCCCTGGGCGGCCGTGCCGTAGCCGAACCGCTGGATCACCTTGGCCGCTTCCGGCCCGCGAAGGAAGTCCACGAAGGCCTTGGCCGCCTCGTCGCCGGCGCCGGTCTTCAGGAGCACCGCGTCCTGGCGGATCGGATCGTGCAACGTCTCCGGCACCACCCAGCGCGACCCGTCCTCGCGGCCGACGACCTGGGACAGGGCGACGAACCCCACCTCGGCGTTGCCGGTGTCCACGAACTGATAGGTCTGGGCGATGCTGTTGCCCTGCACCAGCTTGCCCGCCAGCGCCGCGTCGACGCCGAGAGCGGTCATCGCCTGCACGGCGGCGGCGCCGTAGGGCGCGGTCTTGGGGTTGGCGATGGCGATCTTGTCGAACGCCGCCGCGGTCAGCGTCTCCGGGCCGGTCACGGCGGCCGCGTCCCTGCTCCACAGCACGAGCCGGCCGATGGCGTAGGGGAACACGGTGCCGGCCACCGCCAGCCCCTCCTCCACGGCGCGGCGCGGACGCTCGTCGTCGGCCGCCAGGAACACCGCGAAGGGCGCACCCTGGGTGATCTGGGTGTAGAGCTGCCCGGTCGAGCCGAAGCTGAGCACGGCGCGGTGGCCGGTCTTCTCCGTGAAGGCCGCGGCGATCTCCTTGGCGGCCTCGGTGAAGTTGGCGGCGACGGCGACGTTGGTGTCCGCCGCCACCGCCCGGCCGGCGGCCATCGCCGGCGCCAGGGCCAGGGCCAGGGCCAGGGTGGACAGGGTGCGTCGAGTCATCGGGGTCTCTCCCGTTCCGGTTGGTGCGGTCAGTCGACGGCCAGCAGCACATCGGAGGCCTTGACCAGGGCGCAGGCCCTGGCGCCGACCCGCAGGTCCAGGTCCTCGGCGCTGCGGGCGGTGATGATGGCGGTCAGGGTCTTGCCGCCGCCGATGTCCAGGACGACCTCGGCGTTGACCCCGCCGTCCTCCCGCCGCACCACGGTGCCGGCGATGCGGTTGCGCGCGGAGACGCGGCCGACCTCGCCCTCGGGCGCGAGCAGCACGAAATTGGCCTTGATCAGGGCCATCGCCTCGCGGCCGGGCACCAGGCCCAGGCTGTGCGCCCCCTCGCGGGTGATGACCGCGTGCACGGTGGTGGCCTCGGAGATGGCCAGGGCGACCTCCGCGTTCACCGCGTCCTCGGTCACCGCCGTCACCGTGCCGCGAAGGGCGTTGCGCGCGCTGGTCTTCATCAGGAATCCCCACATCAGCGTGTTGACCGAAATGCCGGTCCCGTCGAGCTCCGGCTCGAGCGCCCTCAAGGTCCGCGCCAAGTCCGCCTCGAGGCGGTGGAAGGTCGCCACCACCCGCACGCCTTCGGCCGTCAGCGCCGCCCCGCCGCCTTTGCGGCCGCCGGCGCGGGTGCCCACCAGGGGCCGGCCGAACAGGTTGTTCATGGCGTCGACGGCGTCCCACGCGGCCTTGTAGGTCAGGCCGACGGCGCGCGCGGCGGCGGCGATGCTGCCGTGCCGCCCCACCGCCTCCAGCAGGCGGATGCGCTCCCGCCCGACCGGCGCCCCGTGGTCGCCACGCAGCGCCACCGACGCTTCCAGCGGCATCGCCGCGCCCTCCCCGCCGTCACTCGTAATATAGTCACTCTATATAACGCCGGGGGTCCGCTGTCCAGCCATTGCGTGGGGCGCGCCCGGACCCCTGGCCCGCAAGGCGAAAAAAAAGCCATGGCCCCCGGGTCGGGAGCCATGGCTTGGTCGAGGTGGCCTGGCCGCGCACGCGCTCCGCCAGGCAACAATTGTCGGCTCTGACAACATGGGCGCGCCGGAACGATTTGTCCACGGCCGACTCCGCATCGCTCGTGGGGGCAGGCATGCGCGGGGGACACCCGTCGCGCCGCCCCGGGCCGCGGGGGTCCGTCGCACCCCCGCACGCGGTGTTGGCCCCGTCGGCACGGGCGCCTATACTCCGCGCCCGTTCGACGCCCACCGGCTTCACGCACCAGGATCGATCATGGCCATCAGCAACGCCGCACCCGGCAAGGACATCTCCGCCGAGGACCTCGCCACCAAGTTCCCGCTCGCCGCCAAGAAGGACCCCGACCACGTCACCCGCTTCACCGTCGCCGGGGTCGAGTTCGGCGGGCCGCTGGTGCCGATCATGGCCGGCCCCAACACGGTGGAGAACGAGGCGATGATCGTCGACACCGCCAAGGCGGTGAAGGCGGCCGGCGGCCACATCCTGCGCGGCGGGGCGTTCAAGCCGCTGACCTTCCCCTACCGCTCGGAGAAGTACTTCGAGACCCGCGAACAGGGGCTGGAGTGGCTGGCCAAGGCGCGCGACGCCAGCGGCCTGCCGATCATCACCGAGGTGATGGCGACCGAGCAGCTCGCCGCCGTCGCCGCCGTCGCCGACATCCTCCAGATCGGCACCCGCAACATGCAGAACTACCCGCTGCTGAGCGCCGCCGGGCGCACCGGCAAGCCGGTGATGCTGAAGCGGGGCTTCGGCTGCTCCCTGCGCGACTGGCTGGGCGCCGCCGAATACATCATGGTCGAGGGCAACACCCAGGTGATCCTGTGCGAGCGGGGCATCGTCGCGCCGCACACCCACCGCGCCTCCTCGCGGTTCCTGCTCGACCTCCAGGTGGTCCCGGCGGCCAAGGAGGTGACGCACCTGCCGATCGTGACCGACCCCTCCCACGCCACCTTCTGGCGCCCGTGGGTGAAGCCGATGGCGCTGGCGTCCATCGCCGCCGGCGCCGACGGCGTGATGATCGAGGTCCACCCCGATCCCGTGAACGCCGCCGTGGATCCCCTTCAGCCCGTCGACTTCGCCGAGTTCGCGGCGATGGTGACGGCCATGCGCGCGGTCGCCGCGGCGGTCGACCGCACCGTCTGAGTCCGGACCGGCGGGGCGGCGCCGCGGACTCTCCCCCGATGGCGTCCGCGCGGCGCGCCACCACCCCCTTCGCGCGGGGTGGTCGGACGCGCCGCCCACCCCGTTGCGGTGCCTCCCCGCCGCACCCCCAGGCGCCACCCCCTCTGAATAAGCCCTTCCAGAACTCGGAAGACACCGCAAGTCTTATGGCCCCGCCGCGCTGAGTGTCCGAAGGAATGCCCTCAAATCCACTGCCCGGCGTCCTTTTTCTCAAGTGACGTTGTTCTTGCCGAATCCGACGTCGTGAAGGCCACCGGGCAGTCCCGGGGCCTTGATCCATCACGCACGACGGCGTTTCGCCCGGAAGGACCATCCCGTTCCGGCGCCGGACCTCCGTGCGTTCGACACGGGAGACCGGCATGGACGCGACCGCCATCTTGTACCCCGACGGCTGGCGCTGGACGAAGACGGAGCTGACCTACCACATCGACCCGGCCGTGGCGGTGTGGACACCCACCGTCTACACCGCCATGGACGGCTGGGACCGCGCCAGCGGCCTGACGCTGACCCAGGTCGGGTCCGCCGACGCCGCCGACATCCACATCACCACCCTCGACGCCCTGGACGCCCTGGACGCCCCGGAAAACGCCAAGGGCTGGTCGGTGTTCTGGGCCGACGAGGGCGCCGCGCCCACCATCGTCCAGGGCTTCGTCGGGCTGCCGGCATCGCCCGACGTCCATGGCGCGGCGGAATCCATCTGGATCGCCCTGCACGAGGTCGGCCACGTGCTCGGCCTGTCGCACCCCCACCAGACCACGCTGGGCACCCATGGCGACCATGGCGACACCATCATGTCGTACAACCCCGCCGTCGACGGGGGTTACCCGGTCGCCCCGGCGCCGCTCGACGTCGCGGCCATCCAGCGGCTCTACGGGCACGACCGGGTGATCCTCGGCGACGGCGGGGCCGGACCGCAGACCCTGCGCGGCGGCGGCGGGTCCGACCTGCTGAACGGCGGCGCCGGCGCCGACACGCTTTATGGCCACCGCAACCCGGACCGGCTTGCCGGCGGCGCCGGCGACGATTGGCTGCACGGCGGCCAGGGCGACGATACCGTCGAGGGCGGGGGCGGCAGGGACCTGGTGATGGGCGGGGACGGCGCCGACCGGCTCCAGGGTGACGCCGGCGACGACACGCTGGACGGCGGGCCCGGAGCGGACACCTTCGTCTTCACCGCGAACGGCGGCCACGACACGGTGATCGGCTTCGACGCCGCGGCGGGCGACCGGCTGGCGCTGTTCCCCGGCGCGGCGGCCCCGGAGACCGCGTGGTCGACCGCCGCCGACGGCAGCCTGACCCTGGCGCTGGGCGCCGGCAGCACGGTGACGCTGGCCGGGGTCGGCCCCGATGCGCTGGCCGCGGAGTGGTTCGTCGTGTGACGCCGGTTGTGTCCGGGGCCCCGGATGCGGTAGTTGAACGGCACCACACCGGATCGCCGCAACGGGCCCCATGATCAGCGTCGTCCTCCGCTCAAAGAATGAAGCCGCCTGGATCGGGCGGTGCTGCACGGCGTTGCAAAACCAGCGCGTGCGCGACCTCGAAATCGTGCTGGTGGACAACGAATCCACCGACGACACGGTGCCGATCGCGCGGCGGTTCGGGTGCCGCATCCTCACCATCGGCCGCGACACCTTCAGTTACGGCCGCGCCCTGAACGTCGGCATCGAGGCGGCCAGCCACGAGGTGGTTGCGCTGGTCTCGGCCCATTGCGTCCCGGTGGACGAGCTGTGGGGCGACTACCTCCTCGCCCATCTCGGGCCGGAGGGGGACGAGCGGGTGTGCGGCGTCTACGGCCGGCAGGAGCCGCTGCCGGAGACCTCCTACATGGACCGCCGCGACCTGTGGACGACGTTCCGCGAGGAGCGCGTGCGTCAGCGCAAGGACTACTTCTTCCACAACGCCAACTCCGGAATCCGCAAGTCGATCTGGCGCGAGCAGCCGTTCGACGAGGAGATCCGCGGCGTCGAGGACCGGGAGTGGGGCCGCCGCATGATCGCCGCCGGGTACGAGATCGTCTACGAGCCGCACATGCGGGTCTACCATCACCATGGCATCCACCAGGGCCGCGACGAGGGCCGCGCCAAGCGGGTCGCCGAGGTCATCGAGATCATCCGGAGCTCCAAGTGACGACCGCCGTGCCCGAACCGGCCCCCCTGGTCCTCGTCCCGGTGCTGGCGGGGGGGCGCACCGACAGCCTTCTCGCGCCGCTGGCCGGACGCTCCAGCCTGGAGCGCACCCTCGCCGCGGCCGTCGACGACCTGCCCGGCGCGACGGTCGCCGTCACCACCGACTGCCCCCGGGTGCAGGCCGCCGCCCGCGCCTTCGGGCGCGGCGTCGTGGTGCACGAGCGCACCGTGCACGCGTATGTCCCGGCGCTGCTGGCGGCCATGGCCGCGCTGCGGCCGGATGCCGCGGTGGTGGCGGTGCTCGAGGCCACCCATCCGTTCCGCCCGCGCGGCCTGATCGGCCGCACGGTGGCGAACCTGCTCAGCCGGCCCCACCTCGACAGCGTCGCCTGCGTGCGCCAGTTCACGGCCAATCTCTGGCACCTCGAGGGCGATTCCAGCATCACCGCGCTGAGCCCGGGCGGCGACCACCGCGACCGCACCTATTATCAGGAGATGGTCGGCCTCGGCCTGGCGACGCGCCCCCACCTGCTGCGCCAGGGGCGCCGCCTGGGCGACGCCGTCGGCTTCGAGGTGGTCGACCAGTTCTGGGGGCTGGTCGACATCCGCGACCAGGTCAGCCTGGCGGTGGCGCGGGTGATCGCCGACGAACTCGAACAGCTTGAGGGCAACATCCAATGAGCCGCGTCATCGCCATCCTGCCCGCCCGGGGCGGCTCCAAGGGCCTTCCCAACAAGAACATCCTGCCGGTCGGCGGCAAGCCGCTGATCGCCCATTCGGTGGAGCACGCCGTGCGCTCCGGCGTCTGCGACCGGGTGCTGATCACCACCGACAGCGCGGCGATCCGCGACGCCGCCGTCGCCGCCGGCGCCTGGGCCCCCTTCCTTCGCGAGCCCTCGCTGGCGCAGGACCTGACGCCGACGGAGCCGGTGCTGCAGGACGCCCTGGAGCGGGCCGAGGCGGTGGACGGGCCGTTCGACATCGTCGTCTTCCTCCAGCCCACCGACATCTTCCGCGACCCCGCCTGGATCACCCGCGCGGTGACCCTGCTGAAGGAGCGCCCGGAGCTGGAGAGCGCCTTCGCCGCGTACAAGACCCACAAGAATTTCTGGTACCGAACCCCCGAGGGCGAGCTGACCCGGGTCTTCGACTGGATGGCGGTGTACGGGCCGCGGCAGACCCGCACGCCCATCTACCGCGAGGACACCGGCCTGGCCTGCGCCAGCCGCGCGTCGCTGATCCGCCAGGGCCGGCGCATCGGCGACCGCGTCGAGATCATCGAGGTGAGCGACACCGCGTCCGGCATCGACATCCACGACGCCTTCGACCTCTGGCTCGCCGACCAGGCCTACCGCTACCTCAACGGGCCCGGCGAGCGTTGACCACCTCCCGGCCGGCGGCCGGGCGCACCACCGCGGGGTAGCGGGTATCCCATGTGGCGCAGTCTCGTCGCGTTGCTGATCGTCGCGCTCCTGCCCTGGCTGGCCTCCACGCTGGCGGTGCGGATGGGGCTGCGCGGCGATTTCGCCGAGGCCCTGCTCGGCGCGCCGCCGGACGACGGCGTGTGGGCGGAGGACACCCCTCCCGAAGGCTGGCGGGAAAGCGCCTATCTCGCCGCCTACCCCGACGTCGCCGTCGCGGTGCGGCGCGGCGACTTCCCCAGCGGCTATGCCCATTACCGCATGCACGGGGCAGCCGAGGGCCGCGACCTCGGCCAGCCCCTGCCACCGGCTCCCGCACCGGGGCCCTCGGGACCACCGCCGTCCGGCGAGGTCACCGTCACGGTGACCGTCGCCCCGACTGGCGCCCCGACTGGCGCCCCGACTGGCGCGGCGCCGGCCGACCCCGCCGCGACCGCCGTCGCCATGGCACAAGGGGCAGCAGCCGCGACCACGGCCACCGGCACCCCGGCGGAGCCCCCTGGCGATCTGCCGCCGGCTCCGGCCCCCACCGCGCCCGAGGCGGGCGGCGCCCGCTACGTGATCCGCAGTGGCGGCACCCTGGCCCGCGTGGCGGCGATCACCGGCCACACGCCCGAGGCCGTGCGCGCGGCGAACCCCGGCCTTCCCGACACCTGGCTGCCGGGCGGCACGGCGGTGCGCCTGCCGGCAGCGGAGGCGGAGGCGGAGGCGGACGAGGAAGAGGAGGGCGCGGTGGCCGATGCCGTTGCCGGATCGGCGCCGCCCGGATCGGCGCCGCCCGGACCGCCGCGCCCCCCACCGGCCAAGCCGGTGCCGGGCACCGTCGCGCCCGCCACCACCACGCCATCGCCGCCCTCGGCGGCGCCCGCAAGCGGCGGGGCCGAAGCCGCGGCGGTCGCCGTGACCGGTCTGCGCTTCGGCATCCATCCCGAGGCCACGCGCATCGTCCTCGACCTCAGCGGTCCCGCCTCGTCGGCCACCAGCCGTCGCGGCGACGCGCGGACGCTGGTGTTCGACCTTCCGGGCACCCGCTGGACGGTGGCGCCGCGCGGCACGCTGGCCCGCACCACGCCGGGCGTGCGCTACCGGGTCGAGCCGCTGGCTCCCGCCGGCTCCCGCCTCGTCCTCAGCGCCGACGAGCCGATCCGCGTGAAGTACAGCGCGCCCTTCCCGCCCGCGGGCGAGCGCGGCCACCGCATCGTCATCGACGTCGCCCGGGACGAGTGATCGCCGCCGCTACGGGGCGGCGAGCCGATCACCCAGGGCGCCGGCCAGCCGGCCGATCGGCTCCCGCCACTCGCCGGCGGCGGTCTGGCGGACCAGCCGCAGGCTGGGGTACCAGGGGCTGGTCTCGCCGCGGTCGAACCAGAACCACAAGGGGGTGCGCGGCAGCAGCACCAGACCGGGGCGGCCCAGCGCTCCGGCCATATGGGCGTTGATGCCGGCGATGGTGACCACCGCGTCCAGCGCCGCCACCTGGGCCGCGAGGTCCTCCAGGTCGTCGCGCAGGCCTGGGTTGGGGTTGGCGTGCAGGTTGGTGCGGCCGCCCGCCCGCGCCGCCGCGATGTCCGGCCCGGCGTCGCCGTATTGCAGGCTCACGAACGTGACGCCCGGCACGTCGAGGACCGGGACCCAGCGCGCCAGCGGGATCGACTTGCGCCCGCCGGTGCGCGGGTTTCCGCTGGTCCAGGCCAGGCCGACCACCGGCCCCGGGCCGAGCGACGCGAAGGCCGCCCGGTGCCGGCCCACCCGCTCCGGATCGGCGCGCAGATAGCCGCCGTGGGGCCGGAACGATGCCGCGTCGGGGCGCAGCAGGATGGGCAGCCGCATGGTCGAGCTCTGCGCCACGATGTCCGGCGCCCGGGTGCGCGGGTCCGGGGGGTCCTGGCGCGCCACCACCGTCACGGCGGGCCAGGAGCGCCGGAACAGGGCGACGAACCGCCGGTCGGTCTCCAGGACGACGGACACGCCGCGTTCCAGGACCTCGCCCAGCAGCCCGGCCATGACGACCTCGTCGCCGACCCCGAACTCGCCCCACAGCAGCAGGCGGCCGTCGGCCAGCGGCCGACCGTCCCACAGCGGCACCGGGAAGCGGTGCTGGCGCAGGTCGGGCGCCGGTCGGCGCCAGCGCTGGTCGTAGTCGGGATAGCCCGCGGCGAGATCGCCGCGCAGCAGCGCGGTCCAGCCCCGCACGCACAGCGCGGCCGCATCGTCGGGCCGGCGCGCCAGCACGCGTTCCGCCTCGGCCATCGCCTCGTCCAGCCGCCCCTCCTCGTGGAGGGCGGCGACACGGTTGGCGCGCGCGTCCAGGTCATCGGGGTCGGCGGCCAGGGCGCGGGCGTAGAGCGCCTCCGCCAGGTCGGCGCGGCCGCGCCGCTGTTCCACCACCCCCAGCCCGTACCAGGCGCGCGGCGGCGCGTTGGCGCAGGCGATCGCCCGCGCGTAGAACGGACCCGCCGCGTCCAGGTCGCCCTTCTGGACGAGCAGGCCCAGGTTGTACCAGGCCGGGCCATGGCCGGGCGCCAGGGCGACCGCGGCGCGGAGCAGCCGCCCCGCGGCCGCGTCGTCGTCGTCGTCACCGCCGCCGCTCATCAACAGCACCGCCAGGTTGCCGACGGCGCGGGCATCGTCGGGCGCCAGCCGCGCCGCGCGCCGCAGCGCGGCCAGTGCGCTGTCCCGCGCCCCGGCGCCGGACAGCGCCTGGGCAAGGTTGGTGTGGGCCGCGCCGTGCGCGGGATCGGCCGCCAACGCCATGCGGTGGGCCGCAACGGCCTGCGCGGCCAGGCCAAGGCGGGCGTACGCCACCCCCAGGTTGTAGTACACCTGGACGGAGCGGTCGCCGTCGCGAAGCGCGTCGCGCAGGTGCCCGCACACCGCGGCGAAGGCGCCGCGGCGGGCGGCGGCGGCGGCGGCGGCGAGGGGTGCGGCCGCGGCGCTCACCGCCCGCGCTCCCGCCGCCCCGCCACCGGTGTCACGGCGCCCCCAGGCCGCGCGGACGGCGGCGCGCCGCGACGTCCTCGATGAGTTGCATCTGCGCCGGAATGCAGACGCCCCGCAGGTCGTAGCGCTCCTGCACGGTGCGGCGCGCCGCCGCCCGCAGCGCCGCCATGTGGTCGGGGTGGTCGAGCACCGCGTCCAGCCGGTCGGCCACCGCCCGGGCGTCCCAGAAGTCCACCAGCAGCCCGTTGCGCCCGTCCTCGATGACCTCGGCGACCGGCGCGGTGTCGGAACCGACGATCAGGCAGCCGGCGGCCATCGCCTCCAGCATCGACCAGGACAGCACGAACGGGAAGGTCAGGTAGACATGGGCCCGCGAGACCTGGAGCACCCGCAGGAACCGGTCGTAGGGGACCTTGCCCAGGAAATGGACGCGGGCGGGGTCGATCCGCACCTCGGCGAGCATCTTCTCGCGCCAGTTCGCGGCGTCCTTGGGCGCGCTGCCGTAGCTGATGTCGTCGCCGCCGACGATGACCACCTGCGCCTTCGGGCGGCGCCGGCAGACCTCCTCCAGCGCCGTCATGAAGGTGGGAAAGCCGCGGTAGGGCTCGAGGTTGCGGGCGACGTAGGTGATCACCTCGTCGTCGCGGGTGAGCACCGTGCCGTCCGGCAGGGGGAGGGTGGCCGCCGGATCGGGCCGGCACAGGTCGGTGTCGACGCCCTCGTGGATCACCGAGATCCGGTCGCGGAAGGCGTCCGGATGGAGGCTCCATTGCCAGCGCGTCGGGGTGATGCCCCAGTCCATCGCCTCCATGCCGACCAGCATGTGGGCGTTGCGGCACCGCGTGCGGGCCATCTTGTCGACGTCCGGAACGGTCTCCGGGTCGAAGCCGATGTCGGCGCCGCGCGCGCGGTAGTAGAACTCGCAGTAGGCGAGCAGCGGGCTGTCGGGATAGACGTCCTTGATGAACATCGCCTCGCCCCAGCCGGTGTGGGCGCAGATCACGTCCGGCGTGAAGCCCGACTGCTGCAGCGCCAGGGCGGAGCGCACCACGCCCTGGCCGTAGAGGACGTGCCCCTCGAGCTGGCGCAGGTAATGGTGGGTCGACGGGTGCGGTTCACGCGACGGCTTGTAGGTCCCCTTGCGCACCCCAGGTATGTCCGGCTTGCCTTCCCGGGTGATGAAAGCGACCTGATGGGCCTCGTCGGCGGCCATCAGACGGGCCAGGTGCTTGTACTGGCCGGGCATGTTCTGATGGATGAACAGGATCTTCATGGGGTGGGACCGTGGGCGGTGCGTTGTTTCGGAAGGCGGGCGCCACCCGTTCCCTGAAGAATGGGCTGGCCCGCAACGCGGCTCACGGCTATACACTCTCATCCATGAACCATCAATGCGCGATGCGCCCGCCATTGCTGCGGACCCGTGACCGCGGGTGTCCCCGGCGGCGCGCGCAGGCACCACGGCCGGCAACACCTTTTTTGGCAACGCGAAAGCGCCTGCCCCGATTGCCGCCCGATTTCGTAGTATGATGCGATGACACGGCCGCCGTGGACAACCATCCTCTAGTCAACGGCCCTCCCGTCGACGGCCATCGCGCCCCTCAGACCAGGAACGAACGAGAATGAGCGTGTTCGGCAAGCAGCCCGTCCGGACGGCCAGCGGCGACGAGCTGGTGCGCGAGGTGTTCCGCGCCAGCCGCAGCGCCCTGATGGCCGCCGGCGTCTTCAGTCTGGTTATCAATCTGTTCGTCCTGGTGCTGCCCCTCTACATGTTCTCGGTGTTCGACCGGGTGCTGAACAGCCACAGCGTGCCGACGCTGGTGTTCCTGTTCCTGATCGCCAACTTCGCGCTGCTGATCCAGCTGGGCGTCGACGTGGCGCGGTCCTACGTCCTCATCCATCTCAGCGCCTGGATGGACCGTGCGCTCAGCCCGTCGCTGCTCAACGCCTCCATCGCCAGCGCCCTGATCCGCGGCAACCCGCGCAACACCGACGGCCTGAACAAGCTGAACTCCCTGCGCACCTTCCTGTCGGGACAGCAGATCTACGTGCTGATGGACGCGCCGTGGATCCCGGTGTTCCTGGCCGTGCTGTTCGTCCTGAACTTCTGGATCGGCATGGTCGCCGTCGCCGGCTCGGTGGTCCTGGTCCTGTTGACGGTGATCAACAACTTCGTCACGCGGCCCGCCCTGATGCGGGCCAACCGCTCCCACGCCACCGCCAACCGCCAGGTCCAGGCGGCGGTGCGCAACGCCAACGTCGTGGAATCCATGGGCATGACGCCGGCGGTGCTGGCGCGGTGGAACGAGAGCAACGCCGAAGTCCTCCACGAGCAGGGGGCCGCCAGCAAGAAGGCGGCGTATGTTTCGGCCACCTCCAAATACGCCCGCATGGCGATCCAGATGGCCATCATGTCGACGGCCGCGCTGGAGATCATCACCCCCGGCAGCACGCTGACCGGCGGTGCCATGATGGCGGCGACCATCCTGGCCGGCCGGGCGCTGATGCCGTTGGAGCAGATCATCTCCAACTGGCGCTCGCTCAAGGACGCCCAACAGAACTACCGCGATCTGCAGGACATCCTGCGCCGCACGGGGATGCGCCCGCGGGCGAGCGTGGTGCCGCCCAATCCGCAGGGCCGGCTGACCGTGGAGAATGTGAGCTTCCATCCCCGCGGCGCCGAGCGCCCGGTGCTGTCGCGGGTCTCGTTCACGGTCGAGCCGGGCGAGGTGCTGGGCGTCGTCGGCCCCTCGGCCGCCGGCAAGTCGACCCTGGCCCACCTGCTGGCCGGGCTGCAGGCGCCGACCGTCGGCCACGTCCGCCTCGACGGTGCGGACATGGCGTCCTGGCCGTCGGAGGATCTCGGGCGCTACCTCGGCTACCTGCCCCAGGACGTGGAGCTGTTCGGCGGCCCGCTGCGCGACAACATCTGCCGTCTCGACCCCGACGCCACGCCCGAGGCGATCATCGACGCCGCCGAGATGGCCGGGCTCCACGAGATGATCATGCACATGCCGCGCGGCTACGACACCGACGTCGGCGACCAGGCGACCTTGCTGTCGGGCGGCCAGCGCCAGCGCGTCGGCCTCGCCCGCGCCCTCTATGGCAGCCCGCGGCTGCTCATCCTGGACGAGCCGAACGCCAGCCTCGACACCTCGGGCGAGCAGGCCCTGCGCCAGGCCGTGCTGGCGGCCAAGGAGCGGGGAGCCGCCGTCATCATCATCGCCCACCGCCCCAGCATCCTGGCGATCGCCGACAAGGTGCTGGTGCTGCAGAACGGCACCGTGCAGCGGCTGGGCGAGCGCGACCAGATCCTGCCGCTGATCACCGGCCAGCGCGCCGCCGCGGCCCCGGGTCCCAACGTCACCATGATCTCCAAGCAGGCCAACGGGTAACCCAGCCATGAACGGAAGCCTGACCGTGGGCACCGCCGGCGCGCCGCCGGCGGCCCCCCTTCCCAAGCGCCTTCCCGCCTTCTCGGGCGTCGACCAGAACGCACCGAAGCCATGGCGCCGGGCCACCCATGTCGGTTACCTGATCATCGTGCTGTTCTTCGGCGGCTTCGGCGGCTGGGCCGCCATCGCCCCGCTGGGCAGCGCGGTGATCGCCCCCGGAAGCCTGCGCGTCGATTCCGCGCGCAAGACCGTCCAGCCCGCGGCGGGCGGCGTGGTCGCCGACCTGCTGGTGCGCGAGGGCCAGCGCGTCGACGCCGGCCAGGTGCTGGTGCGGCTCGACCGGGTGCGGGCCGAAGCCGAATCCGAGATGGTGCGCAACCAGTACTTCGCCACCTTGATGCAGGAGGCGCGCCTGATCGCCGAGCGCGACGACCTGCCGGCGATCACCGTGCCGGAGGAGGTGGAGGCGGAGCGTGGCGACCCCCTCATCGAATCCATGATCAAGGCGCAGACCAACGTCTTCACCAGCCGCCGGGCGACCCTCGAAGGGCAGATGCGCATCCTCCAGGAGCGCATCGCCCAGACCCGGACCGAGATCGAGGCGTTCCATGGCCAGCGGGCGTCGCTGGAGAAGCAGCTCGCGCTGATCCAGCGCGAGGCCGACGGCGTGCGCGAACTGCACGAGAAGGGGCTGGAGCGTCTGCCGCGCCTGTTGTCGCTCGAGCGCAACCTCGTCAGCCTCGAGGGCCAGATCAGCAACACCGACGCCACCATCGCCCGCGCCCAGCAGCGCATCGGCGAGATGGAGCTGCAGGTCATCGACCTGCAGCAGCAGTTCGACCGGGACGTGGCCAACGAGCTGCGCGCCACGTCGATCAACGCGAACGACCTGCGCGAGCGGATGATCATCGCCGGCGACACGCTGATGCGCCTCGACATCGTCGCGCCGCGTTCGGGCCGGGTGGTGGACCTCAAGCTGCACACCGTGGGCGGCGTGGTCGGCAGCGGCCAGGCGCTGATGGACATCGTGCCCGACGACGAGGACATGATCGTCGAGGCCCGCGTCAAGACCGCCGACATCGACAACGTCACCGCCGGGGCCCCGGTGCAGGTGCGCCTGACCGCCTTCAGCCAGCGCTACACCCACCCCATCGCGGGCACCCTGGACAGCGTGTCGGCCGACGCCGTGACCGACCAGGCGACCGGCCAGCCCTACTACCGCGTGCTCATCAAGCTCGACCCGGAGTCGCGCGAGCACATGCTGCCGGGCGTCGAGCTGACCTCGGGCATGCCGGCGATGGCGATCATCTCGGTCGGCGAGCGGACCCTGCTGACCTATTGGCTGAGCCCGCTGCTGCGCAGCTTCGAGTTGGCCCTGCGGGAACCCTGAGGCACGTTTCCGCCACCACCCGACGCGACCCGGAGCCCCCATGGCGGCCAAGCGCATCCTCTACGTGACCGACAACCCGGAGCGGCCGACCGGCGGCACCATCATCGCGCGCGACCACGTCCGCATCCTGGTCCGCCACGGCTTCGACGCCGCGCTCCTGGTCCGGCGCAACGTGGCCTCGGACTTCTACGACGCCGGCGTGCCGATGATCGCGATGACGCCGGACTTCGTGCCGGCGCCGGACGACATCGTCGTCGTGCCGGAACCGTGGAACGACGTCCTCTCGGCCATGGCCGGCCGGCCGGGGCGCCGGGTGGTGTTCTGCCAGAACCACCACTACGTCTTCTACGGGATGGGCTTGGGGGGAAGCTACGAACACTATGGCGTGTCCACGGTGTTCTGCTGTGGCGAAGTCATCGCGGATTACCTGCGGACCGTGCTGGGCTACGCCCAGGTCCCGGTGGTCCACAACGGCATCGACACCAGCCTGTTCCGCCCCGCCGCCGCCAAACGGCGGCAGATCGCCCTGATGCCGCGGAAGATGCAGGTCGAGAGCGTGTTCCTGCGCGAGACCTTCCGCCGCCGCCACCCGCGCCACGACCGCGTGCCATGGATCGTCATCAACGACGTGCCGCGCCAGGAGGTCGCCCGCGTCCTCGGGGACTCGGCGGTGTTCCTCGCCCTCGGCCGGCTTGAGGGCTTCGGGCTTCCGCCGCTGGAGGCGATGGCCGCGGGATGCCTCGTCGCCGGCTTCACCGGCGGGGGTGGCAACGAGTACGCCACCGAGGACAACGGCCTGTGGTGCGCCGCCGACGACTGGCTCGGCTGCACCGACGCGCTGGCCCGCGCCATGGACCTCTGTCTTGCCCCCACCGACGAGACGCGGCGGCGCCGGCGCGCCGGAATGGAGACGGCACACCAGCACGGCTTCGACCGCATGGAACGCGAACTGCTGGCGTTCTGGAGCGCCGAGGTGGCGCTGTGACCCACCCGCGCAAGCGAGCGTACACGCTTCAGGAGGCCATGGCGCGCGGCGAGCTGGAGATGAAGAAGGGGCGCTACGAACGCGCCGCCGATCTCTACGGCCAGCTCGTTGCGGCGCGGCCCGACTACGTTCCGGCCCTCGCCCAGGGAGCCCGGTCGCTGCACCGCTTGTGCCGGTTCGAGGAGGCGGCCCGCCTGCTGCGCGCGGCGGTCGTGCAGACGCCGGACGATGGCCGGCTGCTCTTCAACCAGGCCAACGCGCTGCGTGCCGACGGGCGGCAGGACGCGGCGATCGCCCTCTACCGGCGCGCCCACGCGCTGGAGCCGGACCGCGAGGAGATGAACGTCGGCCTCGGCCTGGCCCTGATGCAGGCGGGCTCCTGGCCCGAGGGGATGGCGTACTACGAGCGGCGGAACACGCGCCGCGCGTTCCTCGCATGGGCCGCTCAGGCCGGCCTCGCGGTCTGGGACGGCGGACCGGTGGCCGGGCGGCGCATCCTGCTGGTGGCCGAACAGGGCGCCGGCGACGTCATCCACTTCGTCCGCTACGCCCATCTGCTGGCCATGCAGGGGGCCACCGTCGTCCTCAACGCCCACCCTCCGCTGCGCCGGCTCCTGGACGGTGCCCTGGGGGTCGGCGAGGTTCTCGACGGCCCCTTGGACGGCTGTGACATGGCCGAGCTCGTGCTGAGCCTTCCGGCGCGATTCGCCTCGACGCCGGACAGCGTCCCGGCGCCCATCCCCTATCTGACGGCCCCGGCCACCCCGGCCGTCGATCTGCCGGATCAAGGCCGGCCGCGGGTCGGGCTGGTGTGGGCGGGCAATCCCCGCCATGCCCACGACGGCTGGCGGACGATCCCGTTCGACGCGTTCCGACGTCTCCTCGACGTCGAGGCGATCGATTTCTACGCTCTCCAGAAGGGCGCGCACGGCGCCGATCCGCGCATGGCGGACCTCGGCCCGGCGCTGGCGGACTTCGCCGACACCGCGTCGGTGATCGCCCGCCTCGACCTCGTCGTCACCGTCGACACCTCGGTGGCCCACCTCGCCGGCGCGCTGGGCAAGCCCGTGTGGATCCTGCTGGGGGCCCAGGCCGACTGGCGCTGGCTGCGGGACCGGTCGGACACCCCATGGTATCCGACCGCCCGCCTGTTCCGGCAGCGCCGCCTGGGCGACTGGACACCGGTCCTGGACACGGTCGCCACGGCGCTGGCCGCCTGGCGCGGCTGACCCGGGTCAGCGCCCGGCGCGCCACGCCTCGATTTCGCCCCGGACGGTGGCGAGTGGCCCGTCCCAGCGCTCCAGCGCCTTGCGGAAGAACAGCCGCATGCTGGGGTACCACGGCACGTAGGGCATGCCGAGCTGCTGCCACACGCGGTTGATCTCGGAGGTGCGGAACACCCAGGTGGGGACGCCGAGCGCGCCGGCCATCCACGCCACCGAGATCAAGGGTGTGACGACCAGATCCAGGGCCGCGATCAACGCCATCACGTCGTCGAGGTCGTCCTTGAGGTCGATGCCCTCGGGATGAACGAAGCGGAAGCCGTGCTGCCGGCCGAGCGCCTCGAACGCCTCCACCTCCTCCGGCGCCGTGGAATACTGGAGGTTGACGACACAGGCGCCCTCGGGCAGGGCCCGGGCGATGTCCTCCGGCGCGAGGTACTGTATGTCGCGCGTCCGGTTGTGCAGGGCGCTGCGCCAGGACAGGCCGATCAACGGGCTTCCCTCTCCGGCGCGCTCGGCAAGATAGCCGCGCCAATGCGCCAGGCGGTCGGGATCGACCGTGAGATGGCCGTCCGTGCGGACGACGCGGCGGCCGGCATGATGGCAGGTGCGGTAGATCTGCTCCCGGGTCTCGGCCCAGAACAGCTTGGGCAAGTGACCCGCGGGAACCTTGTAGCGGACGTACCCGGCGGCCTTGGACGGGTGCTTCTCGTCCGAACGGGCGATCACCTCGACCCCTGGGAAGCTGCGGGCGAACAGCGGCACCAGCCGCTTGTCGCAATCCAGCACCACCCGTTTGGCGATCCGCCGGAGATGGTGGATGTACCAGGAGAACATGACCTCGTCGCCCATCCCCTGCTCCATGTAGACCAGGACGCCGCAGTCACTGAGGTCCTGGCCGGTCCATTCGGGCTGGGGAAACGCCCGCTTGGGCGACGGGAAATCGGGCAGGGCGAACCGCCAGTCGTAGTGCTGGAACCCCTCACGGATCTCACCCATCATCAACAGGGTGATGGCCAGGTTGTGGTGGGCTTCGGCGTACTCGGCCTTGAGCGAGAGGGCCGTGCGGAAATTGTCCACTGCGGCGTCCAGGCGGCCGAGCGCGCGCCGCGTGATGCCGAGGTTGAGCCAGGCCGACGCCGCGGCGTCGTTGCAGCGGACGGCGTTGTGCGCCGCGGCTTCGGACTCCGTGGCCCGGTACTGGATCGCCAGGGACACGCTGAGCGCGTTCCAGGCTTTGGCGTAGTTGGGCTGGATGCTCACGGCCCGGCGCAGCAGGGTCTCCCCCTCCTCCGCGCGGGTCAGTTCGTTGCAGGTGAACCCGGCGTTGTAGTACAGACCCGCGGCCGATGGGTCCCTCAGGATGGCGGCGCGCAGACAGGTCACCGCCAACGCCTTGTCACCGGCCGTTTTCAGGTGGATGGAGAGGGTGTTCCAGGCCCCCAGGTTCTCCGGCCCGGTGTTCAGCGTGGCACGGATGACGGCGATGGCCTCCGCCTTGCGCTCGGTGGCCAGCAGGCTTTCGACCAGGCGCTGCGCCAGATCGGTGTCGGCCGGGTCGGCGCGGTGCAGCGGCAGCAGATGCTCGGCCGCCTCGGCGTGCCGTCCGGCGGCGTGGAGCAGGCGTCCGGCGCCCGCGTGCGCGTCCGACCGGGCGTCGGGATGGGCGCAGGCCTGGAGGAAGTGGCCGAGCGCCTCGTCCGTACGCCCGAGTCCCTGGCACGCCCTGCCCAGCAAGGTCCGCACCGCGGCGTCGTCGGCCCGTACGCCCTTCAGCACCGCAAGCGCGGCGGCGTGGTCGCCATCGACCAGCAGGCGGCCGGCCTTCAGCAGCGCGGCGGGCCGGTAGGTGGCATCCGACTCCAGCGCACGGTCGACGAAGCCGTCGCCGAGAGCGGCGGCGCCGTGCTTGAGGCAGCACACCGCCACCAGATAGCAGGCGTCGACGTCCAGGGGCGTCGACGCCGTCACCGTACGCGCGAACGCCACGACCGCGTCCGAGTCCCCGATGGAGAACAGAGCCTTCACCAGCCGTTGCGGCGCCGTGGCGTGATCGGGAAAGCGCCGCAACAGCGCCTGGTAGACGGCGGCGGCATCCGAGCGCCGTCCGACCAGGTCCAGAGCGAGCGCCTGATTGTACGCCGACACCGGGCCGTCGTCGCGCCCTGCGGCCAGGGTGAACAGGCGAAGCGCGTCCTGCGGACGGCTGCGGCGGACTTCCACGTTGCCCAGGATGTTCAGGGCGTCCACCGAGGCTGGGTTGCGGTCCATGGCCGCGCGGGCCAGGCGTTCCGCCTCGTCCAGGTTGCCGACGCGCAGCGCGGTGCGCGCGTCGGCGATCAGCGCCGCGTCGGGCGAAGTGCGTTCGTCGACAAAGGTCATTCTGCTGTCGCTCGTGGAAAACCGTCGGATGGTGTCGGTCGCCGGACCCCGTTCGGCCGGCGAACGGCCGCACCATAGCACAGCGGCACGGCCGGCGGCAGCCGCGGCCGTCCACCCGCGCGCTGTCCCAAAAACAAAACGGGGGCGTCCCGAAGGACGCCCCCGCAATGCCAGGCAAGGCCCGAAGGATCAGCCGGTGAACGAGAAGTCGTTCGCCTCGAGCGTGCTGACACCCGTGATCTGCAGGTGCAGGTACTCACCCGCGCTGCCACCCGTGATGTAGACGTCGAGGGTGCTGCCGTTGACCGAGTAGGTCACCGAGCCGAGCGCACCGTAGCTGGAGCCCAGGGCGATGGTCGGCTGGATCAGCGAGCCCGTGCCGAAGCCGGCCAGACGGATCACGTCGTCGGTCTTGAAGTCGGCGATGAGGTGGAACTCACCGGCGACCTGCGAGGCCGCACCCGCGTCGGTGCTGAAGGCGAAGACGTCGGCGCCGTCGCCACCGAACAGGGTGTCGCTGCCGGCCGAAGCGGCACCGGTCACCCACAGGGTGTCGTTGCCGTCACCACCGGAGAGCAGGTCCGTGCCCGAGGCGTTGGCGTACAGCACGTCGTTGCCCGCACCGCCGAACAGGGTGTCGCCCGTCGCCGCCACAGCGTTGGCCATGCCGCCGCCGTAGATGGTGTCGTCGCCGTCGTCGCCGTACAGGGCCTCCGCAGCGGTCGCACCGCCGAGGATGGAGTCGTTGCCCGTACCGCCGAACAGGGTGACCGAGGTCGCCGCGCCCGTGCCGTCGAGGGTGTCGTTGCCGTCCTGGCCGTAGGCCACGCCGCCGCCACCGAGGGTGAAGAAGACCGCGTCGTCGCCTTCCTCGCCGTACATGGTCACGACGCCGCTCGAGGAGAGCAGACGGTCGTTGCCCAGGCCGCCGAACAGCGTGTCGGTGTTGCCACCGCCATCGAGGGTGTCGTTGCCGTCGTTGCCGTACAGCAGGTCGTTGGCCGAACCGCCGCCGACGAAGTCGTTGCCGGCGCCGCCGAACATGGTGTCGTTGCCGTCACCACCGACCAGCGAGTCGGCGCCTTCGTTGCCGTAGACCAGGTCGTTGCCGGCGCCGCCGTCGATGGTGTCGTTGCCGTCACCGCCGTAGATGCTGTCGTTGCCCGCGGTGCCCGCGACGGAGTCGGCACCGAGGTTGCCGTAGATCACGTCGTTGCCGTCACCACCGTCCATGGTGTCGTTGCCCTGACCGCCGAACAGCGTGTCAGCGCCAGCGCCACCGATCACCGAGTCCGCGTCGAGCTGGCCGTACAGCAGGTCGTCGCCGGCCGTGCCGAGCAGGATGTCCGCGCCCTGGCCACCGAACAGCGTGTCATTGCCGGCGCCGCCGTCCATGACGTCGCTGCCGAGGTTGCCATAGATCACGTCGCCGGCATCGTCGCCGTACAGCGTGTCGTTGGACTGGCCGCCGAAGATGGTGTCGGCATCCGTGCCGCCACGGATGCTGTCGGCGCCGAGCTGGCCGTACAGGAGGTCGTTGGCGCTGTCGCCGATGATGGTGTCGCCATCCTGGCCACCGAAGATGGTGTCGGCGCCCGCGCCACCGTCCAGAAGATCACTGCCCTGGTTGCCGTACAGCAGGTCGGCGCCGTCGACGGCGCTGATGGTGTCGGAGCCGGTCAGGCCCGTGATGGTATCAGCGCCCGACGTACCGGTAAGGTTGTCGCTCGACGTGGTACCCGTTGTATTTGCCATTTCTTTCAACTCCCGTAAGCTTCGAAGCTAGTGCGAGCATTGTTGGGGGGCTGAACCACTGATCAGCTCCAACGGGAACTCGGTGATCCACTTTCCATGTCGCCCCCATCAATTCACGAGCCCATGTCCTTGCCGGCCAAGGAGCACAAGGCGCATTCCTTGTACAGGGACCCACACCCGCACGCAAGCACGCCGCGCGATCCAGAATAACCAAATTCGCCAGCTCTTTGATGGTTGGGCTACAGTGTTGCGACAGAGACACACAGCCCTCCCGCACGACCGATGGGCGGCCGACGCACGGCCATCCAGGCGCGCCCCCGCAGGACGGCGCGCCGGCCGCCGCGGGCGATTCCGCAGGTCCGCGGCCACCGGTTGCGCCGTGCCGCGCGATGCGACCTTCGGATGCGCCGGTGCCATCAGGGTGCGGACCCGCCGGGAAACGCCCCCGCGCGCCGCGCCAGGAGGGCCGCGGCCTCGGCCAGCGCCGACTCCCAGCCACCCGCCTGGTCCTGCCACACCGTCTGGACCCTGGGCAGCCACACCGGCCGGGACCCCTTTCGGCCGTAGCGCCAGTCGTCCTGGTCCTTGCGCAGCACCGCGATCGCCGGGCGGTCGACGGCGTGGGCCATCGCCACGGTGGCGTTGGCGATCGACACCACGACGTCGCACGCCGCCACCTGTGCGGCAAATCCGTCGAGGTCCTTCAACGCGTCGATCTCCGGGTCGACGATCACGTCGACTCCGGCGCGCCGGCGCAGCGCCCGGACGTCCTCCGTCACGTCGCCGTACTGGAGGCTGACCAGCGCCGCCCCGGGCACCGCGGCGGCCAGCGCATGCCAGTCCTCCAGCGGCGCCGCGAACGACCGGTGCACGATCGGCTTGCGGCTGCGCCAGGCGACGCCGATGACCGGCGCGCCGCGGCGCCGATAGCGTTGCCGCAGCCGCGCGACCTGGGTGGGGTCCGGTGTGAGGTATCCGGGCTTTGGCGGCCCGGCATGGGGCCAGGTGTGGCGCAGCACACTTCCCAACGGGATCTGGAGGTCGGCGGCCACGGCACGGGGATCCGGGGGATCGGTGTGATCGACGAAGGTCGTGCCCGGGAACGACCGCTGGAACAGCGGGATCAGCCGGCCGATGCATTCGACCACGCACCGACCGGCTCGACCGAAGACGACCGGCAGCGTCCCGGCGTCCCAGATCTCGTCGCCGACGCCCTGCTCCCCCCACACCAGCAGCGTTCGCCCGGCCAGCGGCTCGCCCGACCAGACAGGCATGGCGAAACTCGGCTCCGGGCCGAGGTGCCGGGCCGAGGAGAACGCCGGCAGACGCCAGCGCCACTCATACTCTTCCAGGCCGAGCGCCGTCTCGCCGGCCGCCAGCAGCGCGTAGGCGCGGTTGTAGCGGGTGCGCGGCGCGTCGGGCACGATCGCCACCGCGTGCCCGTAGCTGACCAGGGCGTCGTCGACACGGCCCTGCCCCTTCAGCGCGATGCCCAGCGCGTGGTGGGCCGGCTCGAACCCGTCGGCCAGGCGCATCGATCGGCGCGCCAGCCCCTCCACCAAGGCCCAGTCGCGGGACTCGACGAGCGCCACGGCGGCGTTGCTGAGCGTCGCCGGGTCGTCGGGCCACACGGCGCACGCCCGGCGCGCCAGCTCGGTCGCCCGGTCCGCCAACCCGCCGTCGCGCATGGCCAGGATCAGCAAGGCCGCGGCGGTCCGATCCGCCGGCGCGCGCCGCAGGGCGCGCCGGCCCCAGCGCAGCGCCTCGTCATGCCGGCCCAGGCGGCCGGTGCATTCCGACAGCCGCACCAGGGCCTGCAGGTCGTCGGGATGGCGCGCCGCCAGGGTGCGGGCAACCGCCAGGGCGCGCGCCCACCGGTGGTGGTGGACCAGGCGCGCCACCCACTCGCAGGCCGCCTCGCGGTCGGCAGGGTCAACGACCACGGCGCGCCGCAACAGCCGGTCGCCGCTCCCGTCCGGCCCGTCGTCCGGGGCGCTTGCGCCGTCAACCCGGTCGAGGCGCCGCCACGTCGCCGCGGCGTCCGGGGCGAGCGCGGCGCTGCGGTGCAGCGCCTCCCGCGCCGCCGCGCGGCGGCCCGTCACCGACAGCGCGGTCGCCCGATCACGCCACAGCGCGGCGTCGGCGGGGCGCAGCCGCAGGGCGGCGGTCGACGCCTCCACCGCCTCGGCGCCGGCCCCCGATGCGGTCAGCATGGCCGCCAGATTGACCCGCGCCTCGACGTGGTCGGGCCGCAGCACCAGAGCCCGCCGCACCGCGACGATGGCCGATGGCGTGGCCCCCGCCTCGTGCCGGCACAAGGCGACGTTGACCAGCCCCTCCGCCAGGTCCGGTCGGAGCGCCAGGGCGCGGCGGAACGCCCGCGCCGCGTCGTCGCTGCGGGCCGCGGCGCGCATTAGGTTGCCCGCGTTGAAATGCAACTCGGGGCGCTGCGGGTCCACCGCCAGCGCCCGGCCCAGCGCCGCCTCCGCGGCCGCTCCGGCCCCGGCCCGTCGCAGCGCGCCCGACAGGTTGGCCCAGCCGGCCATGCCGCCCGGCTCGACCACCAGCGTGCGGCGGAACAGGCGCGCCGCCACGGCGGCCCGGTCCATCCGCATCAACGTGCGGCCGAGCAGCATGGCCGCCGGCCCGCACGCCGGGTCGCCGCGCAGCACCGCGTCCGCGACGGCGGCCGCCTCGCTCAAGCGCCCCACCGCGAGCGCCGCTTCGGCGCCGCTCAGCCGGGGGTCAGAGGCCAAGGCGTCGCGACACCGGGGCGTCCGCCAGCGACACCCAGCCGCCCCGCTCCATGCTGGCGTAGAGGGCGTGCAGCAGGCGCAGCGATCCCATGCCCTCGTCGACGCCCACGGGCACGTCGGTGCGCCCGGCGCGCAGCGTCTCGATCACCCCGCGCAGGTAGGGGCCGTGGCCGAGCCCGTAGCCGTTCGGGACGTCCTGGGACAGGCGGGCCGGCACCGTCGCGTCGTCGGCCTGCGGCGTCACCGGCTCCCAGGTCTCGATGCGGTTGAGCGCGATGCCGCCGATCTTGGCCAGCGCCCCCTCGCCGACCAGGTGCAGCGACGCCTCGACGTCGCGCGGCCGGGCCGAGGTGGTGGCCTCGATGGTGCCCATGGCGCCCGACGCGAAGCGCACCGCCGCCACCGCGGTGTCCTCCGCCTCCAGGCGGTTGAGCACGGCCTGGCCATGGGCGCACACGGACTCGACCGGCCCGGCGATCCACTGCAGCGCGTCCAGATGGTGGATGGCCTGCTGGGCCAGAACGCCGCCGTCCATCGACCAGCGGCCATGCCACGGGTCGTCGTAATAGCTCTGGGTGCGGCACCAGTGCACCCGCACGCCGGCCAGAACGATCCGGCCGAACCGCCCGTCGTCCACCGCACCGCGCAGGAACCGAATCGCCGGGTTGTAGCGGTTCTGCTTCACCACCGCGCAGATGGTGCCGCGCGCGGCGGCCGCGTCGCGCATGGCGAGCGCGTCATCGGGACGCAGGGCCACCGGCTTCTCGACGACGACGTGGAGTCCACGCTCGATCAGCGCCAGCGCGTGGCGCGCGTGGTTGCCGGATTCGGTCAGCACGCACACCAGGTCCGGCCGCTCCTCGGCGAGGCCGTCGATGCCGTCGACCACCCGCGCCCCCAGCGCGGCGGCGAAGCGCTCGGCCTTGCCGGCCACCTGATCGGCGCAGGCGACCACCTGCGCCTCCCCCGCCAACTCGTCGCGGAACACTTCGAGGTAGCGCTGCGAAACCCGGCCGCAGCCGAGCACGCCGACACGCACGGGATTGCTCAAGACGGCGCCTTCCTGCTAGTTCGACGATTCAAATCGTACGCTTAGCGGCTCCCGCCGCACCGGCCAAGTGAAAACGGCCGGCCCGCCCCCAAGCCGCCGGACCCGACATGAACGACGCCGCGATCTTCCTGAGCGAGGGCACCAGCAAAACCGGTCCGCGCCTGTTCGGCAAGGACGTCGCCAACGCCGGCCTGATCCGTGCCCTGGTGGCCGACCAGATGGCATCCCCGCCGGCGCGGCCGCAGCACTTCTGCGCGCTCGACCGCCGCACCCCGGCGGCCATCGCCGAGCAGTTCGGCCTCGACGCCGCCACCACCGCCCGCCTGCGCACCGTGCGCCCGGAGCAGATTCCCCAGACGCCGGGGGTCGGCGTGCTGCTGCACGGCCAGCCCAACATCTATCACTTCGCCTGGCAGCGCGGACCCCAGCAGGCGGCCGCCTACAGCCTGTGCGGCCTGATCCACACCCTGGCCCCGCCGGCCACCCAGGAGGTTCTGTCCAAGGTGCTGACGGCGCCGGTGCAGCCGTGGGACGCGCTGGTCTGCACCTCGCGCGCGGTGCTGCGCACCACCACCGATCTGCTGGAGAGCTGGGGCGACTACCACCGCGCCCGGTTCGGGGGAACGCGCACGCCGCTGCCGCAGCTGCCGGTGATCCCGCTGGGCGTCGATTGCGCCGCCTTCGAGGCGACGCCGGAGCGCCAGGAGCAAGGCCGGGCGTGGCGGGGCCGGCTGGGCATCGCCGACGACGAGGTGGCGCTGCTGTGGATGGGGCGGCTGTCGTTCTTCGAAAAGATGCACCCGTTCGCCACCCTGGCCGCCGCGGAGATGGCCGCCCGGCGCAGCGCGCGGCGCCTGCACCTGGTGTTCGCCGGCTGGTTCCCCCATGAGTCCCACCGCGGCCAGTACGCCCGCCTCGCCGCCGGGGTGGCGCCGTCGGTCACGGTGCATTTCGTCGACGGCAACGACCCCGATGCGCGCGCCCACATCTGGTTCGCCGCCGACATCTTCACCTCGCTGGTCGACAACGTGCAGGAGACCTTCGGCCTCGCCCCGATCGAGGCGATGGCCGCCGGCCTGCCGGTGGTGGTCAGCGACTGGGACGGCTACAAGGACACCGTGCCCGACGGGACCGTCGGCTACCGCGTGCCGACCGTCGTGCCGCCGCCCGGGGCCGGCATGGACATCGTCCGTCCCCACGCCGCCCACCTCATGAGCTATCAGAACTATGTCGGTGCCGTGAGCCAGGCCATCGCGGTGGACGTGGCGGCCGCGGCCGACGCGTTCGCCCGGCTGGCCGAGGACGCCGCGCTGCGCCGGCGCCTCGGCGCGGCGGGGCGCGAGCGGGCCCGCACCGTCTACGACTGGCCGGTGGTGGCCGCCCAGTACCGTGCCTTGTGGGGCGAGCTGGCCGCCCTGCGCCACCAGCCGGGGGCCGGCGTCGCGCACCCGTCCTACCCCATGCACCAGGACCCGTTCACGCTGTTCGCCGGCTTCGCCAGCGCCAGCCTGTCGGCCGACAGCGTCCTGGCCCTCGCCGACGCCGCGGCACCGGCCCGCCTGGCCCGCCTGCGGTCGGCGGAGATCAACACGTTCGCCCGCTACTGGCACCTCGAGGACGCGGCCCTGCGGGCCCTGCTGGACGGTGTCGGCGCCGCCGGGACGATGACCCTGGCGCAGATCGAATCCGCCGCCGCGGCGGCGGCCGGCGGCGACGCCGCCAAGGTGCAGCGCAGCGTCGCGTGGCTGCTGAAGATGGGCCTGCTGGTGCGCCACCCGGGGTGACGGCGGCCCCGGCCCCGCCCCCCGGCCCCGCCCCGGCGGACGCCACCGTCAGGGGCCGGCCCAGCGGGCCGGAGCGGCGGAGCGGCCGAAGATGAACAGGCGGCGCGCCGCCACCGCGGGGGTCGACGGCAGCAGCAGGATGCCGTCGCCGCGGATCTCCACGTTGGCCCCGGGATAGACGGCCAGCGCCTCGCGCAGGGCCGGCACGAACTTCGCCCGGAACTGCCGGATCTCCTTGTAGTCCGCGCCGAACTGGCGATGCAGGTCGGGCCAGGGACGAAGGTCCGGCTTGGTGACGCCGGCCAGGCGGTGGCACAGCCAGACATAGATGTCGAACACGGAGCTGGAGTTCTGTATGGCCCGGACCGCCGGGGCCGACACCGGCAACGGGTGGCGCCGCAGCGCCTCGAAGAACGCCGGCGACAGGGTGGCCTGCTCGTCCCAGGTGCCGCGCCGCAGCAGGCGCGGCGACAGCAGCGCGGTGTCGACGATGGGGGCGTCGCAACCCTCCCGGTGACCGTCGCCGGTCCATGTCACGACGACCCGGCACGCGGACAGCCGTTGCGCCTGGTCGCGGACGGCGGCGTAGCCGCTGCCTCCCGGCGCCACGCCCATGCGCACCATCCAGTCGCGCAAGGTGTGGCCGAGCCGCACCTCGGCGGATCCCGTACGCACCGCCTCCGACTGCAGGTACAGGAGGATCAGCCGGCCGCGGCTGCCGTAGGGCACGCCGAACCGGGGGGGGCGGCCGACGCTGCCGGCGAGGGTTCCGGGCTCGATCGTCAGGGAGAACGGGCCGTTGCGGCGGCACCACACCTCCTTGCTGCTGGCCGGCTGGCGCAGCGGCAGCGGCGTCATGGCGAAGCCGGAATAGAGGTGGGCCACGTCACGGCTGTCGTAGGAGAGGGCCGCGGCGGCAACATCGACGAAGGGACGGTCGCACTCCGCCACCAGGGCACGGGCGGCCTCGACCCCGTGGGCGCGGATCAGCTCGTGGATTTTTCCCATCGCCCGGCCTCCGCGATCCGCACCTCCTGTCAGGATGGCGAAGCAATCCGACGAGGCCAATGTGCAAATTCGGGGGTCACGGCGCGCCGCGCTCGGGAACCAGCTTGAAGCGCCGGCCGTGCAGGGTCATCCGGAACGGCTCCGGCGCGATCAGGGAAAAGGCGCGCAAGCGGCGCTCCAGCTCCTCGGCCGGGATGTCCGGCGCGATCTCGCACAGGCGCTCGCGGGTGCGGGCGGTCGAGCGCCGGCCGCTCCACCGGAGGTCGAGGGTGGGCAGCGGGTCGGCCGAACGCACCAGCGCCGGGCCGAAATGCTGGAACAGGCGCAGCGCCGCCTTGTAGGTCCGCGCGTTGAGCCAGTCCAGATCGGCGTCGTCCGGCACGTCGAAGGCGACGACGCCGGCGATCGGCCCGGCGTCGACCCGATCCGTCATGACGTGGAGGGTGGCGCCGAAGCGCCGGGCGCCGTCGTACAGCGCCATGGCCAGGGGATAGCGCCCGGGATAGGCGGGCGGCCCCGGGTGGACGTTGTAGGCGGGACCGTCCAGCGCGGCGAGCACGCCCGGCGGCACCACCACGTCGGTGAAGAAGGCGAGGAACCGCACCGCCGCCACCGCGGCCGGCGGCTCCGCCACGAACCACGCGCGCAGCTCGTCGGCGCTGGACAGGAAGCGCACCTCGGCGCGCGGCTCGATGTGCTCGATCAGGGCGAGCAGCACCACGGTGTAGCGGGGTTCCGTGAGAACGACGATCTTCGGCGCCATCGGCACCCCCTCGCCAGCCGGACAGGTCCCCCGCGGTTTACGCGCCGGCGACCGTCGGCGGCAAGGGCGGCGTCACTCGGCGGTGCCCTGGAACGACCGGCCCAGGCCGCGCAGCACCTCCTCCGCCAGTCCCCCGGGGGTGAGGGCGCCGCCCTGCCCGGCCGTGACGTTGGACGCACGCAGATCGGCGAGCAGCTGGCCGCTGACCTCGCCGGTCGGCTGGAAGCCGCGCATCTCCTGGTACTGCCGGATCGCCAGCGCGGTCCGGGAATCGATGTCCCCGTCCACCGGCCCGACGGCGAATCCCTTGTCCTGCAGCCGCTGTTCGACCTCGAACGCGACGGCGGCGCGGTCGCCGGCGCGGCCGGGGGTGGCCCGCGGCTGGGACGGCCCGCCGGCGCGCCCGCCTTCCAGGGCCGCCAGCAGGCGCCGGTCGGGTTCGCCGGTGACCGGCAGGCCGGCGTCGCGCTGAGAGGCGCGGATCGCGGCCCGGGTTTCCGTGTCGAGGGCACCGGTCACCGCGCTCACCCCGTAGCCGTGCTGGCGCAGCGCCAGCTGCACGTCGGCGACCAGGTCGCCGTCCGCCGCGCCGGGCTGGGCCGTCGGCACGCCGGACGACGGCAGCCCGACCCCGGTGATGCGCGCCAGCAGACGCGGACTCGGCTGCCCCGTCACCGCCAAGCCGTTGTCGCGCTGATAGGCGACGATGGCGGCGCGGGTGCGGCCTCCCATGGCCCCGTCGGCCGGCCCCGGGTCGTAGCCGGCGCGCTGCAGGGCGCGTTGCAGGGCCGCCAGGGAATAGACGTCGGACGCCCCGGGGGACGCCCCGGGGGACGCCCTGGGGGACGCCCCGGGTATGGACCCGGGGGTGGCCCCCGGGGCGCCACGATCGCCGTATGTCTGTGCGACGGCGGGGCCGGCCGCGACGGCCAGCATCGCCAGAGTGAACGCGCAAGCGCGGAGCATGGGTGCCTCCCCTTCGCCGTGTCGTGCACAGGCGCCAACAGGGGGGCTACGGACGGGTTCCCGGTGCCGCGGGCCGGGCGCTCAGGCGCAGCCCGGCAGCGCCGGCAGCGGCACCGGGCTTTCCGGCCCGCCGAGGCCGGCGTAGAAGGATTCGTAGTGGCCGGCGACGATCGGCAACGAGAAATGGCGCAGCACGCGGGCCCGCGCCAAGGCGCCGAGGGCCGCGCGCTCCGCGGTGCCGAGCCGCACCAGGCGGCGCCACGCCATGGCCAGGGCGACGGGGTCGCGCGGTTCCACCACCACGCCGGTGTCGGCGATGATCGCCGCGGCGTCGCCGACGTCGGTGCTGACGCACGGCACGCCGCACGCCATGGCCTCGCCGAGCACGTTGGGGAATCCCTCGCCGAACGCCGAGGACAGGGTGGCGATGTCGAGCCCGGCGAGCACGCGGTCCATGTCGCGCCGCTCGCCCAACAGCCGGACGCGGTCGCCGATGCCGCACGCCCGCACCATGCGCGACACCGTGGCGTTGGCCGCCGACAGGCCGGCGCCGATCAGCACGAAGCGCGCCGCCGGCTCATGGGCCGCCAGAGCGGTGGCGGCGGCGAAGAAGCTGGCGTGATCCTTCATCGGATCGAGGCGGGCCGGCAGCCCGATGAGGACGGTGTCCGGATCCAGGCCCAGGCTCTGGCGCAGCCACGGCCGGGCCTCCGGCTGCGGCCGGAAGCGCTCGGTGTCGAAGCCGTTGGGGATCAGCTGCCAGGCGCGCGGGCGGTAGCCGTAGGACTGGTGGACCGCCCGCCCCGCCGTGGAGTTGACCACCACCGCGTCGGGCAGGCCGGACAGACGGGCCAGCAGCAGCGGCAGATGGCGCGACATCCACCGGTAGTTGGGCCGGTTCATGTCGGAGCAGCGCAGATTCCACACGACGCGCGGCACCCCGGCCAGCCGCCCGGCAACCGTTCCCATCAGGTCGGCGTGGTAGAGCCAGGTCTGCAGCAGATGGGGACGCTCGGCACGGAGCAGGCGCACCAGACGCGCCAGGCCACGGGGATCCGCGACTCCCCGCTTCATCTGCAAGGAGAGGATCGGCACGCCGCTGTCCACGAGCTCGGACGCCACGCTGCCGCCGCCGGTCATGGAGATGACGATGTTGCGGAAACGCCGGTCGTCCATCGAGCGGACCAGCTTGGCCAGCATGGTTTCGGCGCCGCCGGTCTGCAACCCGGTGATGAGGTGGGCGACGGTGATCACGGCGGGCCGGCCAGGGTGAGTTCGTCGACCACGGCGTCGGCCGCCTCGCGCCAGGGGCGCAGACGCACGCCCAGGCGCTGCGCCGCCAGCGTGCAGTCGAGGACCGAATTGGCGGGCCGGCGGGCCGGCGTCGGGTATTCCGCCGTGGTGATGGGCACGACCCTCGGGCGCCGGCCGAGCCGTGGCGCCGCCCGCTCGAACACCGCCTCGGCCAAGCCGTGCCAGGTGGTCTCACCCTCGCCGGCGAGGTGGTAGGTGCCCCAGGCGTCGAGGCTGCCGCGGCCCAGCCCGGCGGCGATGGCGACCAGGGCCGCGGCGAGGTCGCCGGCGGCGGTGGGGCAGCCATGCTGGTCGGCGACCACCTTCAGCTCGTCGCGGTCGGCGCCGAGGCGCAGCATGGTCTTCACGAAATTGGCCCCGAACGGGCTGTGGACCCAGGCGGTGCGGACGATGACGTGCCGCGGGTTGGCGTCGCGCACCGCGCGCTCGCCGGCCTCCTTGCTGGTGCCATAGACCCCCAGCGGGGCCACCGGATCGACCTCGCGGTAGGGACCGCGCCTGGTGCCGTCGAAGACGTAGTCGGTGGAGATGTGCACCAGCGGCAGGCCGACGGCCGCCGTGGCCTCGGCGAGGAAGCCGGGGCCCTTGGCGTTGACCGCGAAGGCCTGATCCGGCTCCGATTCGGCGCGATCGACCGCGGTGTAGGCGGCGGCGTTGATCACCGCGGCCGCCCCCGACCGCGCCACCAGCGCGTGCACCGCGCCGCGATCGGCGATGTCGAGCTGTGGCCGGCCGACGGTCTGCAGGACGACGCCGGGCGGCAGGGCCGCCCGCGCCAGCTCGCGAGCGACCTGGCCGGTGGCGCCGACGACGATAAGGGGCGTGGTCTGGGCGGAAGCGGACACGGGCGGAACATCCCCTGGAACGGCGGACCCGGCGACGGCGCCCCGCTGCGGCGCGGCCGCCCCGGGCGGGCGCGCCGCATCCTATACCACCCCTCCCGGGCCTGCCATGGATAAGCTCCGCCCCCGCGCGATTGCCACAAGCGGGCGCGGCGCGGCGCGGGACCGCACGCCTTCGTACGAGTTTTTTCCGAGCGGTATACTCCGGTATGCGCTATTTTCGCCGCCACGACCGGGTTCGGGAGTTGGGGAGCACAACGGCGATGCGGAGAGCGCTGAGCTTGCGGGCGCAGGTCGCCGCCACCTGTGCGGCGTTGACGTTCGCCCTGTCCGCGGCCATGGCCGTCATCGTCGGCTACCGCGCACACACGCAGGTCGAACGCGAGGTCGGCCACACGCTCGCGACCATGGCGGCGCAGATGGCCGAGCAGCTCGACCGCACCATGTGGTCGCGCTCCGGCGAGATCGCCACCCTGGCCGAGTTGGTGCCGTCGCGCGTCACCGGCGACCCGGCGGCCCTGCGCCGGGTGATCGACCGCTTCAAGGAGCGGTTTCCCGCGGTGTCCTGGATGGGGATCACCGACGCCGCCGGCGCGGTCGTCGCGGCGACCGGCGGCATCCTGGAGGGCGTCGACATCGCGCACCGCCCGGTGTTCCGCGAGGGTCGCGAGGGCGTGGCGATCGGCGACGTCCACGACGCGGTGATGCTGTCGCGGCTGCTGCCCAACCCCACCGGCGAGCCCATGAAGTTCGTCGACGTCAGCGCCCCCATCCGCGACGAATCCGGCGCCCTGGCCGGGGTGCTCGCGGCGCATTTCGGCTGGCAATGGGCGCGCGAGGTCGAGCGGTCGCTTCTGCGCCCCATGCACGACCGGGAGCAGGTCAACGTCTTCGTCCTCGCCAGGGACGGCACGGTGCTGCTGGGTCCCGCCGGGACGCAGGGCGCTCCGCTGGCGACCGTGAGCGCGCGCCGCGCGGGCGCCGGCGAGTCCGGCTGGGCGGCGGAGGGCTGGGCCGACGGGGAGCGCTACGTCAGTGGCTTCGCCCACGGGGCGGGCCATCTCGACTATCCGGGTCTGGGATGGAGCGTGGTGGTCCGCAAGCCGGTGGCGGTCGCCCATGCCTCGGCGGTGGCCCTGCGCCGGGAGATCCTGCTGTGGGGGGGCGGCTTCGCCGCGGCGTTCAGCGTGTTCGGCTGGTTCGCGGCGACGCGCCTGACGCGGCCCCTGGCGACCATCTGCGACGCCGCGGCGCGCTTGGGGCGGGGCGAGCCCGGCGCCTCGATTCCGCGGCTGCGCGGCGCGCACGAGATCGAATCCCTGGCGGCGTCCCTGCGCGCCCTGGTCGAGAACCTGACGCGGTCGCGCACCGCGTTGGCGACCATGGAGGATCTGGCCTTCCAGGACCGTCTGACCGGGCTGCCGAACCGCCGTTTCTTCGAAAGCCACGTTCCCCGCGTCACCGGCCGGATCGCCGCCGAGGGGGGAACGGCGGACGTCCTCTACATCGACCTCGACGGCTTCAAGCCGGTCAACGACCAGCTCGGGCACGCGGCCGGCGACGCCGTGCTGCGCCAGACCGCCCTGCGCATGGCCGCGTGCCTGCGCGCCGACGACGTCATCGCCCGCCTGGGCGGCGACGAGTTCGTGGCCGTGCTGACGACGCCGCAGGGCGGGGCCAATCCCCGCCTGGCGGAGATCGCCCAGCGCCTGATCGAGGCGGTCGGCGAGGCGATCGTGGTCGACGGCACCTCGGTGCGCGTCGGCTGCAGCATCGGCATGGCGTCCTTCCCCACCGACGCCGACGCGTTCGAGGCGGTCATGGGCCTGGCCGACACCGCGCTCTACGCCGCCAAGCGTGCCGGCAAGAACCGCGCCGTCGCCCACGGTGGCGCCGGCCCGGCGGCGCGCCGCGCCGGCGGCGCAGCCTGACGACGGCGAGTCCTGACGACGACCGGGCGCACCCGGGTCGCGTGCGCAAAAACGTCACCCCGGTCTGGCCGAGGTTGCATTTCGGTGACGGCGCCCCGTAGCGTCCCGTGACGGATCTCGACACCCAGTGGGGAGCGCATCATGGACGCCACGGCCCGCAAGCCCGGAAAGGGAAAAGCCAAGGGGGAAAAACGACCGGCGCCGGCCGGTGGCGGGCGGGGCGGCGACCTGCTCCGCGACGCCAAGGAGACGGCGCGGATCGAATCCCACTGGCACGTGCTCGGTGACGCCAAGCCGCTGGAGAAGCCGGGCGCGAAGTACAAATACGTCGACGAACTCGCCCGCCTCCAGTTCGAGCTGATCAAGCTGCAGGAATGGGTGCGCATCCAGGGCCTGAAGGTGGTCGTGGTGTTCGAAGGGCGCGATGCCGCCGGCAAGGGCGGTGTGATCAAGCGCATCACCGAAAGCCTCAACCCGCGGGTCTGCCGGGTCGTCGCCCTCGGCACACCGACCGAGAGGGAGCGGGGCCAATGGTACTTCCAGCGCTACGTGGCGCAGCTTCCCGCCCCGGGCGAGATCGTGCTGTTCGACCGGTCCTGGTACAACCGGGCCGGGGTCGAACGGGTCATGGGCTTCTGCACCGACGAGGAGTACCGGGAGTTCCTGCGCGCCTGCCCCCTCTTCGAGGAGATGCTGGTGCATTCCGGCATCGTCCTGGTCAAGTACTGGTTCTCGGTGAGCGACGAGGAGCAGGAAAAGCGCTTCGCCGAGCGCATGCACAACCCCATCAAGCGCTGGAAGCTCAGCCCGATGGACCTCGAATCGCGCAAACATTGGGTCGAGTATTCCCAAGCCAAGGACGTCATGCTGGAGCACACCGACCGGCCGCTGACCCCCTGGCACATCGTCGACGCCGACAACAAGAAGAAAGCGCGGCTGAACTGCATCTGGCACCTGCTGCACCAGATCCCCTACAAGGATCTGGAGCCGGTGGACATGCCGCTGCCGGAGCGCCAGGGCGACACCGGCTACGCCCGGCCCAGCAAGGCCGACCAGAACTGGGTGCCGCGGGTGTTCTGAGGCGCCGGCGCCGGGCCGGCGCGCCGGCGGGATGCCCGGTCGCGGCGGCCGCAGTCCACCCCTGCGGCGGGGCGGCGAATGGCCGCTTGCCTTGTCCGTGGGGGCGGCGATAGCATCCGCGCACTCTCACCGCCCGCTGCCGTTGACCCTTGCGATGCCCCTCGACGCCCGCGCACCCTCGTCGGCCGACCCCCATCCGCGCAGCGATGCCGCGCGGCCCGGCCGGCTGGTGCCGCTGTCCATCGTCATCCCCACCTACAACCGCGGCGCCCTGCTGGAGGACACGGTGGCGGCCGTGGCGCGCACGGCGCAGGGCCTTGAGGTCG
This sequence comes from Azospirillum sp. NS33, assembly GCF_059703765.1. Lineage (NCBI taxonomy): Bacteria > Pseudomonadati > Pseudomonadota > Alphaproteobacteria > Rhodospirillales > Azospirillaceae > Azospirillum > Azospirillum sp. NS33. The sequence continues at coordinate 106,703 of NZ_BAAKJB010000009.1, read as the reverse complement.
AGTTCGTGGTGGTCGACGACGGCTCGACCGACGACACCCCGGACCGGCTCGCCGCCCTGGCGCGCCGCCTGCCGACCCTGACCTGGACCCGCGTGGCCAACGGCGGCCCGGGCCAGGCCCGCAACATCGGGGCGGGCCTGGCCCGCCATCCGGTGCTGCTGTTCCTGGGCGACGACATCCAGCCCCTGAACGCCGATTTCCTGCGGGTCCACGCCGAGCTGCACACGGCCAACCCCGACCCCGGCTTCGGCGTGCTGGGCAAGGTGGTGTGGCCCGACCGCCCCCAGGCCGACGTCAACTTCGTGATGGCCCACATCCAGGGCAAGGGCGGGGAACAGTTCGGCTATGCCGACTTCACCCCCTACACCTTCCTGGATTTCCGCTTCTTCTACACCGCCAATGTTTCGGTCAAGCGCGACGTGGTCGCCGACTGGGCCAGCGACGGCTTCAGCCACGGCTACACGCTCTACGGCTTCGAGGACATCGAGTTCGCCTACCGGCTGTCGAAGGGCGCGCAGGGGCTCCAGCTCTTCTACACGCCGGCCTCGGTGGGCACCCACCACCACGCCTACACGGTGGCCGGGTTCATCGGCCGGCAGGCCAATTGCGGGCGCATGGCCAAGGTGTTCCTGGACCAGCATCGCGAGGTCGCCGACCTGCTCGGCGTGGCACCCCTGGTGCGGGTGCTGGAGAGCCGGGGGGCCGGCGACGACCGGCCGCTGGCCGACCTGATGGCCGTGCTCGACGGGCTGAAGGCCTGGGCACGCCTGCTCGAGGCGGAGCACCGCATCGGCTCGCAGCACTGGCACGACGACCTGCTGCGCGGCGTCTTCGAAATGGCCTATCTGGAGGGCTTCGTGCAGGCCTGGGGCCGGCCGGACGCCAATCTGGGCGATGCCTACCGCCACATCCTCGAGCGGGGCACCCGCCACGTCGAGCGCGCCGTTCGCAACGACATCCTGGGCGACGCCGTGCCGCTGGCCCGCGCCCTGCCGTGGCTGGCGTCCGGCCCCCTGTGACCCCCTTCCGTCTGAACATCAACTTGGAAATCGGTGCGGAGACGTCAGCATGCGCATAGCGATGATCGGCACGGGCTACGTGGGACTGGTGTCCGGCGCTTGCTTCTCCGAATTCGGCGTCGAGGTCTGTTGCGTCGACAAGGACGCCGGCAAGATCGAGCGCCTGCAGGGCGGTGAGATCCCGATCTACGAGCCGGGCCTGGACGAGCTGGTGGCGCGCAACGTGGCGGCCGGCCGCCTGTCCTTCACCACCGACCTGGCCGAGGCCATGCGGGGCGTCGACGCGGTGTTCATCGCCGTGGGCACGCCGTCGCGCCGCGGCGACGGCCACGCCGACCTCTCCTACGTCTACGGCGCCGCCGCGGAGATCGCCAGCCACCTCGACCACTACACGGTGGTGGTGACCAAGTCGACGGTGCCGGTCGGCACCGGGCGCGAGGTCGCCCGGATCATCCGCGAGGCCCGCCCCGACGTCGAGTTCGACGTCGCCTCCAATCCGGAGTTCCTGCGCGAGGGGTCGGCGATCGGCGATTTCATGCGCCCCGACCGCGTGGTCATCGGCACCACCTCGCCGCGCGCCCAGGAGGTCATGCGCGGCCTGTACCGGCCCCTCTACCTGATCGAGCGGCCGATCGTCATGACCGAGCTGGAAACGGCGGAGCTCATCAAATACGCGGCCAACGCCTTCCTGGCGGTCAAGATCACCTTCATCAACGAGATCGCCGACCTCTGCGAGAAGGTGGGGGCCAACGTCCACGACGTCGCCCGCGGCATGGGCCTGGACGGGCGCATCGGCCGCAAGTTCCTGCACGCCGGTCCGGGCTACGGCGGCTCCTGCTTCCCCAAGGACACCCTGGCCCTGGTCCGCACGGCGCAGCAGCACGACAGCCCCGTACGCATCGTCGAGACGGTGGTGGGCATCAACGACCGGCGCAAGCGCCAGATGGCCGAACGCATCATCGCCGCCTGCGGCGGCTCGGCGGCGGGCAAGACGGTGGCGGTGCTGGGCGTCACCTTCAAGCCCAACACCGACGACATGCGCGACGCGCCGGCCCTGGAGATCGTGCCGGCGCTGCAGGCGGCGGGCGCCACGGTGCGCGCCTTCGACCCCGCCGGGATGGCGGAGGCGAAGAAGCTGATGACCGGGGTGGTGTGGTGCGACGACGCGTACGCCGCGCTGGACTCCGCCGACTGCGTCGCCATCGTCACGGAGTGGAACGAGTTCCGCGCGCTGGACCTGAAGCGGGTCAAGGCGCTGCTGCGGGCACCGGTGATGGTCGACCTGCGCAACGTCTACAATCCCGCCGAGATGGCGGCGGCCGGCTTCACCTACACGTCGATCGGCCGGCCGCGCGGCGGCACCGGCGCCACCGCACCCTGAGAGGTCAGCCCCATGCCATTTGGTGACGGCGCGGTGTCGACCCGCGGCTACGGCAAGCGCGTCATGGTGACCGGCGGCGCCGGCTTCCTCGGCTCCCACCTCTGCGAACGCCTGCTGGCCGACGGCTGCGAGGTGCTGTGCGTCGACAACTACTTCACGGGGTCGCGCCACAACATCGCCCATCTGCTCGCCGACCCGCTGTTCGAGGCGATGCGCCACGACGTGACGGTGCCCCTGTTCGTCGAGGTGGACGCGATCTTCAACCTCGCCTGCCCGGCCTCGCCGGTCCACTACCAGCACGACCCGGTGCAGACCACCAAGACCTCGGTGCACGGCGCCATCAACATGCTGGGCCTGGCCAAGAGGGTCGGCGCGCCGATTCTCCAGGCCTCGACCAGCGAGGTCTACGGCGACCCCGCCGTGCACCCGCAGCCGGAATCCTACTGGGGCAACGTCAACCCGATCGGGCCGCGCGCCTGCTACGACGAGGGCAAGCGCTGCGCCGAGACCCTGTTCTTCGACTACCACCGCCAGCACGCGCTGCCCATCAAGGTCGTGCGCATCTTCAACACGTACGGCCCGCGCATGCACCCGGCGGACGGCCGTGTGGTGTCGAACTTCATCATGCAGGCGCTGCGGGGCGAGGCGATCACCATCTACGGCGACGGCTCGCAGACCCGCTCCTTCTGCTATGTGGACGACCTCGTCGAGGGCATGATGCGGTTCATGGCCACCGTGACGGCCGGCACCGGCCCCATCAACCTCGGCAACCCCGGCGAGTTCACGATGCTGGAGCTGGCCGAGAAGGTGCTCCGCCTCACGGGGTCGTCCTCCACACTGGTCCACCGGGAGCTGCCCCAGGACGACCCGCGCCAGCGCCGCCCGGACATCGCCCAGGCCAAGGCCCTGCTCGACTGGGAGCCGCGGATCGGGCTGGACGAGGGGCTGGAGCGCACCATCGCCTGGTTCCGCCGGCGGTTCTTCGCCTGAACGGCCGGCGTCCGGGGCCGCCCCAGAGGGGGAGCGCCGGTCACCCCAGGGCCGCGCGCCGCCGCGTGGCCGGTCACTCCAAGGCCGCGTCGCGCATCCATTCCCAGGTCCGGCGCAGTCCGTCCTGCCAGCTTGTGCGCGGCGCCCACCCGAGGTCGGCGCGGGCCCGGGCGATGTCGAGGATGCTGACCGGCACGTCGACCGGCCGCGCCGGGTGGTGGATCGCCGCGAGCGGCCGGCCGGTCACGACGCCGAGGTCGGCGACGATCTGCGCCAGGCTGCGGCCCTCGCCGCTGCCGATGTTGAACACCCGTTCGGCGCCATCGTGGGTGGCCGCCAGCGCCAGCGCCTCCACCACGTCGTCGACGTACACGTAATCGCGCACCACCGCGCCGGTGCCCCAGATCTCCACCGCCTGGCCGGCGAGCGCGCGGCGCAGGAAGGCGGCGACCACCCCCTGGTGCTTGTGCGCCGTCTGAAAGGGCCCGAAGGGATTGGCGACCCGCAGGATGCGGTGATCGAGGCCGTGCAGGTGCTGGTACAGCGCCAGGTACTTCTCGATCGCCAGCTTGCCGATGCCATACGCGGCGATGGGATCCGTGGGCGCGGTCTCGGGCGTCGGCACCGCCCGCGGCACGCCGTAGACGGTGCCGCCGGACGAGACGAACACCACCCGCCCCACCGTGCCGGTGCGGCACATGTCCAGCAGATGCAGGGTCGCCGCCACGTTGGCCTGGAGGTCCTGGGCCGGATCGAGGTTGGCCGACGCCGGGGTCGATGCGCTGATGAGGTGGAACACCGTGTCGCACCCTTCCACCGCCGTCGCCAGCGCCGCGGTGTCGGCGAAGCCGCCCTCGTACCAGGCGACGCCGCGCACCGCCGCCGGGAAAGAGCGACGGCGGCCGAAGGCGCGCAGCTCCCCCACCCGCTCGTGCAGGCGGCGGCACAGATTGGTGCCGATGAACCCGCCGCCGCCGAGGACGACGCATTTCATGGTCCGCATGCTGGTCCCTCTCCACCTCCCGATGGCCGCTCCCTCCGCGGGTCCCGGCCGCGACAGGCAATCTCCTCTACCAGTCGGTCGCCCGGCGGTCTATTAAGTTCGCTCCATCCGACGCCCCCCGAACACGTGTCCTTGCCCGCATGCTGGAGTCCCTGAAGCCGCTGGTCCGCCGCATCCTGGCGCGCACGCCGGGCGGCGCACCGGTGGAGCGCGCGCTGCACCGCCTCTACCGCCGCCTCGCCGCCACGCCCGCGCCGGTTTCGCCCGCGCCGCCGCAGCGGCCCGGCACGGCGGCGGCCCCGCTGCCGGCGATCGGCATCCTTGCGCCGGCCGACGATCCCGGCCTCGCCCATCGGCTCGCCGCCCTGGCCCCGGCCATGCTGGTCCCCCTCGACCGCGCCGGGGACGCCGCCGCCGCCGGCTGCCGCTATCTGTACGCACCGCAGTCGGCGACGACGGCGCTGGACGAGCGGGACCTGCGCACCATCCTCCTGGCGGTGCTGCACCGCGACCTGGACTTTCTGCTGGTCAGCCGCACCCTGGACGAGGCGCCGACGCTGGCCGTGGCGGGGGCACTGCGCGACCAGACGGTCTTCGCGGCCGACGCGGCGCCGGTCTTCCTCGACCGGCGGGCGCCGGCCCGGCCGCTGACCGGCCGCCTGCTGCGCCTGCTCCCGGCCCCCGCCAAGGCCGTGGCGACGACCCTGGACGAGGCCCTGGGCTTCGCCGCGCCGCAGACGGCGGGCGCCTGGATCGGCCTGGGCGGCGCCCCCGCGGTGCCGGCGCCGCGGCCGACCGCCGGTGCCGCCCTGCCGCTGGCCGGGGCAGGGGACGGGGCAGGGGACGGGGCAGGGGACGGGGCGGGGGGCGGACGCACGGTGCTGGTGCTGCCGATGTTCCTGGCCGTGGGCGGCGTCGAGCGCAACACGGTGGAGATCGTCCGCGCCCTGCACGGGCGCTGGGACTTCGTCATGGCGACCACCGAGCGGCTGGCCACCCGCCAGGGCAGCCTGCACCACCAGGCGGCCCCGCTGGCCCCCCTCTACGACCTTGCCGAGGTGGCGGAGAACACCGACCACCTCGCCCTCATGACGGCGGTGGCGCGCACCCATCGCCCGGATGTCGTGTGGATCTGCAACGGGTCACCCTGGCTGGTCCATCACGCCGCCGCCCTGCGGGCGCTGTTCCACGACGCCGGCATCGTCGACCAGCAGGTCTACGACACCGAGGTCGGCTGGATCGCCCACTATCCCGACCCGGGCATCCAGGCCTTCGACCGCTTCATCGCCATCACCCGGCGCATCCACGCCGTGTTCGTCGACCGCCTGGCCATGGACCCCGGGCGCATCGACCTGATCTACTCCGCCATCGACGCCCCGCGCTTCGACCGCCCGCCGGTCGACGCCGCCGAGCGCGCCCGCCTGTCGGCGATCACCGGCATCCCCACCGACCGCCGCTGCTTCGCCTTCATCGGCCGCCTGACCGACCAGAAGGCGCCTCTGAACTTCCTGGAGCTGGCGCGCCGCGCCTGCGCGGCCGGGAGGTCGGACCGCTTCGTGCTGATCGGCGACGGCGACCTGGCGGCGGCGTGCGACGCCTTCATCGCCGCCCACCGCCTGGACAACGTCCAACGCATCCCCTTCTGCAACGACCTGACCCGGGTCTACCCGCTGCTGGCCGGGCTGGTCGTGTCGTCGCGCTACGAGGGGCTGCCCATCGCCATGCTCGAGGCGATGGCCATGGGCGTCCCGGTGTTCGCCACCGACGTCGGCGACATCCGCGCCGTGCTGGAGGAGTACGGCAGCGGCGCCACCGTGCCGCCGGACGACGCCGCGGCCCTGGCCGATGGCTTCGCCGGCTGGCTGGAGGCCCTTCCCGCCTTCGCGGACCGCGCCCGCACCGCCGCACCGCTGGTGCGCCAGCGGTTCTCGACCGCCGCCATCGCCGGCCAGTACGAGGACTCCTGGCGGCGCGCCACGGCGGCGCGACGCGCCGGCGGCTGACGGCCGCTGACGGCCGCTACGGCGCCGCGGCGACCGCCAGCGCCGACAGCTCGAGGCGGCAGTCCCGCCCGGGGCCGGTGCGAAGGCCGACGATCCCCTCGGCCGGCCCGACCGGGACCGTGAAGCGGAAGGCGGCGGGCGCCCCCGCGGCGACCGTTGCCGTCGCGTCCGGCCCGACCGCGGCCATCACTCCACCGCCGTCGCCGTCGCCGCCGGCACCGCGCACCGCCTCCAGACGCAGCGGCGCGCAGCCCGCTCCCGCCAGGGCGGCCGTGCCGGAGATGACGACCGCGCCGCGGACCGGGCGCAGCAGGGTCACCGCGAGCGGCGCGCCGTCCGCGTCCGCGGGCGCCGGAAAATGAAGGGTGCGGGCGCCGTCGGCGCCGTAGCCAGCGTGGGCGGGTTCCGCCGTCCAATGCCAGACGTCGCGGTAGCGGGGCGGTGGCGAGCCGGTCACCGCGCGGACCCGCCGGTAGATGTCCAGCGCCGTGGCCAACGCCGTCGGCCGGCTCCGCACGTACAGCCGGGCCGTCGCCCCCTGCCCGCCCAGGGCAAAGCGGGCGCCGCTGTCGGCGAAGTCCGCGGCGACCGGCCACTCGTCCCGGAACGCCGCGACCAGAACGCGCACGACGTCCTGCTCGGCCGGGCTGCTGAGATGGTACTGGAAGGGCCGCACCACGACGACCTGGCGGGCCCGCAGCAGATCCTCGACCGGCAGCGGGTCGCGGCTGTCCACCTGCGGGCTGGCGATCACCGCCAGCTGCGGCGGGCCGCCGCCGAACAGCGCCGGCTCGGCCTTGGCCACGAGGTCGAAGTTCAGCAGCCCGTTGGACGCGGCGACGAGGACGGGCTGCGGCCCGGCGCGCAAGGTTCCGATCAGCCGCCGCACCTCGTCGAAATCCCGGCGGACCATCGGTCCGAACGGTATGGACAGCAGCCCGGTGCGATCCTGCACGATGCGGTACGGGGTCGTCCAGGGCCCGTACGTTACCAGGGCCACGGCCGCCGCGACGGCCAGGCACGACGCCAGACACAGCCGCCCCAGCGCCGGCGTGGCGTGGCGGGCCACCGCGTCCGCCGCCATCAGCACGCCCACCGCGGCCAGCGGCGGCAAGGCCACGATGATGTGATGCCCGTTGTTCTGGCGGGCCAGGCCGAACCACAGCGCCAGCCAGAGCGCCCCGAACAGGCCGAGGGCGCTGAGCGCGCCGCAGCGCAGGCGCCCCGCCGCCAGGGCGACCACGACCGCCACCGCCGCCGCGGCCAGGTAGACCGGCCCCATGAGCGCGGCGAAGGACCGCACCAGCGCGCCGAACGGCAGTTGATAGGAGGCGTACAGCGCCCCGTAGTCGTGGGCCAGCACGGTGCCCACGAAGTACGGGTTGAACGCCATGAGGAGCGCCAGCGTGGCCGCCGGCAGCGCCAGCGCCCGCAGCAGCCGGCCCGCCCGGGCATCGGCGAGCACCGCGCCGGCGCCGCCGGCGCGCAGCCGCTCGCCCCAGTGCAGCAGCAGCGACAGCGCGGCCGCGCCGAGCACCGCCAGCCCGGCGTACGCGATGTGGCGGCGGACCACCACCGCGGCGGCGACGGCGACCGCCACGCCCAGCACCGTGGGCCACCGGTCGAGGCGCGGATCGCCCAGCAGGATCGCCAGCCCCGCCAGCAGCGTGGCGGCGGCCAGCACGTCGGGGTAGCCCCGCATCACCGTCATCCACACCGGCGGCACCGCCACCGCCAGACAGGCGCCGCCCCACAGCGCCGCCCGCCCGAGCCCGGGCAGGGCGCGCCGGCAGACCACCCCGACCACCAGGGCATAGGGCACCAGGTAGAGCACGGCCAGCGCCACCACGTAGGTCGTCCGCGAGCCGCCGAACAGGGCCAGTGCGGGAACCAGGGGCACCGCAAAGATCAGGTTGTATTCGTCCTTCAGCGCGCCGAGGAAGAGGGCGGCACCGGAGCGCGCATCGCCGAGCAGCTGATCGGCGAAGCCGACGGCGACGCCGTGGAACCCCGCCCAGTCCCAGAAATAGAGGAACCGTTCATGGGCCATGTAGGCGTGGGCGAGCACGCCGACGGCAAGGGCGAAGGCGGCAACCGCCGCACCGCCGCGCGCCAGGCCGGCCGCCCGGGACTGCCCCCGGCGGTGGCGCCGTCGGCTCGCCAGCGTCATGTCAGAGCGGGGCCATCTGCCGCGCCGCCCCGCGGGCGGGTGCGGGCGCAACCGCTGCCGGCGGCACGGCGCGGGTGACGCTTTCGATGAGGAACAGCGGGCGCTGCTTCGACTGAAGGAAGATGCGGCCGATGTACTCGCCGATGATGCCGAGCATGACGAGCTGCAGGCTGCCGACGAACAGCACGACCGAGATCAGGCTCACCCATCCCGGCTCGGTGCTGAGGAAGGCATAGGAAAACAGCGCGTACGCCAGCATCAGCAAGCCGACGACCACGCCCGCCACGCCGGCGTAGATCGACAGGCGCAGCGGCACGACGGAAAACCCGGTCAGGGCGTCGGCGGCGAAGCCGAGCATCTTGCGCAAGGGGTATTTGGTCTCGCCCGCGAACCGGGCGTCGCGGTCGTAGGGGAGCGCCACCTGGCGGAACCCGATCCAGCTGACCATGCCGCGCACGAAGCGGTGCTGCTCGGGCATCGCGTTCAGCGCGTCGACCACGCGCCGGGTCATCAGCCGGAAGTCGCCGGTGTCGACGGGAACGCGCACCGTCGACATGCGGTCCAGCAGGCGGTAGAACGCCGCCGCCGATGCCTTCTTGAACGCCGATTCCCCGGCCCGATCGCGGCGCTGGCCGTAGACCACGTCGGCGCCGTCGCCGACCAGCCTCAGCATGTCTCCCAGAAGCTCGGGCGGGTCCTGCAGGTCGGCGTCCAGGACGAAGACGAGGTCGCCGGAGGCCACCGTGAGGCCCGCCGACAAGGCGAGCTGGTGGCCGAAATTGCGCGACAGGTTGACCACCGCCACATGGGGATCGCCCGCGGCGATGCCCTTCAGCCGCTCCAGCGTGCCGTCGCGCGATCCGTCGTTGACGTAGACCACCTCGTAGCCGTCGCCGACCGCCCCGCGGCAGGCCGCGGACAGCCGACGGTGGAGTTCCGCGACCCCGTCCTCCTCGTTGAAGCAGGGAACGACTGCGGACAGGTTCGGCATGCGGCCCTCCATTGCGTTGGACGTGCTGCGGCGCACCATGCCCTTTGTGCCACAAGGACCGATGGTGCGCCACCCACCCATTGCTACGCGGACGATGGGAGCGTCCTGCGTTCCCACGCCAGGGCATGGCCGACCATGAGGTCGAGGTCGTCGTATGCCGGCCGCCAGCCAAGCACCTCGCGGATGCGCCCCGCCGCCGCCACCAGCACCGGCGGGTCACCGGCGCGGCGCGGTCCGATGCGGACCGGCAACGGCCGGCCGGTCGCCCGCTCGACCGCCGCCACCACCTCGCGGACCGAGCGGCCGCGGCCATAACCGCAGTTGAGGACCACCGGCCCATCGGCGGCGGCGAGATGGCGGACCAGCCGCACATGGGCGTCGGCCAGATCGCTGACGTGGATGTAGTCGCGCACGCAGGTGCCGTCCGGGGTGTCGTAGTCGTCACCGAACACGGTCAGGTCGCGGCGCTGCCCCGTGGCGACCTGGACGGCCACCTTGATGAGGTGGGTGGCGACGGCGCCGCACTGCCCGGTCGCACCCCCGGGATCCGCGCCGGCGACGTTGAAGTAGCGGAGGATGCCGCAGCGCAGGCCGTGGGCCGCGGCGGTGTCGCGCAGCATCGTCTCGGTCATCAGTTTCGACGCGCCGTAGGGATTGATCGGCCGGGTCGGCGCGTCCTCCGCGATCGGGAGCCGGTCGGGCACGCCGTACACCGCCGCCGTGGACGAGAACACGAAGCGGCCGACGCCGCAGCCCACCGCGGCCTCGATCAGCGCCAGGCTGTTGGCCGTGTTGTTGTGGTAGTACGCGAGCGGGCGCTCCACCGATTCCGGCACGACGATCGAGCCGGCGAAGTGGAGGATCGCCGACGCGCGGTGGAGCTCGAGCAGCGCAGCCAGCCGGTCGCGGTCGCCCACGTCGCCCTCGACGAAGACCACCCCGTCGGGCACGGCGGTCCGGCGGCCCGTCGACAGGTCGTCCAGCACCACCACCCCGTATCCCGCCGCGCGCAGCGCCAGCACCACATGGCTGCCGATGTAGCCGGCACCGCCGGTCACCAGAACGACCTCCTGATCCATCGGTCCCGCTCCTTGTCCTGCCGGGACCGGCAGCGCCGCGCCTGCCCCGTCCCTCTCCTTATGCGGATTGCATTGCGCGTTTGCCAAGCCTTGTCGTCGCGGCGCGGCTCCCGCGGTGCTTGCGCCGCGCCGGGGCCGCTGGCTATGGTCCGCCGGCACGTCCGTTTTCTCCTGCGACCCCCTTATGGCGGGCAATGGCATGTCCCTGGTCCGCACGCTCGTCGACGCCACGATGATCCGCTTCGTGCTGGTGGGGCTCGTCAACACCGCGGTCGGGTACGCGGTCATCCTGGCCGCGCACGGGCTCCTCGGCCTCGGCCACGTGGCGGCGAACGCCGCCGGCTACGCCGTCGGCCTGACCGTGAGCTTCACCCTCAACCGCCGCTTCACCTTCCGCCACCAGGGCCGGGCCGCCGCCGCCGCCGTCCGCTTCCTCGGGGTGTTCGCCGTGGCCTACGCGGTGAACCTGGCCGTGCTGCTGGGCCTGGTGGACGGCCTGGGCGTCCCCGGCCCGCTGGCGCAGGCGATCGCCATGGTCGCCTACACCGTGGTCTTCTACCTTCTCAGCCGTTTCGTCGTCTTTGTCTGAGGCCGGCGCTTTACGGTGGCCCGGCAGATGCTGTAGGTCGAGCACCATGGTCGATCACGCTGTCACCGCCCCCCGGTCCGACGCCGCCAGCCCGGCGGCGGGAGGGCCGCGCGCCCTGCTGCACCTGCTGCGCCCCCACCAGTGGGTCAAGAACGGCTTCGTCCTGGCCCCGCTGTTCTTCACCCCGGCCGCGGTCGACGCCACGTCGGTGCTGCGGGCGGCCGCGGCGGCCGTGTGTTTCTGCCTGGTGGCCAGCGCGGTCTACATCGTCAACGACTACGCCGACCGCGAGGCCGACCGCGGTCATCCGACCAAGCGTCTGCGGCCGCTCGCCGCCGGCACCATCGCGCCGGCGGCGGCGTTCGCGGCGATGGCGGCGCTGCTGGCCGCCGGGCTGGGCGCCGCCGCGCTGCTGTCGCCGGCCTTCCTGGCCTTCGTCGTCGCCTACCTGCTGCTGAACCTCGGCTATTCCCTGCGCCTCAAGCACGTGGCCATCCTCGACGTGCTGATCATCGCCATCGGCTTCGTGCTGCGGGTGGAGGCGGGCGCGGCGGTGGTCGCCATCCAGCCCAGCGTGTGGATCATCGCCTGCACCTTCCTCCTGGCCCTCTTCCTGGCGCTGGCCAAGCGCCGCGACGACCTCGTCCGCGACCTCGGCGCCAGCCACCGCCGCAGCCTGGACGGCTACAACAAGCCCTTCCTCGACACCGCCTTCACGGTGACCGTCGCGGCCCTGGTGGTCTGCTACATCATCTACACCACCGACGCCGCGGTGGTTCAGCGGATGGGGACGGACCGGCTGTACCTGACCGTGCCGTTCGTCGTCGCCGGGGTCTTCCGCTACCTCCAGCTCACCCTGGTGGAGGAGCGGTCGGGCTCGCCGACCCGCATCGCCGTGAGCGACCCGTTCCTGGTGACCACGGTGGTCGGCTGGATCGCCGTGTTCGCCGCGCTCATCTACCTGTGACGCCAAGAGGATGCCACCCGCCGTGCCGCCTGCCGTGCCGCCCCCCTCCCCCCGCGACGCCCTGGCCCGGGCCGGCCGGCTGACCGCGGTGGCGGCGGCCGTGGCGGCGGCCGCCTTCGCGCTGGCCGGGGCGCTCGCCGGCTGGGAGGCGGTGACCGCGCCGCTGGCGCGCCTCGGCGCCCCGCTGGTCGCCGGCATGCTGGCGCTGTCGCTGGTCAACTACGCCGTGCGGGCGGTGCGCTGGCACCTGTTCGAGCGCCGGCTCGGCATCCGCGTGCCGTGGCCCCGCTCCGCCGTGATCTTCGCCGCCGGCTTCGCACTCACCGCGACCCCGGGCAAGATCGGCGAGGCGGTCCGGCTGTGGCTGCTGGAGACGCGGCACGGCGTCGGCTACGCCCGCTCCGCGCCGCTGCTGATCGGCGACCGCGTCGCCGACGCCAACGCCGTCGCCGCCCTGTGCCTCGGCGGGTTCGCGCTGTTCGCCGAGCACGCCTGGATCGGGGCGGCGCTGCTGGCCGGGCTGGCCGCCGCCAACCTGGCGCTGATGCGCCCGGCCGCGCTGGCCCGGGCGGTCGGCGCCGCCCACCGCCTGTTCGGCCGGCGCGCCGTGCGGCTGTTCGCCGGGGCGCGGACCGCCCTGCGCCGCAACGCCCGCCTGTTCGCGCCACGCCTCCTCGCCGCCGCGCTGGCCCTCGGCGTCCTCGGCTGGACGGCGGAGGGCCTCGCCTTCCATTGGCTGCTGACGGCGCTGGGCGCCGGCACCACCCTGGCCGAGGCGATGTTCGTCTTCGCCTTCTCCATGCTGGTGGGCGCGGTGTCCATGCTGCCGGGCGGGCTGGGCGGGACCGAGGCCACCATGGTGGCCCTGCTGACCGCCGGCGGCACCGACACCGCCACCGCCCTGGCGGCCACCGCGGTGATCCGCCTGACCACCTTGTGGTTCGCCGTGGCGCTGGGATTCCTGGCCCTGCCCGCGGCCTTGGGCGCCGCGCCGCGGCACGGGCTGGCGCCATGAGCCGCTGGCGCACCCTGACCCTGGCCGGCTGGGGCCGCACCGCGCCGGCGACGGCCCCGGTGGCCCGGCCGGAACGGGTGCCGGAGGTCGCGGCGGCGCTGGCGGACGCCACCGCGGCCGGCGCCAGCCTGCTGGCGCGCGGCCGGGGGCGCAGCTATGGCGACCAGGCGGTGAACGGCGCCGGGCGGGTGGCGCTGATGGAGCGCCTCGACCGCATCCTCGCCTTCGATCCGGACAGCGGCATCGCCACCTGCGAGGCCGGGGTCACCATCGCCGACCTGATGGCCGTCTTCCTGCCGCGCGGCTGGAAACCGCCGGTGATGCCGGGCACCGCCTTCGTCACCATCGGCGGCGCCATCGCCAACGACGTGCACGGCAAGAACCACGACCACGCCGGCAGCTTTGGCGACCACGTGGCGTGGCTGTCGCTGCTGCTGGCGTCGGGCGAGGTGCGGCGGGTCACGCCGGAGGGGGATGGCGAGCTGTTCGCCGCCACCCTCGGCGGCTGCGGCCTGACCGGCGTGGTGCTGGAGGCCGGCGTTCGCCTGGTGCCCGCGCCGTCGCCCTGGATGCGGGTGAGCGAACGGCGCATCCCCGACCTCGACGCCTTCCTCGCCGCGCTGGACGAGGCGCGGCGGACGGCGACCCATTCCGTGGGCTGGATCGACGGCCTGGCGCGGGGCCGGCACCTCGGCCGCGGCCTGCTCGAAACGGCCGATGCCTCCGGCTCCGCCCCCGGGAACGCCGCCCCGCCGCCCCGGCGGGCCCGCCGGATCCCCGTCGATGCCCCGGGCTTCGCCCTGAACCCGGCGTCGGTGGCCGCCTTCAACGCCGTCTACCGCCGCCACGTGCCGGCGGCCGGACGCGTCCGCACGGTGCCCATGGACCGCTTCTTCTTCCCGCTCGACGCGCTGCACGAGTGGAACCGCATCTACGGCCGGCGCGGCTTCCACCAGTTCCAGTGCGTGCTGCCCGACGCCACCGCCCCGGAGGGTGTGCGCCGCCTGCTGGAGGCCATCGCCGGGGCCCGCGCCGCGTCGTTCCTGGCGGTGCTGAAGACCCTGGGGGAGGAGGGGCGCGGGCTGCTGTCGTTCCCCATGCGCGGGATCACCCTGGCCCTCGACCTGCCGGCCCGGCCGGGGGTGGCGGAGCTGCTGGGCCGCCTGGAGCGGTTGACCCGCGACCATGGCGGGCGTGTCTACCTCGCCAAGGACAGCGCCCTGTCGGCCGAGGGCATGGCCGCCATGTACCCGCGCCTCGGCCGCTTCCGCGCCGTGCTCGCCGACGTCGACCCGCAGCGCCGTTTCGCCTCCGACATGGCCCGGCGCCTGCGCATCCATGGGGACGTCCGGTGAGCGCCAGCCACGCACGCGGCCCGACGCCCGGCGCCGCCCCACCGGACACCACGCCGGACACCTGGCTGGTCCTCGGCGCCTCCTCGGCGCTCGCCCGGGCCTTCGCCCGGGTCGCCGCCGGCCACGGCTGCGCCGTGCTGCTCGCCGGGCGCGACGGCGCCGACCTGGCGCGCAGCGCCGCCGATCTCGCCACCCGCTGCGGCGTGGCGGCGCGGGCGCTCGCCTTCGACGCCACCGACACGGCGTCCCACGCCGCGTTCGCCGCCGCCGCGCGCGCCGCCGCGCCGGGCCGCCTGTGCGTGTTCCTGGCCTTCGGCGCGATGCCCGAGCAGACGGCGATGGAGCGCGATGTCAGCAAGGCCGTGGCCTGCGTCCAGGCGACCTATGTGGGCGCCGTCTCGGTGCTGGGACACCTGGCCCCCCTGCTGGAGGCGGCGGGCGGCGGGCGGGTGGTGGTGATCGGCTCGGTCGCCGGTGACCGCGGCCGCCTGCCCAACCACATCTACGGCTCGGCCAAGGCGGGCCTTCACGCCTACGCCCAGGGCTTGCGGGCGCGCCTGTACCGCAAGGGGGTGAGCGTGACCACGGTCAAGCCCGGCTTCCTCGACACCGCGATGACCTGGTCCCTGGGCGTGCCCCTGGCCGCCAGCCCCGCCGCGTGCGCCGCCGCCTGCTGGGCCGCGGCGGCGCGCGGACGGGCGGTGGTCTATGTTCCGTGGTTCTGGTATGGCGTGATGACCATCATCCGCCTGATTCCCGAATCCCTGTTCAAGCGCCTGTCGTTCTGACGACGGGCCCCCGACCGCACCGGAGCCGCCCCTTGAAGACCGACGACGTCGAGGCCCTTGCCGTGGCCTCCTTCGCCCTCAGCGCCACCTTGATGCGAAGCCTGGTGGCGCGCGGCGTGCTGCCGCGGGCCGAGGCACGCGCCATCGTCGACTCGGCCCTGGCGCAGGTCCGCGCCCTCTACCATCTTCCCGCCGCCGCGGCCTCCGGCGGGGGCGGGGCGGCCGGCGATTCCCTGGACATCGACGCCTTTCTCGACGCCGCCCACGAGCGCGACGCCGAAGCGGTGCTGCGCGACCTGCTGACCGGCGTCGGCGGCATCGCGGCGGCACGGGATTAATCCGGCGCGCCGCGCGAACACGGAAAGGGTCGGGGGTGGCCACGGCATCCCGCCGGCGGTTCCCAGGACCCGAGGACCCACGGGCGCGATGTTCGAACTGAAGAATGACCTGGCCGATCAGCTGCGGAACCTGCGCAAGTACGCGATCGCCCTGGTGCGCAACGGGGACGACGCCGACGACCTGGTGCAGGAGACGCTGGTGCGTGCGATCGCCGGGGCCGACGGGTTCCGGCGCGAGGGCGACCTGCGGCGCTGGCTGTTCGGCATCCTGCACAACGTCTACGTCTCCAGCGCCCGGCGGTACCAGGTGCGCGCCCGCGCCGCCGCCGTCCTGGAGGGCAGTGCCGAGGAGGCCACGGCGGCGGCCCAGCCCGACCAGGTGGAGCTGCGCCGCACCGTCGACGCGCTGCAGGCTCTGCCCCTCGAACAGCGCCAGGCCCTGGCCCTGGTCGCCCTGGAAGGCCTCACCTACCAGGAGGCCGCACAGTTGCTGAACATCCCGCTGGGCACCTTGATGTCCCGCCTGGCCCGCGGCCGCGAGGCGCTGCGCCAGGCCACCGGACGGGAGGCGGCCCCGGCGACCCTGCGTGTGGTGAGGTGATCCCATGACACGGACCAACGACCGCGGTCCCAGCGAGGACGATCTTCACGCCTTCGTCGACGGCCTGATCGACCCGGCCCGCCTGCCGGAGATCGAGGCGTGGCTCCAGGCCAACCCCGCCGAGGCGGCGCGCCTGCGCGACTATCACCGCCTGAACCGGCAGCTCCGTGGCGGACTGGACATGCTGGCCGCCCGCCGCCCGCCGGCGGAGGCGGCGCTGGAGCAGCGGCTCTACCGCCGCCTGCTGTGGCGGGCCGCGTTGCGGCGCGTCGGGACGGCCGTCGCCGCGTCGCTCCTGCTCGTCGGCGGCTGGGGGTTGCGCGACTGGATCGAACCGCCCGTCGCCGACCTCGCCCTGGACGGCGTCCCGCTCTACGCCGACGAGGCGGCGGAGGCGCACCACACGCTGGCGTTCCGCACCCGCATCGAGGATCCGCCCGCGCCCAGCGATCCAGCGCTGCAGGCCCGCATGGTGGAATCCCTGGCGACCGCCGCCGGCCGCACGATCACCCTGCCACGCCCGGTGGCCGATCTCCGGGTCGTCGGCTCCACCCTCGTCCCCTGGGACGAGGGCACGGCCCTCCAGGTCGCCTACCGCGAAACCGACGGCGAACTCGTCACCCTGTTCGTGGTCGCCGACGAGGACGAGGAGCACACCCCGCCCCGGGCCGTCGCCCGCGACGGGCTCCGCCTGGTGTTCTGGCAAACCGGCCGCGTCGCGTACACCCTGGGGGGCGACGAGGACGACGACGAGGACCTGCTGCGGGTCGCCCGCCTGATGGCCGCCGCGCCCCCGGGGTGACGGCGCCGTCACCCCGGGGGCGCGCTGCGGGGGTAGACCAAAAAGATCACGCGACCCACGGGAATGATGCGGGGGGGCACGGCGAATATGGCGGCAACCCACTCCCCTTCACTCGGGCCCCCACCGATGCCGCTGCTCACCCCCGGAGATCCGTTCCCCTTCTTCAAGGGGCGCACGCCCCAGCGACCGGACTTCGTCATCGACTCCATGGCCGGACGCTACATCGTCCTCAGCTATTTCGTGTCCGCCGGCCTGCCCTTCGGCCGGCGCTTTCTCGACCACGTCACGGCGATGGCCGCCGCCCGGTTCGACGACCGCCGCTGCTCGTTCTTCGGGGTCAGCATCGACCAGACCGACGAGGCCGAGGGCCGGCTGGCGCAAAGCCCGCCCGGCGTGCGGTTCTTCTTCGATCCCGACCTGCGCATCAGCCGCCTCGGCGGCGTGACCCCGGACGCCGCGCCGGACGGCGGGGGGCCGCCGCCCTACGAGCCGGCGACCTATGTGCTCGACCCGTCGTTCCGTGTCCTGGCCGCCGCCCCGTTCGGCGATTCCGACGCGCACGCGGCCTGGCTGTCCGGGGTGCTCGACGCCCTGCCGGCGCTGCCGGAGCCCTTCGCCGCGCCGGGCCACGCGCCGGTCCTGGTGGTTCCGCGCATCTTCGATCCGGATCTGTGCGCGGGGCTGGTCGCCGCCTACGAGGCCGACGGCGGCGGCGAGTCCGGCTACATGGTGGAGCGCGACGGCCGGACCGTCCCGGTGATCAACGCTGCGAAGAAGCGCCGGCGCGACGCCGGCATCGAGGATCCGGCACTGCGCGCCGCCATCCTCGAGGGCGTGCGACGGCGCCTTCTGCCGCTGATGGAGCGGGCGTTCCAGACCCGGCTGACGCGCATCGAGCGCTTCATCGTGGCGTGCTACGAAGGGGAGAACCGGGGCCATTTCCATGCCCACCGCGACAACACCACCCGGGGCACCGCCCACCGCCAGTTCGCCGTCTCGATCGGCCTCGACGAGTCCTACCGCGGCGGCGAGATGTGCTTTCCGGAGTACGGCTCCGCCCTCTACCGGCCGACCGTGGGCGGCGCACTGGTCTTCTCCTGCTCGATGCTGCACGAGGTCCGGCCGGTCACCGCGGGACGGCGCATGGTCTTCCTGACCTTCCTCTACGACGACCAGCAGGCGTCCCTGCGGCGCACCAACAGCCGGTTCCTGGGGGCGCCGGTCCCGGCCCCGGCGCCGGACGGTTCGGCGCTGCCGGCGGCGGCGACCGCGTGACCCGCGCCGGCCATTAGGCGAACGTCAACCATCGCGCCGCTATGAGTGAGCCTCCAACAGGACGTTCACCACATCCACCGGGCGCCCCGCGCGCCCGGAGCGCGGGGGTCGACGCATGGCGTTGCAGAGCACCATCACCTTCGACGAGAGCGCCGCCGCCATCGCCGCGGTCCAGCCCCAGGTCGACGCGGTCCTGACCGCCGCGATCGCCAGCCTGGGCCGGCACTACGCCACCAACGCCACGCTCGAGGTCCTGGTGCAGGCCGAGGACCTCGGCGCCACCGTGCTGGCCCAAGGCGCGCCCGGCGGAACCGTGCTGGTGCGCCAGTACACCCAGCTCCGCGACATGCTGCTGAAGAACCAGCCGGCGCTGCCCAGCGACCCGGCGCTGTGGGTCAAGCAGGCCGCGGGAACCGTCTACGACGTCCACCAGGCGACCGCGGCGTACGAGATCGCCACGGGGACCGACGGCAACGGCGCCGCGCCGGACATCGTCATCACCATCAACACCCAGGCGGTGACCGAGAACTGGTTCTACTTCGACCCCGACCCGCGCGACCGCAGCCCGATCGACGCGCCCCTGGTGCCCGACGACCAGTACGACTTCTACGACGTCATGCGCCACGAGGTGGCGCACGGCCTCGGCCTGGCCGGGCTGCGCAACGAGGTGACCGGGGCGATCGGCACGGAGATGTCGGTGCACGACCGCTGGACCATCTATGCCGGCGCCCAGCCGAACCCGTTGCCCTACTTCGCGGGACCGGCGGCCACCGCCGTGTACGGCGCGCCGGTGCCGCTGGTCGACGGCAACCTCTACCACTACCGCGCCGACATCGGCCCGCTGGCCGGCCTGTTCGGGCCGGCCGCGACCATGGGAACCCGGCTCGACCTCACCGCGCTGGACGTCGCCATCCTGCGCGATCTCGGCCTGCCGAACCTGGCCAACGACACCACCGGCACCGACGGCAACGACA
The DNA here is from genome assembly GCF_059703765.1 of Azospirillum sp. NS33. NCBI lineage: Bacteria > Pseudomonadati > Pseudomonadota > Alphaproteobacteria > Rhodospirillales > Azospirillaceae > Azospirillum > Azospirillum sp. NS33. Next base: position 87,363 of record NZ_BAAKJB010000009.1, on the reverse strand, counting down.
GCATCGCCGGCACGGTGCTGCGCGACAACATGTCGGGCGGCAACGGCAACGACACGCTGCTGGGCGGCGACGAGGCCGACGTGGTGGCCGGCGGTGCCGGCAACGACGTCATCCACGGCGATCCCGTCGGCACCGCCAACGCCGACATCCTGGTGGGCGACGGCGGCAACGACTACATCGACGGCGGCGGCGGCGACGACCATCTCGACGGCGGTGCCGACCAAGACACGGTGCTCGGCCTGCCCGGGGCCGACACCGTGATGGGCGGCGGCGGCGACGACAGCCTGTTCGGCGACTACTACACCGACCGCTTCCGCGCCGGCGCCAACGTCGCCATCGCCCAGGACGCCACCAACGCCGACCTCATCGACGGCGGCGCCGGCAACGACTGGATGGCCGGCGGCGCCGGCGCCGACGTGCTGGTCGGCGGCACCGGCGCCGACACCTTCTCGATCGCCGATCCCGGCGAGTCGGCCCCCGGCAGCCGCGACAGCATCGCCGATTTCCGCGGCCGGCTGACCGAGACCATCGACGGCACCACCCACACCGTCACCTTCTCGTCCGTCGGCGGCGCCACCGCCCAGCTCGTTCCCGGGCAGGAGATCGTGGATTTCCGCGGCGCCGCCGCCCACACCCAGCGCGACGTCATCGACGTCTCGGAGATCGACGCGGTCGCCAACACCGCCGCCAAGGACGGGTTCACCTTCATCGACCAGGCCGCGTTCACCGCCGCCGGGCAGATCCGCTGGGCGGTCGAGGGCAACAACCTGGTCGTGGAGGGCAACACCGACGACGACCTCGCCGCGGAGTTCTCGATCGAGCTGACGGGAATCGGCGGCTCCTACGCGCTCACCGCCGTCGACTTCAACCTCGGCGCCAGCAGCAGCGCCGCCCTGGCCGCCCCCTCCCTGGCCGGCCCGCCCGGGCAGGGCTGGACCGCCGGCGGCCAGGCGGCGCCGGAGGGCGTCGTGCTCAACCTCGGCACCGCGACCGTGGCCAACGCCCAGGGCGCCGTGCTGTCCATCCCCTACGCCCGCAACGCCATGGGCACCTACCACGGCGACCGCATGCACGGCGATGGCGCGTCCAACACCCTGTGGGGGGAGGACGGGGCCGACACCGTGTTCGGCGACACCGGCGACGACACCCTGCACGGCGGGTACGGGCTCGACCAGCTCTCCGGCGGCGCCGGCAGCGACGTGATCTACGGCAACGCCGACACCGACCGGCTGTGTGGCAACCGCGGCAACGACGTGCTGTTCGGCGGATCCGGCGACGACCTGGTGTACGGCAACCTCGACGCCGACGTGCTCTACGGCAACCGGGGCTCCGACATCCTGTTCGGCGGCGCCGCGGAGGACACCCTGTTCGGGGGGCTGAACGCCGACGTGCTCTATGGCGGGGCCGGCGCCGACGTGCTGCACGGCAACCGCGGCAACGACACCCTGTGGGGCGGCGAGGGGGCCGACCGTTTCGAGATCGGCGGCGGCGCCGGGGCCGACGTCATCGCCGACTTCACGGCGGCGGCCGGCGACCGCGTCGTTCTGGCCGCGGGGATCGGCTGGGGACTCGGCCAGGACGGGGCGGGGAATGCGGTGCTGGCGTTGAGCACTGGGCACTCCGTCACGCTTCAGGGGATCGCCCCGTCGGCCGTCGAGGCCGGCTGGATCGTCGTCGGCTGACGCGCCGTTCCGGGGTGCGGCGACGCCGCACCGCCGGCGGCGGCGCGCCCGTCGTCACACCGCCTGCCGTCACACCGCCTGCAGGTAGGCCGGGTCGAGCTGGCCGTGGCGGAACGGGATCCAGTCCTTGTGGTCGGGCCGGTAATAGAGGCCGTAGGGATTGCTGAAGAAGATCTTCTGCATGGGCTGGCCCCCCTCGCGCTGGGTGCGCTCGTGATCCACCAGCGGCGACACCGCGAAGATCTTCTCCCACAGCTCGGCGTTGTCCACGTCGCGCCCGGCATTCTTCACGTAGTCGCGGGCGGTGTCGCTGAGCTGCCACGCCTCCTCGACCATCGCGTAGTAGTCCACGGTACCTTCAGCCATGATTCTCGTCCTCGAAGGGTTCGGCGCCTCTGATTTAGCGCGAACGGGCGTTCAGGAAAAGGGATTCGGTCCCCGCCACGCCGCTTATCTGCGCCGCAGCAGCCGGCTGACGGCGCGCAGCGGCGCCGACACCCGCCACGACGAGGAGGCGTAGACCCCGTCGAGCGCCGCCCGCAGGCCGTCGCGCTCCTCGCCGCGGCGCTGGAGTTCGGCGGTCGACCGATGGAGTTCGGCCAGGGTGGCGGCGTAGGCGGCCCGGGCGGTCTCCGCCTCGGCCAGGGCGTTGTCCCGCACCGCCTCGGCGGCGGCCCGGGCGTGTCCGGCCTGGTCGACGGCGAGCGCCGCGGCGCCGACCGCGCGGGCGCATTGGGCGACCGCCTCGGCGGGACCGCACACCCGCAGGTCGGCGACGACGCGCCCGCCGCCGCGCAGCCGCTCCAGCGCCTCGGCCGGCACCGGCAGCTCGATCCAGCCCTGGCCGTCGACGTTGACCCACAGCAGGCGCCCGTCCGGGCCGCCCGGCCACAGGACGAGCAGGCCGCGCGGCTGCGCCTCGAGGCGCGCGCGGTCCTGCTGCAGCCGCCACACCTCGCGGCCGCCACGGTCGAGGGCGCGCAGGCAGACCACGTCGACCACGCCCGCCCGGTCGCTGAAGTCGACACGCAGGCCGCGCGGCGCCCGCGGGAGGTCCGGCAGCACCAGTTCCAGGCGTTGCGGCACCGGCGCCAGCGACAGCGCCGCCACCGCCGTGGGCGGCTCCGCGTAGGCATCGTCCAGCCGGACGTACAGCTTGGCCCGGCCCTGCCCCGGTGCGTCGGGGGCGAGGTGGACGCCACGCGCGGCGGCGGCGGCCAGCGCCACGGCCGCCGGCCCGCCGGACAGCACCGCCTCGAGCAGGCGGCGCGCCTCGCGCAGGCCCGCCGGCAGCATCCAGCCCCGCGGGCCGAGCGGAAAGGCGTTGGCCGGAAAGGCGGGCACGTCGACGAGGCGGGGCACCTTCAGCCCTTCGGCGACCGCGTAGGGCAGCGACGGCGCGCCGACGAAGGCGCGCGCCCCGGCGATCACCCGTGCCAGCTCCAGGCCGTCGCGCGCGGTGACGAACTCGCCGGCGATCCCGGCATAGACTGGCGCGTCCTCCGGAAGGCCGATCAGGACGACCGGACCCAGCCCCTTCAGCAGCGCCGCGAAGAACTCGGCCGGCTGGTGGCGGTAGCGGGGGGTCAGCGACAGCACGATCGGGCCGTCGCCGGGCGCCCCGGCGGCGGCGGGGCGCTGGACGAAGGGCGCGATCCCGGTCACCCGCACCCCCGCGGCGCGCCCGTGCGCCTCCACGAGGTGCAGCCGCTCCAGCGGCTCCAGGCGGAACCGGTCGAGCACGAGATCGACCCCCAGGGCGGTCGCGGGCACGTGCTCGAGCGGCAGGCCCTGGCTCAACACCTCGCGCCGCGCCCGCGCGCCGAAGCCGGGGGCGAGCCGCACCGGCACCTCGGCGATCTCGACACGGCGCAGGCCGGGCTGGGCCAGCAGCAGCGGGGCCAGGAACTCGGCCATGGCCGCGCTCATCACCCGGCCGCCGACACCGGGGTCGCGGCAGACGTTCAGCACCAGCCGGCCGACGCCGGCCGCGGCCAGCGCCGGCAGCGCGTAGACCACGTCGCCCATGTTGCCGCTGTGAACGGCGCTGCGCCCGTCCCAGGTCGCCGCCCCATGGGCGGAAAGCAGGGTCAGCATCGCCTAGAGCCCCCGCGCCGCGAGGGCGCCGTCCAGGGCGGCGACCCACGCCGCCTGGCCGGCGCGCTTCCAGTTGAAGAGGTCCGGCGCCGCCTCCGCCGGGCGCAGGCGCGCGACCACGTCCGGCACCTCCGCTTCGGCGGCGGGGAAGGCGAACGGCAACGCGTGCGCGGAGGGCGCCGGCGCGCCCACCAGCACCGCCGGCTTCAACATGGCGTTGGCCAGGGTCGCGACCGCCGCGTCGGCGGTGACCACGAGGTCGTGCTGGGCGAGCAGGTCGCACCAGGCCGCCTCTCCCGCCGTCAGGCGCACGGCGACGCCGGCAAGGTCAGGCACCGCGAGGAACAGGGCCGCGGCGGGCGCGGCCAGGGTGACCGCGGCCGTTCCGGCGAGGGCGCGGCACAGCGCCGCGCCGGCGTCGGCCAGCCGTTCGTCCGCCACCACGAGGATGCGCTCGAGCCGCCGGGCCGGCGCTTCCGGCAGCGGCCGGTAGAGCGCCGCCGGCGGCAGGTCGGGCGCGGCGCGGAGCAGCTTGCCGGCGGTCTCCGGCCCGGCGGACTCCGGCGTTGCGTCTTCAGCGACGCCCGGCAGGGCGACCACCAGGTCGGCCCGGGCGACCGCCGCCGCCAGCGCGCGCCCGTCGAGTCCGGCGTCGGACAGGGTGTTCCAGGGGACGCCGGGCCGGGCCTCGCCGGCCAACGCTTCGAGGCCGGCGGCCTCGGCCGGCGACGCGGCAAGGACGAGCAGGGTGCGGGCCGGTTCCATGGGGGACTCCACGCTGAATTGAGAACGCGGCGGCGCGCGTCACCGCCGCCGCCAGAGCCCCGCCAGACGGGACAGCCAGCCGCCGGCCCCCGCTGCCGCGACCAACCGGGCGTGCAGGGCCTGGACATGGGCCGGTGCCTCGGCCCGAAAGCGCGCCCCGTCGGTGGCGTTGTGGCGCATCGCCGGGGTGAGGAAGGCGTCGACCTCGGCCCCGGCGGGACCGGCGGCGGCGGCGGCGAGCGCCGGCAGCCCCAGCGCCGCCACCGCGTGTCCGACGGTGCCGCGCCAGTCGTCCAGCAGCGACTCGTAGCGCAGGACGGCGCGGGGATGGCCGCGGGTCGCCGCCTCCGCCTCGGCCATGTGGCGGTACCACAGCTCATAGGAGCGGTCCAGCGGCAAGCCGTCGCGCTTGTGCAGGGATCCCGCCACCTCGAAGGGGTGGCGGGCGATCACCACGAAGACCGGGCGGGCGCCGACGGCGGCGAACAGGGGCAGCCACAGGGGCATGAGGCGGCACATCCGGGGGTCCTTCATGCCCCAGTCGCCGGGGCGGTCGAAATCGTGCCGCAGCACGTCGACGATCTCGCCGGCCAGGGCCCGCGCCTCGGGTCGCCCGGTCCACCCGTCCGGCAGCGGCCCCGGATCGCTCCAGTGGGAGCCCAGCGCGCGCAGCAGGCGCTCGTGGATGGGGACGATGGAGTTGTGCTCCCAGAACCCCATGGCGTTGGAGCCCTCCTCCGGCGGCATGAGGTTGCTGCCGAAGTCGAGTCCCAGCTTGTGGAAGGTCCCGGCGAGCGCCGAGGTGCCGCTGCGGTGCATCCCCAGGACGACGAGCGCCCGGTTGCCGGTGGCCATGGCGGACGGCCCCCCGCCGGATCAGGCCGCCGCCGCCGGCGTCGCCGCGCCGAGGTAGCCGAACCGGCGCAGGGCGGCGCCGCTCACCTCCTCCAGCGCGCGCACCGTCGCGTCGTCGAGGAGGCGCTGCCAGCGGTGGAGGGAGGGCGGCGATTCCACCAGGGCCGCCGCGTCGGCGGCCCGTCCGGCGTCGAGATCGAGGCGGCCCAGCAGCTCGCTCACCGTCTCCAGCGGCCGGGCGCAGAGGTCTTCCAGGCGGATGCGGATGTAGTGCCGCCCCATCGTCCGCTCGGCCCAGTCGGCGACGCCGAGATTGGCGCGGCCCCACAGGGCGCAGGAAGCCACCGCCTCCCCCTCCTCGGCCGGCGAGCCGCCGAACATGGCGTGGTGGTGCTTCTTGAACTGCCACTGGTTGGTCGAGACCGCCATGTCCCGGCCGTCGCGCACCACATGGACGAAGTGCATCTCGGGGAAGATCGCGTGGATCAGCGGCAGGATGTACATGGAGCGCGGATTCTTCCAGCCCCACCGCCCGGCCGTGCGGGGCCGGTCGCGCAGGTAGACGCGGATCTGCGTCTTCAGGCGGGCGATGGCCGGTTCGCGCAGCCGCGGCGACAGGCGGCCCACCTCGTAATCGGTGGTGTGGGTCACCTCGAGGATGTCGTTGATCAGCTCGTCCAGCAACGGCTCGTAGTCCATGGCGTCGCCGACGTTGTTGACGTTGGCGCCCATGAACACCCCCGCCCGCTCCAGCACGGCGCGCACCGCGCGGGTTCCGGATCCGCCGGTCGCGCCGATCACCACGGGGCGGCCGAGGCCGCCGCGGCCCAGGCCACGGGCGATCGATTGCCCCAGTAGGGTGGGCAGAAGCAGCGCGGAAGGTCGGATCACGGCTCGGGAATCCCGTCGTTAATGGACATGTCACAGTGGCGGCTATTGATGCCAGACCGGGCGGCGGCGAGGCAACGGCTTTGGCCCACCGCCCGGCGCCGCCCCGCGGGTGTTGCGAATTCAGCGTGGCATCGGGCATGAAGGGCGGCCCCCGCGACTCGGATGCCCCCCATGCCCCGCTTGCACCGCCACCCGCACCCGCCGTCGCCAGCGAACCCCGGGCTCCCGCGGCTCCCGGGGCGTCCGGTGCTGACGCTGGTGGCCATCTTCGCCCTGGCCGCCGCCGGTGTGCTGGCGGCGAGCTGGATCAGCCCGATCGGCCTGTTGAACATCGACAGCACGCTCTACCTGCGGCTCGCCCGTTTCCTGGAGGACGGGCGCGGCCTGGGGGCGGGGGTCTTCAAGAGCGCCATCGACCGCGGCGACACCCCGTTTCCCTTCTTCGCGGTGTGGCCGGTGGGCTATCCGGCGCTGATCGCCGCGGTGTCCGTGCTGTCGCCGCTCGACGTGTTCTGGGCCGCGAAGCTGGTCAACATCGCGGCCATCGCCGCGGGGCTGGTCCTCCTCCACCGCGTGTTCGGCCGCCGCGCGGTGGCGCCGGGCGCCCTGTACCTGTTCGCCACGGTGTGGAGCATGCACGCCTGGAGCCTCGCCGAGGCGCCGTTCCTGCCGGTGCAGTTCCTGTTCTTCGCCCTGCTCGCCGCCATCGACGACAGCGACCGCCCGTGGCGCATCGCCGCCGCCGCCGCGGCAACGGCGCTGGCGCTGTTCCTGCTGCGCTACATCGGCGCCTACGCCTTCCTGGTCGGCGGCCTGGCGGTGGCGCGGGCGGCGTGGTGGGGGCGCTGGCGCAGCGCCGTGGCGCTGAGCCTGTGCTTCACCGCCGCCGGGCTGCTGGCGCTGGCCTATCTCTGGACCAATCACGTCCAGACCGGGCTGTGGACCGGCACCTGGCGGGTGCCCAACACGGTGCCGCTGGGCGAGCTGGCGCTGGCCATGGCGCGCAGCGTCTGGGTGGTGGTCAACCCGGTGACCCAGACCGCCGGCCCGGAAAGCCTGCGGGGCATCCTGCTCACCCTGCTGCTGGTGGCACTGCCGGTCGCCGCCGTCGCCCTGGCCGGGCGCCGCGACCGGACGGCGTGGCCGGTGCTCGACCGGTTCGCGGACCGCTTCGCCGCCTGGGCGGCGGTGTCCGGCGGGGTCTACCTTGCCGCGCTCTACGGCTTGCGGACGCGCCAGTTCTTCGAGGCGTTCGACCTCCGCTTCCTGGCGACGGGCCTGGTGCCGCTGGCGGTCTGGCTGTTCTGGCGGGTGCTGCGCCGCGGTGGCCGCCAGGCCACCGTGCTGACGGCGGTGGCGCTGCTGCTGGGTGCCGCGTCCTGGGTCGTCAACGTCGCCCTGCCCGTGGCCGCGTTCCTGGGCTCCGGGGGGCCCTCCTACCCGGAGGTCCGGCGCGCCCTGGAGGCGCGTTACGCGCCGCTGCCGCCCGGCAGCGTCTACGTCTTCGGATTCGGCCGGCCGGAGATCTTCTACCTTCGCCCGGACGTGGCCGTCGCCCACCCGCGGGTGAGCTTCCGCGGTGGCCAGAGCTGGGACGCGTTCCTGGCGACGCTGCGCCCGTTCGGGCAGCCGGTGTACGCCGACGACGACTGGGAGCCGGCGCCGCGGTACGACGACTCGGTGGTCGAGGCCTACCGCCGGCGTGTCGCCGGCCACGGCCTGGTCCGCCTGGATTGAGGACACACCCCATGCGCATCCTGATCGCCCTGCCCCACTACGCCGAAGGCGGCAGCGGCTACTACGGCTCGACCGGCAGCGACCGCGGCGGGCGTGCCGCGGCGCTGGCCGACACCATCCTGGCGCTCCACCGCTCCCTGGGCGGCGCGCAGTCGCTGCTGCTGAACCGCCGGAACAACGTGCGCAGCCATGCCAACGGCGCGGCCGCGACGGTGCTGGACGTGGTGGTGTGCACCACCGGCGACCACCACGCCCTGGACGCCCTGGCGCTGCCCGACGGCACGTGGCGGCACCACCCGACCCGGGCGGAGCCCACCCTGCTCGGTTTCGAATGCCACGCCGTGCTGGCTGCCGCCGCCGGATCCTACGACTGGTACGGCTACCTGGAGGACGATCTGCTGGTCGAGGATCCGCTGTTCCTCGTCAAGCTGGCGTGGTTCCAGGCGGTGGCCGGTGCCGACACCGTGCTGCTGCCCAACCGGTACGAGCTGCAGCCCGGCTCGCCGGAGAAACTGTACATCGACGGCCATCTCGACCCGGGCTTCGCCGGGCGGTGGCAGAACGTCGGCGAGGCGGCGCGCCTGACCGGCACGGTCATGGGGGCGAGGATCGGGTTCTGGCGGCCCAACAACCCCCATTCCGGCGGCTTCGTCCTGAGCGCCGGGCAGATGGCGGCGTGGGCCGCGGCGCCCCATTTCCTGGACCGGGACACGGCGTTCGCGGGGCCGCTGGAAAGTGCGGCCACCTTGGGCATCATGAAGACGTTCCGGATCTACAAGCCGGCGCCGGACTCGGCCGGCTTCCTTGAGATCCGGCACCGCAACAACCGCTATCTCGGCAACTGGCTGAGCCGGCCGGGGGTGCCGGACACCCCGGTGTGGCGGTGAGCCGCCCGGCGCCACGGCGGCCCCGGCCGTGGCGCCGGGCGCGGAGTCGGCCACGCTGAATTGGTAACGCCAGGCGGTCCGCGCGACTCGGGTGGGTCGGCGGTCGGGCCCGTTACCAATTCAGCGTGATGAAGCCGCGGGATTCCTCGGAGTCGGATCGATGCGACTCGCCGACCCCGCCGTTTCAAATTCAGCGTTGTCGCCGCGAGTCGCGATGGGCCTCCGCAGGGTGTATCAAAATCAGCGTTGCCGGCGGGGTGCGGACCCCGTTCGGGTGCCCGAATGTATCAAAATCAGCGTCCCTCGGCACCGCCCCGGAGAGCATCGCCCGAATCCCGGTTCCGGAGTCGCAAGGCGCGACGGTGTCGCGGTCGCGTCGGGCCCCTGCGCCGGTCCTATTCGGAAGACATATCGGGACTCATATAGGACATGGATTCAAAGTCAGCGTGGATAACCGGCCTTTCGGTTGCGACTTCAGCGAGGATTGGACTTGCCGCGTTACCAATTCAGCGTTGCCGGTGTTGCAACATCGGCGAAGCGCTCGCTGCGACTGTTGCGAAATCTGCGTGGACAACCCGGCCTCCCTGTGGACAGCCGCCCCGCCACGCTGATTTTGATACGGCAGGGCGCCAAACCCATGGTTCCGGCGGGTTTCCCGGCGTGTCGGCGCGGGGTTGGCGGAGCGGTGGCGGGGTGTCCCACGCTGAAGTCGCAACGCTGACCCTGGCCGGCCCGCCGTGGCACGCTGAAGTCGCAACGGAATCTGCCCGCGGCGTTGCGAACTCAGCGAACCCTGGTGTGGTTACGCCTAGCCACGGTCCCACATTTTGTGTTTTAGCTGGGCCATGAACGATGACGGTTCCGCGACGGAGGTGGCGATGGCCAAGATCCACGAGCAGCTGACCCTGGAGGGCCTGGACGCGGTGATGGCGCGCACCAGCGACCCCAAGGAGCGGCGGCGCGTGATCATGGCGCACGAATCGCTGAGCAGCGAGGTCGACGCCATCGGATACCTGCACGCCGGCTTCTGCCAGGCGTCGCTTCCGCACCGCAAGCCCAAGGACGAGACCGCGCCCTGGGTGCGCAACAACGGCAAGTACCAGCTGGTGGTGCGCCCCGGCATCCTGCCGCTGCGCGACGGCACGGTGGTGGAGGTCGGCGTTCCCTACGGGGCCAAGGCGCGGCTCATCATGATCTATCTGCAGACCGAGGCCCGCAAGACCCGCAAGCCGGCCATCGACCTCGGACCCAGCATGAGCGCGTGGCTGCGCCGGCTCGGCCTGTCGCCCACCGGCGGCGAGCGCGGCAACTACAAGCCGGTGCGCGAGCAGGTGATGCGCATCGCCCGCTGCGAGTTCACCCTGCGCACCACCACCGGCAGCTCCACCGCGGAGATCTCCGACCAGCGCCTGATCGACGGCATCAAGCTGTGGCGCGACGACCATGACGCGCCGGACCTGTTCCGCACCGGCGGCGAATGGGCCCGCTACGTCCGCCTGACCCAGAGCTTCTTCGACCACCTGATGGAGCACGCCGTTCCCCTCGACGAGCACGCCATCGCCAAGCTGAAGAACTCGGCCCTGGCGCTCGACGCCTATGTCTGGCTGGTGCACCGCCTGCACCGGCTCGACAAGCAGACGGTGGTCCCCTGGCACGCGCTGTCCCAGCATTTCGGTTCGGTCAGCGAGCACCGCGTGCTGGCCTTCCGCTTGAAGGAGGCGCTGAAGGACGTGTTGTCGGTCTACCCCGACGCCAATGTGGAGCCGACCTCCAAGGGCCTGGTGCTGCGTCCGTCGCCGCCGGCGGTGCCGTCCAACAAGCACCAGGTGTTGCTGCGCCCGGTGCGCAGCAAGGGCTGAACGGCGGGCTCCATGGGCTCCGGGAGCGTCTACGTCCACCTGCGCGAGAATGCCGATTCGGACGACCTGCTCGTCCTCTTCTGCGGTGCCAACACCGAGGCCGGCCGGTTCGACGGCTTCCAGGCCCTGGAGGGCATGTCCGTCTCGGTCCTCTTCGTCAACTGCCCCGACAACAGCTACTACGTGTCGGAGGTGCCGGGGGTCGGCGGAGACTGGCGGGAATCGGCGGACTTCTTCCGCGGCGTGGCCGGCCGGCATCGCCGCCGGGGGGGCCGGGTGGTGTCCTACGGCAACTCCATGGGCGCCTACGCGGCGGTGCTCTACGGCTGCCTGATGGGGGCGGACCTCACCATCGGCATGGCGACGGAGACGCTGCTCAACATCGCCGACGGCGCGCTCATGCGCACCCGCGGCGCGCCGGTCGACGGCCCGGAGCTGGTCGACGTGATGGCCGACTCGCCGACGCCGACGGTGATGTGGGCCGGCGAGAAGTTCCTGGCCGACATGGTGTGCGCGTCGGCCGTGCGCCACCGTCCGGACATCGTACGCATCGGCGTCCGCAACGCCTTCCACACCATGGCGCCCTACGTCCACGCGCGGTTCGGGCTGCGGCCGTTCCTGGAGCGGGTGATCGCCGATCCGCGGTTCGGTGTCGGGGCGCCGTTTTGCGGCACCTTGCTCGACCACCCCGCGCTGGTGGAAGGGCTGTACGCCGCCAGTGTCGCCGACGGGCCGGCCGCCGCCCTGGACCGCCTCGCCGCCACGCCGTGCGACGGGCTGGACGGCCCCGTGCTCGGCTACCACCGTCTGGCCGTCGCCCGGGCGGTTCTCGAGCTTGGCGACGCCGCCGCGGCCGAGACGCACGCCCGTACGGCGTGGACCCACAACCCGGGCGACATCGAGGCCGCCGTGGTGCTGGCGCGGGCCCTGCTGCGCCAGGGCCGGGGGGAGGAGGCGCGGGCGGTCTGCCGGCGCATGCACGCCACCCACGACCCCCATCTGGCCGTGCAGGTGGCCTACCGCCGCCTGCTCGACGAGGCGTCGGCGGTGGCGGCGGGGGCCGATCCGGCCGCGGTCACAGCCGTGCCGGCGGCCCGGGACAGCACCTGCGGCTGACCGGCCGCACCCCCGGGCGCGGCCGGCGCCGCTACAGCCACACGAACCACCCGTCGTTGACGTCGGCGGCGGAGATCCCGGTGAGGGTCACCGAGGCGCCGCTGGAGAACCGGACGACGCACCCCCCGGTGGCCGCGGCGGCGCTCCATCCGTCCAGCGCCGCGACCAGCCGGTCGCCGTCGGCGAGGTTGAAATCGCCCACCAGGTCGTCGCCCTGGCCGCGACCGACCACGAACCGATCGGCCCCGCCGTTGCCGAACAGGGTGTCGTTGCCGACACCGCCCTGCAGGGTGTCGGCGTCGAGACCGCCGGCGAGCTGGTCGTCGCCCTGCCCGCCGAAGAGGGTGTCCGCACCCAGGCCGCCCTGCAGGGTGTCCGCGCCGCGGTTGCCGTAGAGCACGTCGGCACCGTCCCCGCCGTCCAGCACGTCGTCGTCCTGGCCGCCGAACAGCGTGTCATTGCCCGCCTCGCCGTACAGCCGATCGTTGGACTGGTTGCCGTAGAGGGCGTCGGCCCCGTTGCCGCCGTAGAGGGTGTCGAAGCCGAACTCGCCCCACAGCGCGTCCGCGTCGTCGCCGCCGTACGCGACATCGACGCCCAGGCCGCCGTACAGGGTGTCCGCGCCGCTCTCGCCGTAGAGCACGTCGCCGTCGGCCAGGCCGTAGAGAAGGTCGTTTCCCGCCCCGCCCCACAGCCCGTCGTCGCCCTGGCCGCCGAACAGCGTGTCACGGTCGTCGCCGCCGTAGAGGTGATCGGTGCCGCGCCCGGCGGTGAGGCTGTCGTCGCCGGCGCCGCCGCTCAGGGTGTCGTTGCCGGTGTTGCCCAGCAGGATGTCGTTGTCGTCGCCGCCGTCGATCAGGTCGGCCCCCGCGCCCGCCCCGCCATCAAGCGTGTCGCGGCCGGCGCCGCCCACCAGCGTGTCGTCGGCCGGGCCGCCGAGCACCGAATCGTCGCCACGCGCCGAGGTGGCGGAGAGGCGGATGCTGGTGCTGGCGAACGCCGCGGCGCTGATCGTCACGCCGATCGTGCTGGTCGTGGTCAAGGTGAACAGGGCGCCGGGGGTGGTGATTCCCGCCGGCAGGGTGATCGCATGGGCGGCGTTGCTGGTCACCTGGACGCTGGAATAGCCGGTGACGCCGGCCAGGGTGGTGGCCAGCACCGTCCCGGAATTGATGATGAGGTCCGGATCGGCGATGGAGCCGGTCGCCACCGCGGCCAGGTTTGCTACGCTCGTCGTCGGCATGTGGTCCGTCCCATTGTCCGATCTCCCCCCGCAAGGGGCCACGATGCACCGGGCCTAACCCGGAGATGGTAAACATCCGCTGAAAACACCGGGGCCGTCGCCGGGCGGTGCGAGGACGAACCGGCCGCACTCCCCTCCCCGTCACCACTTGGCGCAAAAGTGTGGAACAGTGGCCACACTGACGGGGCGGCGGCAAAGAAAGCGTGCTACGCCCTTCGCAAGAGTCTTCCAGCGACCGACCGAATGGATTACACCCAAGTGCAAATCGTCGGCACGAAGGAGTTCCAGCATGGCCACTGTTCCGGGCGGCATCATCGACACCACCACGACGATCTCGCAGGTGACCAAGGACGTCATCTCGGCGATCCTGACGCAGCAGAACATCATTGAGACGACGTTCCAGAAGGTGTCGATCACGACCCCGACGCAGACGGTGACCCTGACCGGCACCAACAACAAGGTGATCATCGACTCCTCGGTCAACGACACCGTGACCGTGGCCGGGTCGACCGGCGACGACCTCGTGGTCGCGGGTGCCGGAACCGACATCATCACCGGTGGTGCGGGCAACGACTCCCAGTTCGGTGGCGCCGGCAACGACGTGGTGAGCGGCGGCGAGGGCGACGACCTCAACTACGGTGGCGACGGCAACGACCAGGCCGCCGGTGGTGTGGGCAACGACTTCGTGTACGGCGAGGCCGGCGACGACGTGGTGTACGGCGACGACCCGACCAGCGCCCTGGCGGGCGCCCTGGGCGACACCGCGGGCGGTGACGACGTCCTGTTCGGCGGCCAGGGCTCCGACACCATGTTCGGCAGCGGCGGCTTCGACCAGATGTACGGTCAGGTCGGGCTGGACAAGATCTACGGCGAATCCGGCAACGATCTGGTCTACGCCAACCAGGGGTCGGACACGATCTTCGGCGGCCAGGGCTCCGACACGATCTTCGGTGGCCAGGGCGACGACCACATCGCCGGCCAGCGCGGCAACGACTACCTCTACGGCGGCCTCGGCAACGACACCTTCGTGATCTCGTCGAGCGGCGGCAACGACTACGTGCTCGACTTCTCGGCGGGCGACAAGATCCAGGTGGCCCAGAACATCAACGGCCTGACGATCAACACCGCGGCCGACCTCGTGTCCCACATGTCCACCGACGCGTCGGGCAACGTCGTGCTGACGCTCGGCTCCGACACGGTGACGCTGACGCTGAACGGCCTGACCTTCCAGCAGCTGACGCAGAGCCCCGACACCTACTTCCAGATCGGCTGATCCTCCTTTTCGCACGACGCAACGGGCCATTCCCCGCTATAAGGGAATGGCCCGTTTTGTGTTTTCGGCTACGGTTTCCGCTCAGATGCTCGACGCTGCCGATCGGCCGGTCGCCGCAACCCGCCTGTCGCCGACCCTGGTGATCGTCGTGGCGTCCGCTGTGGCGGAGGTTCCCGCTCCGATGTCGGTCCTCCTGAACGGCCGGCCCGCACCGCGCCCGCACCTCGCCACGCGCCTGGACGGAGCGGACGGAAGACGCGGCTTCGCCCTGCTCGTCCGGGTGCCGGACACCGCCGCCGAGGGCGGCACCCTGGTCGTTCGCGGGCGCGCCGGGCCTGACCTCCTCGCCACACCGGTGCCCGCGGCGACGCCCGACGGCCCGCGCGACTTGGCCGCGGTCCTGCGGGGACTTGGCGCCGGCGACCGCGCCAGGGTTCTGCGCACCCTGCTCGACACCGGGCCGGCCATGTTTCGTGCCCAGGGTGACCGTGCGCTGGCGGCGTCGGTGTCGGCCGTCCTCGACGCGCTGTTCGCCCCGCCGGGCCTGCGGGCGGTGGCGGTCGCCGCCGGCGCCGGCATGGCGCTGTTCCAGGGCGCGTTGCCCGCGGCCCTGGGCGCGGTTGAGGCGGTGGTGGCGGTCGGCGGCGGCGCCGTGGGGCGCTGCCCGGCCCTGCCGGCGCTGCGCCGGGACGGCGACGCCGTCCGGTTCGACGTGATGGTGCCGGTCGACGCCGGGGCTCCCCGGGCGTTCGTCGTGTTCGGCGCGGGCGGGGTGTGCTGCCGACGCGTCGCCGGATCACCGCCGCAGAGCCTGTTGAGCGTGCTGACGGCGCCGGACGATGGTGGGCTGGCGCCCGCAACCCGGGAGTATGTGTTCCGCATGCTCGCGGCGGCGGCGGCCACCGGCAACCCTGCGGCCGGCCATCTGCTGCGCGACGCCCAGCTCTATCGTCCGGCGGCGGCGGCCGAGGCCAGCAACCCCACGGAACCGGTGGGCGCCGGCGTCGATCTCGTCCTCGGGCATGGCATCGACGGGGTTTTCGTGTCGGGCTGGCTGCGCGATCCCTATGGCGCGGTGGCGGGCATGGCCGCCGTGTTTCCGGACGGCTCCCGCCGCGCGGTGGACCGCCTGTGCGTGCGCTTCCCCCGCCCCGAGGTGGCCCAGGTTCAGCATGCCGGGCCGCATCCGGCGGCGTCCGACGGCATCGGCTTTGCCAGTTTCCTGCCCGGCGGCGGCATCACGTTCCCCGCCTACCAGCCGGCCGTCGAGATCGCCCTGCGGTCCGGCGGCCGGCTGCGGGTGGTGCCGCCGCTCGGGCCGACGACGACGCGGCAGGCGCGCCACCGCGTGCTCTCCGCCGTTCCCCCGGACCGTCTCACCCCGGCGGTCGTCGCCGACCTGCTGGCGGTGCCGGTGGCCGCGCTGCAACGCGCCCACCAGGACGGCTGGAGCGCGCCGGAGGTGGTGCGCTTCGGCACCGGGCCAGCGGCGCCGGAAGCGTCCCTGATCGTGCCCTTGTACCGCAACCTGGACTACCTGCGCTTCCAGTACGCGGCGTTCGCCCTGGATCCGGCGATGGCGCGGATCGAGCTGATCTTCGTCCTGGATTCGCCCGAGCAGCGGCCGGAGCTGGAGCACTTCCTGCGTTGCCTGGAGCGTCTCTACGGCCTGCCCTGCCGTCTGGCGGTGATGACCGAGAATTTCGGCTTCGCCGCGGCCTGCAACACCGGCGCGGTGATCGCCCGGGGGGACACCCTCTTGTTCGTCAACTCCGACGTCCTTCCGGTGGCGCCGGGGTGGTTCGAGCCGCTGGCCGCGGTCCTGGAGGCCCGTCGCGACGTGGCGGCGGCCGGGCCGAAACTGCTGTTCGACGACGAGTCGCTGCAGCACGCCGGCCTCTACTTCGACCGGGACTATCAGGGCCGCTGGTTCAACCATCATTATTTCAAGGGCATGCCCCGCGACTATGGGCCGGCGGGCGTGGCGCGGCTGGTCCCCGGCGTCACCGCGGCGACGCTGCTGATCCGCCGCGCCGTGTTCGAGGACGTCGGCGGCTTCAGCGAGGACTACGTCATCGGCGACTTCGAGGATTCCGACCTCTGCCTGAAGCTGCGTGCGGTCGGCCACGAGATCGCCTACGTGCCGCAGGCCGAGCTCTATCACTACGAGCGGCGGTCCATCGACCGCCATGACGGCTACACCACGTCGGCGGCGGGGCTCTACAACCAGTGGCTCCACGCCAGCCGCTGGAGCGACCTGATGGCGGAGGTGATGGACCGCGACCCGCCCCGCCTGGCCGTCCAGCAGCCCCTCGCCGCGGTGTGACCGCCCGCCCCGCCATGACCAAACCCCGCGTCCTCTTCATCGTCCACAGCCACCCCGCCCTGAATCCGGGCGGCACGGAGATCGTGTCCCACGAACTGTTCCGGGAAATCCGCGACGGTGGCGTGGAGGCCCTCTACCTTGCCTGCACCAACGCGCTGCACCGCGACCGCAAGCCCGGGACCTCCTTCCAGACCGTCGGTCGCTCGGCCGACGAGGTGCTGCTGTGGACCGGGCACGTCGATCGCTTCTTCTTGTCCCAACTCGATCTCGGCGGGGTGGTGGCCGATCTCACGGGGCTGCTGGAGTCGTTCCGGCCCGACGTCGTGCACGTCCACCACGCCCTGATGATCGGCGTCGAGATGCTGTTCCTGATCCGGCGTCTGCTGCCCCGCGCCCGGATCGTCTTCACCCTCCACGACTACTACGCCATCTGCTACCGCGACGGTCAGATGGTGCGGACCGCCGACGACTCCCTGTGCCATCGCGCGTCCCACGACGCCTGCCACCGGTGTTTCCCCTCCGTGGACCCCTGGCAGTTCTCGCTGCGCGAACGGCACCTCAAGGCGCTGCTGTCGCTGGTTGACCGCTTCGTCGCGCCGAGCGCGTTCTTGAAGCGGCGCTACGTCGAATGGGGGTTGGACGCGGCGCGCATCGAGGTGGTGCCCAACGGCCGCCGGCCGGTGGCGCCGTCTCCGCCGCGCGCCCTGCCGCCGGGCGCCCCCCGCAACGCCTTCGGCTTCTTCGGCCACATCAACCTGTTCAAGGGCGCCACCGTCCTGCTGGACGCGGCGGAGCAGCTGCAGCGGGCGGGGCGGACCGACGTCGCCGTCCACCTGCACGGCGGCATGCTGTACCAGACCGAGGCGTTCGGCGAGGCGTTCCGCGGCCGGCTGGAGCGCCTGCGCGGGGTCGTCACCTGGCACGGTCCGTACGACGCGGCGGATCTGCCATCGCTGATCGGCAAGGTGGACTGGGTGGTGATGCCCTCGATCTGGTGGGAGAACGCTCCGCTGGTCATCGAGGAGGCCTTCGCCCACAAGCGGCCGGTCCTGTGCTCGGGCATCGGCGGGATGGCCGAGCGGGTCGCGGACGGGGTCAGCGGACTGCATTTCACCGCGGCCTCGGCCCAGGACCTGGCGGCGGCGATGGCGCGGGCGTTGGATGAACCCGGGCTGTGGGACCGTCTCGCCGCCGGCGTCCCCGACACCGTCTCGATCGCGGACTCGGCGCGCCGCCACCGCGCCGTCTATGGGATCGACCGGGGCGCCTGACCCGGGTGCCTGGACCGGCCGCTGGCGGCGGTCACGCCGCCAGCACCAGGATGTCCTCGCGGCCCGCGCCGGCGCCGGGCGCGAAGGCGGTGCGCCGGTCCACCAGGCGCAGGCCGGACGCGGCCAGCAGGCGATGGCAGTGGTCGTCCGTCATCCAGGCGTAGCGCAGGGTCTCGACGCTGTGGCGCAGGACGGTGCCGTCGGCCGCGGCCAGGGTGTACGCGACCTGCTGCTCGCACACGGCGAGTCGGGTGTCCACGGTGCGCCGGACGATCCGCACCTGGAGGGACAGCCCGTCCGCGTCGAGCCGCACGGTGGTGCGCTGCGACTCCAGCGCCGCCGCCGGCAGCGCGGCCGACAGGATGGCGGCGGGCACGAGGTGAAGCACGAGGCGGGCATCGGGACCGAGGTGGTCGCGCAGGCAGTCCAGCGCCGCCCGGCGCTGCGCGTCGTCGTCCAGGTGGTTGAACACATAGAACGGGGCGATCACCAGATCGAATCGGCGGGCGAGGGCAAAGCGGGTGATGTCGGCGCACAGGAAGCGGGCGCTGCCGGCGGCACAGGCGTCCTGCGGCGGCCGGCCGCGCGCGCCCAGCGCCAGCATGCCGGCGGAGCGGTCCAGCCCGACCACGTCGTAGCCCTGCGCCGCCAGGGCCCGGGCCACCCGGCCGGTGCCCGCCCCCACCTCCAGCACCGAGCGGCGCCGGCCCCCGGGTCCGTTTCCGTCCCCGGGATCGCCGGCAAGCCCCGCGTAGAACGCCACGTCCCCCGCCAGATGGTCGGCCGACAGCGCCGCCATCACATCGTAGAAGGCGAGGCTGAGGCTGTCCGGCGCGTAGTAGTCGGTCACGCAGGCGCCACCCAGGGCCTGTCCGCCCGCGGCGGTTCGGCCCGCGCGAAGGGCACGCGCAGCGACTGGTTGGCGTTGTAATAGGGATCCTCGGCCAGCCGCTCGCCCCATTTGGCCAGCAGCCGGTCGCCCTCGCCTTCGAGCAGGGCCTTTTTGGCCGGCGTCAGGTAGATGCCGCGCGAGGCGGATTCGTAGTGGAAGAGCTCGGCGTAGGGGTCGACCAGGACGCGGTAGCCGGCCGCGCCAACCTTGAGGCAGAGGTCGACGTCGTTGTAGTTGACGTGGAAGTTCTCGGCGTCGAACCCACCCACCGTCTCGAACACCGCCCGGCGCATCACCAGGCAGGCGCCGGTCACCGCCGAGGCCGCGTGGATCAGCTGGGAGCGGCAGAAATAGCCGGGGTGCTCGCGTGGCAGGCCGACATTGTAGTGGGCGGCGATGCCCCAGATCCCGGTCAGCACGCCGACGTGCTGCACCGTGCGGTCGCGATAGAGCAGCTTGGCGCCCACCGCCCCGACCTCGGGGCGGACCGCCTGGGCGACCATTTCCGCCAGCCAGCCCGGGCCGGCCGGCTCCGTGTCGTTGTTGAGGAAGCAGAGGATCTCGCCCCCGGCCAGGGCGGCGGCGGCGTTGTTGAGGGCGGCATAGTTGAAGGGGCCGTCGTCGCGCAGCACGCGGGCGAGCCCGTCGCGCTCCAGTGACGCCAGGTAGGCCAGGGTGTCCGGGTCCTGGCTGCCGTTGTCGATGATGATCAACTCGACGTCGGGGTAGTCCGTCGCGGACAGCACGCCGTCGACGCAGGGGCCGAGGAAGTCCATGCGGTCGCGGGTCGGCACGATCACGCTGACCCGCGGTGCCGGCTCGGGCAGCCCGCGCACCACCCGGTAGCCCCAGGTGGTCGGCCGGACCTCGGCCACCGCCGCGCCGGTGCGGGCGAAATGGTCGGTCAGCGCCCGGACGGCCGCGTCGACGCAGTAGGGCTTGGCGTCGCCGCCGGCGGCGGTCGAGCCGGCGATGGCCCGCCAGTGATAGAGCAGGAAGGGCACGTGGTGGATCTGGTCCGGGCGGATCCCCTCGACCACCCGCAGGGTCAGGTCCCAGTCCTGGCTGCCCTCGTAGCCGACGCGCAGCCCGCCCAGCCCCCGCACCCGGTCCAGCCGGTAGACCGAGAGGTGCGTGACGTAGTTCTGGGCGTAGAAGAGGTCGGCGTCCCAGCCACCCTTGAAGTGGGGGCGGAAGCGGATGCCGTTCTCGTCGACGGTGTCGTTGTCGCTGTAGATCAGCTCGGCGTCGGGATGGCGCTCCAGCGTCTCGGCCATGTGGTAGAGGGCTTCCTCGGCGAGGAGGTCGTCGTGGTCGAGAAAGGCGACGTGGCTGCCGCCGGCCAGCGCCAGGGCGCTGTTGCTGGCCGCCGAGATGTGGCCGTTGGTGTCGCGCAAGACCAGCCGGATGCGCGGGTCCTCCGCGGCGTGGCGCTCCAGCAGCGCCCGGATCGCCGGGTCGGGGGAAGCGTCGTCGGCGATGCACAGCTCCCAGTGGGGGTAGAGCTGGGCACGCACGGAGCGGATGGCGGCGTCGAGATAGATGGCCGGCGGGTCGTACACCGGCATGATCACCGAGAAGACGGGGCGCACCGTCAGGGCGGCGATCCGGCTGGCGATGGCCTGGCGGTCGGCGTCGTCGAGGCTGTGGTGCTCGTCCAGCCAGAGCTGGTAGTTGGACGGCGTGGCCAGCGCGATCGCCGCGTACTCGCCGCCCCGGCCGAGCCGTTCGAGGATCGGCCGGATGGCGGCGAGGGAGCCCTCGCGGTCGGGGTCGGCGTCGAGCGCCGCCAGGAAGCGCGCCAGCGCCTCGTCGTCGCGCCCGGCCTCCAGCGCGAGCTCGCCGAGCCGGCGCTGGGCGCCGCCGTCGGCAGGGTCGATCGCGGCGACCCGCCGCAGCAGGGGTGCCTCCGCCGCGTCGTCGCCGTCCAGCACACTGGCGCGCACCAGGTGGCGCAGCGCCTCGGCGTGGTCCGGCTCCAGGGTGTGGGCGCGTTGCAGCAGGGCCACGGCCCGGCGGGTCCGTCCGGCGGTGATCTCCAGCCGGCCGAGCTGGTAGCTGGCGCCGACGTTGTGGGGATCCCGGTCCAGGATGCGCTCGAAGCAGGCGGCCGCCTGGGCCTCGCGGCGCAACGGCGGCAGGGTGACGCCGAGGTTGTAGAGGGCGTCGAGGTCGTCGGGGCGCGCCTCCAGCACCCGGGCGAACTCCACCGCCGCCTCGTCCAGGCGGTGGGCGGCGTGCAGCGCGATGGCCAGCTGGTAGCGCCGCCCGGTGTCGTCGGGCCTCAGCTCCACCACCCGGTGGAAGTGGTAGAGCGCCTCCTCGTGCCGCTTCAGGCGGCGCAGCACGGTGGCGAGGTTGGCGTGGGAATCCGCGTGGCCCGGCACCCGGCGCAGCACGTTGCGGAAGCACACGGCGGCGGGGCGGTTGCGCCGCTGGCCGGCCAGCAGCGAGCCCAGGGTGAACCAGGCGGTGGCATGGTTGCGGTCGCGGCGCACGGCCACGCGCAGCCAGCGTTCCGCTGCCGCCGGATCGCCGGCGGCCTGCTGCAACAGGGCGAGGCTGAAGGCGGGGCGGGGATCGCCGGGCATCAGCGCGGCGACCCGGTCCATCAGCTCCATGGCCTCCGCCGGGCGCTGGGCACGGGCCAGGGCCACCGCCCGGGAGAACAGGGTCTCCGGCGACTCGTCCAGCGCCGTCCCCGGGGGCGGCGCGGTGCGGGCGGCCGGGGCCTGGCTGGCCGGGGTCTGGCTGCCCGGTGATTGGCTGGCCGGCGATTGGCCGGGCACGGGAAGGGCGGCCGGAGCGGGCGACGTCATCGGAGGTCCTGGCGCGTCAGCGGTCAACGCTGGGTGATGCAAGACCCACGCCTGTCTGTCAACAGAACTCGTCGCAGCACCACCAGCCGCCTTGACGGGGCGGTGCCGGGCCGCCAAAAGGTCACGGCATGGGACGCATCCTTTATTTCGTCGAGCAGGGACGGATCGCCGGCGGCATCAAGGTCGCCTACCGCCACGTGGCGATCCTGCGCCGGCACGGGCTGGACGCCCAGGTCGTCCATGCCAAGGCGGAACGGCCGGGCTGGTTCGCGGTGCCCGATGTGCCGGTCCACGCCTTCGCGGGCATGTCCATCACCGCCGCCGACACGGTGGTGATGGCCGAGGACGCCCGCCACAGCTTCCGCACCATGGCCAAGAGCCCGGCGCGCAAGGTGATGTTCTGCCAGAACCATTACTACCTCGCCGGCGGGCTGGCCGGGGCCGGCGACGTGCGCGCCTTCGGCATTGCCGCGGCCTACACCAGCGGCGAGGTCATCACCGACTTCCTGCGCCGCCGCCTGCCCGGCCTGCCGGTGGCCACGGTCCACCTCGCCATCGACCCGGCGGTGTACCGTCCGGCCGCGGAGAAGGCGGTCCAGGTCGCCGTCGTGCCGCGCAAGCGCCCGGTGGAGTACCGCCACATCCGCGATCTGCTGGCCCATGGGCATCCGGATCTGCGGGACGTGCCGTGGGCGGAGCTGGTCGACGCCAGCGAGGCGGCGGTGGCCGAGGCGATGGCCCGAAGCGCCGTGTTCCTGTCCCTGGCCCGGCTGGAGGGGGTGGGGCTGACCGGGCTGGAGGCGATGGCGGCGGGCTGTGCGGTGACCGGCTTCCTGGGCGGCGGGGGCCGCGAGTTCGCGACCGCCGGCAACGGGTGGTGGGCCCGCGACGACGATTGCGACGGTGCGGTCGGCCAGCTCGCCGCGTGCCTGCGCGCGGTGCGCGCGGGCACCGCCGGCGCCCGCGTCGACGCTGGCCGCGCCACCGCCGCCACCTACGCGCCGGACCGCGAGGAGCGGGAGCTGCTGGCCTTTTGGCGCGGTCAGGCGGGGTGAGGGCGCACGCCGGGCGCCGCCACGGCGTTCCTGGCACTGTCCCGGGCGGCGAGAATGTCGTCACACACGTCCAGGATCCCCCGCACCGGCGCTCGCCCGACGGCACGCCGGAGCTTCGCCGGACTGGCGTGGAACGGGGCGGACGCCACGCCGGTGCACTGCTGCTCGACGACGTGGCGCGCGGCGTCGAGGCCGTGTCGGGCGAAGACCTCCCGCGCCAGGTCCCGTCCGAGCCAGGTCGTGCCGGTCGCCACCACGAACCCGCCTTCCGCACGGCGTTCGGCGATGTCCACGGCGATGTCCATGTATTCCGACGCGGAGCCCCAGTCGCAGTGGAAATCCAGCGTCCGGACCGCCATCCGCGCCTTGGCGTCGGCCTTGGCCGCCGCCAGGGCGTCCACCAGGCGGGGGATGAAGAAGTCCGGGCCGCGGCGCTCGGACTCGTGGTTGAACAGATAGAGGGTGGCGGCCTGGACGCCGTGGCGTTGGCGATACTGATCGATCAGGCTGCCCGCCGCGACCTTGGTGACCCCGTAGAGGCAGTTCGCGCGCGGCGGGGTGCTCGCCCCGATCCGGGTCGGCAGGGGATCGCCGAAGGCCTTGGCGGAGCTGGCGTAGACCAGGAAGGCGGTGGGCGCCTCGACGCGGATGTATTCCAGGGCGGCGTGCACCGCGCCGACGTTCACGGCCAGCGCGTCCTGCCAGATCGGCTCATACTGGACGCCCGCCGCACCGTGCACGGCGGCGACGTGGAACACCAGTTCGGGCTGGAACGTCCGCAGCGCTTCGGTCAGCAGCCCGACGTCGCGCAGGTCGGCGCGGCGGTAGGCGAAGCGCGGATGCGGCGCCACATGGCGGGACGTCTCCTGCCGGGCGAGGCCGAGCACCTCGTGGCCGCGCGCAAGAAGATGGTCGCACAGGAAGCTGCCGTCCTGACCGTTGGCGCCGATCACAACGGCCCGGCTCACGTCGCTTCCCCGACGGCCTCCCCGTTGGCGGAGGCCGTCACCCGCAAAAACGCCTCGGCATCCCGGGCGGCGCGCTCCCGCTCCTCGTCCAGGTTGTCGGCGTCCACGATCGACAGCGTCGGCAAGGGGAAGATCATCTTGGTTCCAGCCTCGATGGTCGCCCGTTCGCGCTCCAGGAACTCCGCCTTGAAATGCCAGGGGAGGACCAGATAGTAGTCGGGTTTGGCCGCGCGTGACGTCGCCTCGTCGACGATCGGAATGTTGCTGCCGAGGGTGCGCGCCCCGGTTTTGGCGGGGTTGCGGTCGGCCGCGCAGTCGACCGTGGTGGCGTCGATGCCGCACCACTGGAGCAGCACGTTGCCCTTGGTCGACGCGCCATAGACATGGACACTTTGGCCGCGCGCGCGAATGGCGGTGAGGAGCGTCTGCAGTTCGCGGCGCTCCTCCTCGATGCGCTGCTGGAAGGCGAGGTACGGACGGTCCGTATCGAGCTCCAGTTCGAATTCATCGATGCGCAGCAGATGCAGGAACCGGGTGGCGTCGGCGCTGTCCATCGACCGGTTGTCGGCGTGGGTCACGAAGCAGCGGATGCTCCCGCCATTGATGTCGTTGAGGCTGGCCTTGAAGATCCGCAGACCCGCCTTGCCGACGATGTGGTCGAGCGCCGCGAGGCTGTAGTATTCCAGATGCTCGTGGCAGATCGTGTCGTATGAGTTCTGCTTCAACATCAAGGGCAGATAGGACATCTCGAGGATCCAGACGCCGCCGGGGGCGAGAATCCGCTTGATCTCGCGGGCGAACCCGACGGGATCCTCGAGGTCGTAGAACATGGCGATCGACGTGATGACATCGAACGTCCGGGCACCGAACGCCGCCGCCGCCGCGGGCGACGGGAACACCGTGTTGACCACGGTCACCGGTGCGGGGACCTCCGAGGCGATGTCGGATGGATCGACCCCGAAGCGCTCGACCGTGTCGGCATAGTTGGCCAGCAGCGTCCCGTCGTTGCAGCCGATGTCGAGCACACACCGCGGGGCGTCACCGAGGGTTGCGACGGCGGCGTCGACAATGCCCTTCAGGTGATTGCGCATGGTGGCGTTGGTGCCGGACCGGTACCAATAGTTGGCGTACAGGATCTCCGGCGGGAACGTGTGCGCCAGCTGAAGCAAGCCGCACGCCTGCTCGTCCTGCGTCGTGTCGCACCGGACCAACCGGGTCGGCAGCTTGCGCATGGGCGGCGGCATGTAACCGGGCTTGATGAAGGAGCCCTGCAGATGCTGCTCGCCCAGGTCGATCACCGGGACGAGCGCCGCGTTTCCGCACACCCGGCAGCGCTGCCGATGAATGATATGCATGTCCTAGCCCCGACTGCCCTATGGAGTGGTTGGCGGCGCTGACGGCACCCGCCGCCAGCGCGTCTGTGGTTTGACCGGCAATGCTACTGGCGATCGTGTATATGGGGCCGGGCCGCCCAGGGCAACGCAAATCAGACGGGGGCAAACCGCTGCGGGACGGGCCCGCCCCGGGAGCCGCTCAGTACGCCGCGTAGGATTTTTCCTCGACGAGATCCGACCCCATCAGGTCGTTCAGCGTTCGCTTCAAGGCGGCGCGCCGGTCGTTGGTGCGGTACACGCGGCGCGCCAGATCAACGAAGCCCGCACCGAAATCCTTGGCGCGCTCGTGATCCCGGATGGCGTCCTCGATGTCCCACAGCTCGGTGTTCACGGCGCGCAGGTCGGCACCGACGGCCACGGCGGCGGGGCTGAGGCCGCCGGCGGCATCGCGCACGGCCGCGAGCGCCGCCAGTTCGGCGCGCACATTCACCAGCTTCGCCGGATCGGCGATGCGCTCCGACTTGATCTCCAGGATCGTGATCTTGTCGACAAGTTCTCCCCACGACACCGGGACCAGCAACGACATGATTTCCTGCATTCACGATTGATCAGCGGCGGTCATGGTTGCAGAGCGTTCCGGCGAAGGCAAACGATATCTCCCCCAGCCATGGGGGGACCGGCCGGAGGCGCGGTCGAGGCTCTTGCGCGGTGAACCCCATGCCCTGTATCCCCACTACGCCCTTGCCGGGTGGCACGGAACGGCCGACCGAGGGCAACGCTTGGAGAAGCCGTGCTTGGTAAGGTGGGGAGCGTGCGATCATGGCGACACTGTTTGAAGAACTGGCCCGGGCGACACGCCTGATTTTCACCGGAAAGGCGGCGGAAGCGGGGGAGGCCCTGCGCCTTGTCCTTCGACAGCACCCCAGCAACGCGGATGCCCTGCATTTGCTGTCGCTGGTGGCGGTTGCGCAGCGCAAGCCGAAGGACGCCGAATTCCTCACCCGCAAGGCGCTGGTCGCGACCTGCATCGCCCGCGGCGATCTGGACAAGGCGCTGGGTCGCCGCAGGGAGGCCCTGTGGCACTACGACCAGGCGCTGGCGATCAGTCCCAACGACCAGGAGGCGTGCGACCGCATCGGCGCGTTCTATTGGCAGTCACGGGACCTGCAGGCCGAGGATCTGGAGTTCCGCAAGCCGCCCCTGGACCTGTTCCGCACGCCGATCGGCACCTACTATCTGCCGTCCGATGCCCCGAGGGATTCCATCATCCGTCGCATGAAGGCCGGGAAGGTCTTCGAGGAGGAAGTGGTCGACGCCATGCGCCCCTACATCAAGGAGGGGACGACCGTGCTCGACGTCGGCGCCAATCTCGGGCAGATGAGCCTGATTTTCTCCAAATCCGTCGGTCCCGCCGGTCGCGTCGTCTCGTTTGAGGCGGACCCCTATATTTGCCATGTGCTGCGCAAGAACATCGCCGCCAACGACGCGCACAACGTCACCGTCTACAACAACGCGGTGTATGACCGAACCGACGATTTCATCTTCTACCCCGAGCAGGACTTCAAGCGTTTCACCGCCTATGGGTCCTATGGCGTCGATCCCGGGGCGAAAGACGGGCGGCGGATCGCGATGATCACCATCGACAGCCTGGCCATCGCCGAACCCATCAGCTTCATGAAGGTGGACATCCAGGGCTCGGACCTGTTCGCCATGCGTGGCGCGGCCGAGACGATCCGCCGCAACCGCATGCCCATCGTGTTCGAGTTCGAAGAGCAGTTCCAGGAGAAGTTCGGGACCAGCTTCGACGATTACATGCGGTTCGTCGACGACATCGGCTACCGCGTCGAAAAGACGGTGAACGCCATCAACTACGTCATCGTCCCGAAGGACCTGTAACCCGGCGGGCGGCGGCGGGGTCGACGGGCGCGCGCCGTGTTGCGTGGTCCCCGCGGGAGTGCTATTCGGGGCGGCGATGAGGGGGACAGGCATGGCGTCCGAATCCGGCTGGAGAACCATTGCGCAGCGGTCGCTGCTGAAGGCCCCGCGGGGGATCGAGGTCCTGGTGGAGACGGTCGCGCTGCCGGACGGGCGGATCGTCGACGACTACTACCGCATCGACAAGCCGGGCGCGGCCGTCGTGGTGGCCGAGACGACCGATGGCCGCTGCGTCACGCTGTGGCAATACGTCCATGGGGCCCGCCGCGTCGGGATGACGCTGCCCGGCGGGACGGTCGAAGACGGTGAGGCCCCCCTGCTTGCGGCGCAGCGCGAACTTCTGGAGGAAACCGGGTATGTGGCGGAGGACTGGCTGCCGGTCGGGCGGTACACCCGCGACGGCAACCAGGGCAGCGGTGTCGATCACTGCTTCCTGGCGCGCGGCGCGCGGCCGGTCCAGGCCGCGGCGCCCGGCGACCTGGAAGACCTCGAGGTCCGCCTGCTCACGCGCCACGCGCTGCGCCAGGCGCTCGTCGACGGTGCGATTCCGGTGAGCGCGCACGCGATCGCCATCGCATTGGCTCTTCTGCATTGACGCGTCGGCGCGCCCGAGGCGATGGGTATCCACGACGAGGCCACACATGAACATCCTGATGGCGCAGTTCAGCGCCAATGGCGACTGCCTCTACGCCACGACCTTGGCCCGCCAGATCAAGCACGACCATCCCGACAGCCATCTCACCTGGGTCACCTCGTCCCACTGCCGACCGATCATCGAGGGCAACCCCCACGTCGACACCATTCTGGCGATGAACGCGCCGAACCGGCAGGTGCAGATGGCGGCGTGGATCGCCTATGAGCGGGAGATCCTCAACCAGCTGGGAAGCGGCACCTACGACCGCATCTACCTGTCGCAGATCTGGCCGCGGAACTTCCACCGTTACGACGGGACCGTTCGTCCGTCCTTGCTGCGGGCCTACGGAGCGCCCATCACGGTGCCCGTGCAGCCCGTCCTGGCGTTGAGCGACGCCGAGCACGAGCGCGTCGCCGACTTCGCCAAGCGGCACGGGGTGGGCCGCTACGCCAACCGCATCCTGATGGAGTGCGCGGCTCTGTCGAGCCAGTCCTTCGTGACCCCGGACTTCGCCGTCGCGGTGGCCGAGCGGGTGGTCGCGGCGATCCCCGACACCTGCGTGATCCTGTCGTCCCACCTCGAGGTGAAGAGCGACGATCCGCGGATCATCAGCGGGCGCGAGATCTCGCTGCGGGAGAACGCGGCGCTGACGCACCACTGCACCCATTTCGTCGGAACCGCCAGCGGGCTCACGGTGATCAACACCTCCTCGGCGGCCCGGCAGCTTCCCATGCTGCTGCTGCTGGCGCGGGAGACGTCGGTGTACGCGTCCTTCCACCACGACTTCGAACACTGGAAGATGCCGGTGGACGGCATCATCGAAATGACCGAAGCCCCGGCGGACCGGGTCGCCGACTGCGTGCTGTCGATGATCCGCGACGGCATGCCCGCCGCCAAAGCCGCCTACCATGAGACGATCCGCCCCGATTTCCGCAAGTATCTCAACCAGGTAAACACCTACCTCATCAACGAGAAGCGGATCATCGACGCCGGGCAGTCGCTGGCGACGACCGCCGAACGCTACGGTTGGCAGCCGATCCTCCTGGACTTCGCGAGCCGGTACGTGTTTCCGAACCTGAAATATGATCCGGCCACCATGTTTCCGGACCGTCGCGCCTTCGCCGAATCCCTGCGAAGCGCCGTGAGCGCGGCGATCCGCGCGTCCGGCACGCCGCCAGGCGGAAGCGGCCCGGCCAGCTCCTGAAGGAAGTGACGCCTATGGAAGCCCTCGTCAAACGCGTTCTCGACTACGTCCTCGGCACCCATCGCGAACAGATGGAGCAGGCCGACCGGGCCCTCCTGCTGGCGGGCCGTCAGGCCTCATGGCTGCTGGCCCAGAAGACGCGCCTCGCCACGCTCGCCGACGCCGAGTTCCGGGTGACCTCGCAATGGGGTGAGGACGGCATCCTGGAGTGGCTGGTGCAGACCGTGCCGGTGTCCCGCCAGCGCTTCATCGAGTTCGGCGTCGAGAACTACCGGCAGTCGAACACCCGCTTCCTTCTCCAGAACCGCAACTGGAAGGGGCTGGTGATCGATGGATCGTCCAACAATATTCAACAAATCCGTGCTGACAAGATTTACTGGCGCTACGATCTGACGGCGGTCGACCGCTTCATCACCACCGACAACATCAACGCCATCTTCGAGGAGACGGGATTCGCTGGCGATGTCGGGGTGCTGAGTATCGATATCGATGGCAACGACTATTGGGTTTGGGAGGCGATCGGCAACGTGCAGGCGGACATCGTCGTGTGCGAATACAACGCGATCTTCGGTGACCGGCACGCGGTGAGCACTCCCTACAGCCCGACTTTCAACCGCTTCGACCACCATCCCTCGGGCCTTCATGCCGGCGCGTCCATCGCCGCCCTGCGCCACCTCGCCGGGCGGAAGGGGTACGACCTCGTCGGCAGCAACGCCAGCGGTCTCAACGCCTTTTTCGTGCGCAAGGAGCACATGGCGGTTGTGGAGCCGCTGATCGCGCGCCGTCTGGCCTACCCGTCGGTGTTCCGGAACGCCCTCGATGCGCAGCGCCGGATGACGCACACCGCCGGTCTGGACCGGCTGGCGCTGGTCAGGGACCTTCCCGTCGTCGACGTGGTGAGCGGCGCCACCACCACGCTCGCCGCCCTCGGGGACGCCTACAGCGACGCGTGGCTTGAGTTGATGAAGGTGTAGGCGGCGCGCCCGCCGCCGCGGCCCCGTGATCCGGGCCGGGGGCGACCCGTCTCCCGGCCTAACGGGCGGCGGGGCTCGCGACCGTCACCAAGGCCCGCAACCCCGCCCCCAGGCTCCGCGCGTAGCCTTCCTCGTTGTAGACCGTGGTCTGCCGCAGGGCCTCCCGGCCGTGGCGGCGGAAGTGCTCCCGCCACGCGCGGTCCTCCGCCAGGCGCCGTGCGATCGCCACGAACTCCGCCTCGTCGCGGGCGGCCAGCCAGCCCAGGCCGGCGTGGTGCACGAAGGACGCGCCGTGGGCGGCGACCATGCGCTGCCCCTGCAGTGTGAGCAGCGGCACCCCCATCCACAACGCCTCGCAGGTGGTCGTCACCCCGTTGTAGGGGAAGGCGTCGACCATCACGTCGATGGTGTCGTAGAGGCGGAAATGGTCGGCGTGGGTGTCCGTCCGGCCGACGAAGGTCAGCCGCTCGGCGGCGATGCCGCACGCGGCGAAGGCGTCGCGCAGCCGGTCGTAGGCGTTGGCCGGGGCCGTCGAATCATGGCACTTGATGGCGATGCGCGAGCCGTCGACCGCGTGCATGGCGGCGCTCCACAGGGCGACGGCCTCGGGCTTGATCTTGCGGTACTGGTGGAAGGCGCCGAACACCAGGCCGCCGTCCCGCCCGGTCGTCGCCGGGTCCGGCGCGTAGTCGGGCGGCGTGTAGCACAGGGTGCTGCCGTCCAGGGCGAGCAGCCGGCGCTCGGTGCGGGCGTGCGGCGGCGGCGCGATGACGCGGTCGCCGATCAGCGCATCCACCGTCTCCAGGCCGCAGGTGTCCTCGTTGCCGTGGAGGATCGCGGTCACCGGGGCGGGGTGGCTGGCCAGAACATCCAGCCGCTCCCCGGCGAAATGCCCCTTGAGGTCCACGTACACGTCGAGGTCGTCGCGGCGCACCCGCTCGATCATCGCCGCATCGGACCAGTGGCCGACCGCCACCAGCTCCACCCCCGGCAGCCGGCGCGGAAGCGGCGACGCCGCCAGCATGTGCGGCGGGCATTGGGTGTACACGATCGGCACATACCCGCCCGCCGCCCCGTGGCGCACCATGGCCGGCAGGAAAAAGTCGATCAATGGCTTGTCCTGGATCGTCCCCGCGTAGAATCCGACGCGCAGAGGCCTGGCGTCGACGGCCCGCGGCCCGGCGGGCACCACCGGCCTGGTCGGGTCGGGCAGGTACAACCGGTTCCAGGTGCGGTAGAACGTCATGCGCAGGGCATCGGGGACGTCCGGCTCGCACAGCAGCGCGACGATCAGCGCGGAGTGACTGCGCCGGTTGGCGACGTTCCGCCGTTCCGGGAGCGCCGCGACGCGGTCGAGGGCGGCGTCGACGGCCGTCCACTGGCGCAGGCGAAGCAACGTGTAGATCAAGGTCATGAGCCGCTTGGCGTTGCCCGGATCGATCCGCTGCGCCCAGCGCTGGACCGTCGCCAGCCGGTCCAGCCGGTCGGCGGATTCGTAGACCGTGTGCAGCTGGGACAACGGGGCGAGGCTCGTCGGGTCGAGCGCGACCAGCCGTCGCAGGATGCGCTCGGCGTCGTCGGTCCGCCCCAGTCGGGCCAGCGCCTTGGCGAGCGGCCGTCCCACGTCGGCGGTGAGGGCGGGGGCCGTTTCCAGCACCGCCACGGCGTCGCCCGGCTCGCCATGTGCGGCGAGAAGCGTTCCGAGCTGCTCCGTCAGCATGGGCAGATCGGTGTCCAACAGCCGCGCCCGGGTCAGCAACCGGATCGCCCCCGTGCGATCCTCCTCGTTCACCGCCGCCAGACCGGCAAACTGCCAGGCCTGCGCGGTGTCGGGGGCGATGGCGACCACCGCCCGGGCGGCGGCCGCCGCCGCGGCCCACTCCTTGGTCCGGAACAGCTCGGCCGCCCGGCGCAGCAGGGCGCCCGCCTGCGGCCGGGGCGGCTGCGGCGGCCGGGCCGGCACCGCAAGCGGGAGCAGGCCGGCGAGGGCGGCCCGGGCGTCGGCCGTGGAGCGGGCGTCGAGCAGCTGGCAGGCGACGGCGTGGGCGACGCTGGCCGACGGCTGGTCCTGCGCCGCCGCCGGAGGCAGGGCGCGCACGCCGTCCATGGCTGCCGCCGCCAGCGCGTCGCGGGCCTGGTCGGCCGCGACCGCGCCCTTGGCGACGAGCGTCCGCAGCGCTCCGCTCATGATGCCGACCACCAGATCGGCCATGCGCCGGTCGTCCCGTTCGATCAAGGCCCTTGCCCTCCTCCACCCAGCGGGCCGCATCTTATGCATGCCGGCTCGGTGCGGAAACAAGGCATTTTGCGGTCCGGACGGGGCCGCTACCCCAGCTCCAGGCTGGTGATGCCGAAGACCCGCTCCGCGGCGACCGGGCGGACCGGGCCGGTGTGCATGCGCGCGGTCTCGAACACCGGGGCGAGGCCGCGCCCCTCGGCCAGCGCCACCGCGCCGGCGTTGCCCTCGGGCACGTCGAGGAAGACGGGGCCGCCCCCGGCGGCGGCGGCCAGGCCGTCGAACAGGGCCTCGGCCGCGGCGCGGTCGGCGGCGAACAGGGGGCCGATCTTGTGGCCCTCCCGGCAGGGCCGTGCGACCCCGTAGCCGGCGAGGCGGCCGTCGCGCACCAGGCCGCGGGCGTGGTGCCCCGGCGCCGCCGTCCACGCCCGCAGGAACGCGTCGCGCGGCGCGGGAAAGCACGCGGCGTCGAACGCCGCCACCGCCGCGAACGGCGCGTCGGCGAGCGGCACGACGCCGGGGGGCGCGCCGCCCCCCGCCGGCACCGCTCCGCCGAAGCGCACGTTGCGCCGGTCCAGGGTGAATCCGGACGCGCGGTAGTTGTCCTGCTGCGCCACCACCCCGTCCAGGCCCACCGTGCGCGCACCGGCGCGGGCCATGCCGGCGCGCCAGGTCGCCAGACCATGGCCGTGCCCGCGGACGTCGGGCCGCACGATGTAGAGCCCGAGGAAGGCGAAGGAGTCGTCGTAGGCGACGACCGAGATGCAGGAGACGGGAACCCCGTCCAGCACCCCCACCAGGAACCCCGCGGGGTCCTGGGCGCGGAAGCAGGCGGCATCCTGGTGTCCGGGGTTCCACCCCTCCGCCGCCGCCCAATCGATCATCATCGCAACCTCGCCGGCCGTGGCCGGCCGCACCGCGAACGTCGTGCCCATCGTCACCCCTCCCCCATCCGGCCCAGGCCGGCCAGGATACCACGGCCCATGGCGAGGAGCTTGGCGGCCCGCTCGCGCTCGAACAGGAGGACGCGCACCAGGTCCGCCAGCACCGTCCGCACCTCGAACAGGAACAGCGCCGGCACGGCGCGGCCGTGCAGGCGCAGGGTGCGCACCCGGTTGCGGTACTGGGTGAAGCGGCGGCCCGGGCTGTGGTGGGTGACCGGCACGGTGCGGCCGAGGAGGCGCCGCTCCTCGTACGCGCCGAGGCGGTGGCGCAGGTCGGCGTCGCGCACGGCCACCACGTCGAGGCCGGCGCGCCGCACCCGCAGGGCGAACTCGCAATCCACGTAGTCGATGAAGAAGTCCTCGCGCATCGGCCCGACGCGGGCCAGCACCGCGGCCGGAAACAGGCTGCCCGAGGCGATGGCGTAGAGCAGGTGGTGCAGCACCGGCCCCTCCACCGCGGCCCCGGCGGTGCGGCGCCCGTCGGGGGACACGCGGAAGCGGGTCGGGCGCGTCTGACCGGCCTCGCGCGGCACCGCCACGGCGAGGCCGACCGGGGGGCCGCCCGGGGCGGCGCCGTCGGCCAGCGCCGCCAGCAGCGCCGCCACCATGCCCGGCTGCGGAACGCTGTCCTGGTCGAGCAGGAGCAGCCAGCGCGCGCCCTGCGCCACGGCCTGCGCCAACCCTTGGTTCTGGGCCGCCGCCAGGCCGCGGTTGTCCGGATTGCGGATCACCGTGACCCGCCCGGCATGCAGGGCCAGCGCCCGCTCCACCGCCGCCAGGGACGCGGCCGGAGAGCCGTTGTCGACGACCACGACCCGCTCGGCCTGGTCGAGGGCCGCGTCGAGCACGGCGTCGAGGGTGCCGTCGGGATAATAGGTGACGACGATCGCCGCCACCCCCGGGTTCGGGTCTGTCATCGAAGGCTCCACGGCTTCGGCAGGCGCGGCGGGAAGGCCGGTGCGAAGTCGCTGCGATGCGGGTCGAGATTCGGGTTGAAGGCTGGATCGCGCGCCAGCGCCGCCGCCCAGCGCCCGGCCATATAGGCGGACTCCCGTCGGAACTGGTGCCGGCGTGCCGCGCTGGCGGGATCACCCAGGGTCGCGGATTCGTGGTGGACCAGCTCCGCATAGGGCGTCCACAGCACGCGGTAGCCGCGCTCGCCCAGGCGCAGGCAGAGATCCACATCGTTGAAGGCGATGGCGAGGTGCTCGGCGTCGAACCCGCCGACCTCGTCGAAGACGCTCCGGCGCATCACCATGCAGGCGGCGGTCACCGCGCTGACGGTCTGCTGCAGCAGCGCCCGGCCGCGGTCGCCGGGATGATGGCGCGGCAGGCCGCGGTGGGCGTGCCAGGCCGTCCCCTCCCCGTCCAGCACGATGCCGGCGTGCTGCACCGTGCCGTCGGGGTACAGCAGCTTCGCCCCCACCGCCCCGATCTCGGCGCGGCGGGCATGGGACACCATGTGGGCGAGCCAGCCCGGCTCGATCACCTCGATGTCGTTGTTGAGGAAGCACACGAACGCGCCCGTGGTCGCCGCCACCGCCTCGTTGTTGATGGCGGCGTAGTTGTAGGGCCGGTCGTGGACCAGGACCCGCGCCCGCGGCCGGTGCGCCAGCGCGGCGAGATAGGCCTTGGTGGCCGGCTCCTCGCTGCGGTTGTCGACCACCACCAGCTCCAGGTCGGGGTAGTCGGTGCCGTCCAGCACCCCGTCCACGCAGCGGGCCAGCAGGTCCAGCCGGTCCTTGGTCGGGACGATGACCGTCACCCGGCCGGGCGCCGCCGGCAGCGGGTAGACGACCCGATGCCAGGCCGGAACGGCGGCGGGCTCCACCATGGCATCGGGTTGGCCGGTCCGCGCCAGATGCCCGGCGATCGCCCGGCGGGCGCCCTCGGACCCGATGGCCCCGCGCTCGGCGGCCCCGTCCCGGCAATGGCACAGGATGTGTGCGATGTGATGGACGCGCTGCGGCGTCGTCCGCTCGACCGCCCGCAGGGTCCGGTCGTACCCCTGGCCGTCTGCGTCCATGGCGTGGTCCACCGCGTGCTCGACGCTGCGCAGCAGCGCCGTGCGGACGACCGCGAGATGGGACATCAGGTTGTGGGTGAGCAGAAGATCGGGGTTGAAGTCGGGCTTGAAATAGGGGGCGGTGCGGTGCCCGGCCCCGTCGATCCGGTCCTCGTCGCTGTAGACCAGGTCGGCGTCGGGATGGGCGCACAGGTGCGCCGCCACCACGAAGAGGGCGTGCGGTGCCAGCACGGTGCCGGGGTCGAGCAGGACGCAGTGCCCGCCACCGGCGACCGCCAGCGCGGCGTCGAGGGTGGGGGCCGCGCCGTCACCGCACCGCACCACCCGCACCCTCGGGTCGCGCGCCGCGGCGCCCTCCAGCACGCCCATGAGGTGGGGTGTGGTCGCCGGGCCGGTGGACACGCACAGCTCCCAGTCCGGATAGAGCTGGTCCCGCACCGACGCCAGGGCGTCGTGCAGCCAGGCCTCGGGCGGGTCGGCCACCGCCAGCAGCACCGACAGCAGGGGGCGTTGCGGCAGGGCGGCGATGCGTGCGGCGATGGCCGCGCGGTCGGCGGTGTCCGGCGTGTCGTGCCGGCGCACCCAGTCGGCGTAGCTGCGGCCCTGCGGCCGCGACAGGCGGTCCAGCAGCAACGCCCGCCCGTGCCGGCTGGCGAGCAGGCCGGCCACGTGGCGGGCGCGGCGCGCCAGTTCGCGGCGATCGGCCAGCGCCGGACGCGCCCAGCCCCACAGCATGGCGAGGGCACCCATCAGGGCGCCGGTCTCCGCCAGGCGGGGGGTGCGGATGGCGAAGCCGGCCGGGGGCGGGGCCGCGGCATCGAGCCGCAGAGTGGTCAGTCCCGGGGGCAACTCGACCAGGAGCCGGACCGCACCGCGGCGCAAGGGAAGGCGGATCTGGGCGCCGCCGCCCTCCAACGTGGCGATGGGCGGTTCGCCCTCCCAGTCCAGATCGTAGGACAGGACGGCGCGGCCGGCCGGCAAGGGGGAAGCCTCGGCGTCGTCGCAGCAGACCGTGAAGCAGCCGCGGGCGGCCGTCAGGTGCCAGCGGCCCGCGGCGGCCACCACCCCCTCGCCGGGCAGCAGCCGCAGACGGTGGCGCCGCCAGCGCAGCAGGGA
The DNA here is from genome assembly GCF_059703765.1 of Azospirillum sp. NS33. Classification (NCBI taxonomy): domain Bacteria; kingdom Pseudomonadati; phylum Pseudomonadota; class Alphaproteobacteria; order Rhodospirillales; family Azospirillaceae; genus Azospirillum; species Azospirillum sp. NS33. Next base: position 51,224 of record NZ_BAAKJB010000009.1, on the reverse strand, counting down.
CGCCAGCCGTGCGGCGGAAGTCGGGATGGCCATCGACCCGGGCGCGGCCGCCGCGTCAGCGCGGGAAGCGGTCGACGAGGCTGAGCAGGTACTGGCCGTAGCCGCTCTTGCGCAGCGGCTCGGCGAGGCGGGCGAGGCGGTCGGCGTCGATGTAGCCCATCTGGTAGGCCACCTCCTCGGGGCAGGCGATCTTCAGGCCCTGGCGCGCCTCCACCGTCTGCACGAACTGGCCGGCCTGGAGCAGGCTGTCGTGGGTGCCGGTGTCGAGCCACGCGAAGCCCCGTCCCATCCGCTCGACCCGCAGGGTGCCCTGCTCCAGGTAGATGCGGTTGAGATCGGTGATCTCCAGCTCGCCGCGCGCCGACGGTTGCAGCGCCTCGGCGTAGGCGGTGACGTTGTGGTCGTAGAAGTAGATGCCGGTCACCGCCCAGTTGGATTTGGGCTTGGCCGGCTTCTCTTCGATCTCGATGGCCCGGCCGGAGGCGTCGAAGGTCGCCACGCCGTAGCGCTCGGGGTCGCTCACGTAGTAGCCGAACACCGTGGCGCCGTCGGTGCGCGCCGCCGCGTCCTGCAGCATGGCGGGCAGGCCGTGGCCGAAATAGATGTTGTCGCCGAGGATGAGGGCGCAGGGTTCCCCGCCGATGAAATCGCGGCCGATGAGGAACGCCTGGGCGATCCCCGCCGGCTCGGGCTGGATGGCGTAGCTGAGCCGGATGCCCCACTGCGTGCCGTCGCCCAGCAGCTTCTCGAACAGCGGCTGGTCGTGGGGCGTGGAGATCACCAGGATCTCGGTGATGCCCGCCATCATCAAGGTGGACAGCGGGTAGTAGATCATCGGCTTGTCGTAGACCGGCAGGAGCTGCTTGGTCACGACATGGGTCACCGGGTAGAGCCGCGTGCCGAGACCCCCGGCCAGGATGATCCCCTTCATGGTCGATCCTTCACGTCTGCTGTGGTCGCAATGACAGATGTACGCGTCACGCCGGGGCGCTCATCCCGCGAGGCCGAGACGGTTGCCGTGGTAGACGCCCTCGCGCAGCGGCTGCCACCAGGCGCGGTTGGCGAGGTACCATTCGACCGTGCGGCGCAGGCCGGTCTCGAAGGTCTCGCGCGGCTCCCAGCCCAGCTCGCGGCGGATCTTGGCGGGGTCGATGGCATAGCGGAGGTCGTGGCCGGGCCGGTCCGTGACGTGGGTCACCAGGCCCTGGCGCGGGCCGCCGGGCAACGGCGCCGCCACCTCGTCGACCATGGCGCAGATGGCCCGCACCACGTCGATGTTGCGCATCTCGTTGTTGCCGCCGACGTTGTAGGATTCCCCCGGAACGCCGCGGCCGAGGATCAGCCACAGGGCGCGGGCGTGGTCCTCGACGTACAGCCAGTCGCGCACGTTGGTGCCCTGGCCGTACACCGGAAGCGGCTTGCCCTCCAGCGCGTTGAGGATCATCAGCGGGATCAGCTTCTCGGGAAACTGGCAGGGCCCGTAGTTGTTGGAGCAGTTGGAGACCAGGGCCGGCAGGCCGTAGGTGCGGCTCCAGGCGCGCACGAGGTGGTCCGACGACGCCTTGCTGGCGGAATAGGGGGATGACGGGTCGTAGGGGGTCGTCTCGGTGAAGTGGCCGGTCTCGCCCAGCGACCCGAACACCTCGTCGGTGGAGATGTGGTGGAAGCGGAAGGCCGCGCGCCCCGCCTCGTCCAGCGAGCGCCAATAGGCCAGGCTGGTGTCGAGCAGCGCGTAGGTCCCCACCACGTTGGTCATGACGAACGCGCCGGGCCCGTCGATGGAGCGGTCGACGTGGGATTCCGCGGCCAGGTGCATGATCGCGTCGGGGCGGTGCCGCTCCAGCAGGTGGGCCATGCGGTGCTGGTCGCAGATGTCCGCCTGCTCGAAGGCGTAGCGGGGGTGGTCGGCGAAGGGGGCCAGGGACGCCGGGTTGGCGGCGTAGGTCAGCTTGTCGACGTTGATGACGTGGGCGTCGGACTCGGACAGGAGGTGGCGGACGACCGCCGACCCGATGAAGCCGGCGCCGCCGGTGATCAGCACTTTACTTGGCATGCGAACCGTCACCCATCGAGGTTGTCGAGACCGGCCCCCGGACCGGCCGCCGGCACATTAGACGGTGGAAGAAGGCAATTCAAACGGAACCGCCGGCGCCGTCAGCGCCCGCTCCAGGGCCGTGGCGACGCGCCGCGGGGCGTCGTCCGCCATGCCCGGAAACAGGGGCAGGGTGAGGGCCCGGGCGTAGTAGGCATCGGCGCCGGGAAGCGCAGGAACGCCGTAGCGCGCGGCGTAATACGGCTGCCGGTGCACGGGGATGTAGTGCACCTGGGTGCCGATCCCGGCGGCGCGCAGCGCCGCCATCACCGCGGCGCGATGACGCCCGGCGGCGGCGAAGTCGACCAGGGCGACGCACAGGTGCCAGGCCGGCCGGCAGCCGGCGGCACGCGCCAGCGGCCGCACCAGCGGCGCCAGGGGGGCGAGGCAGGCGGCGTAGGCGTCCATGAGCGCCCGCCGGCGCCCGGCGAAGCGCGCGAGCTTGCCGAGCTGGCTGAGGGCCAGGGCGCTCTGCAGGTCGGTGAGCCGGTGGTTGAACCCCGGCTCGGCCATCTCGTAGACCCAGGGGTTGGCGGTTCCGTCGGCGGCGCGGGCCAACGCCGGGTCGGTCAGCCGGCCGGGATCGCGCTCGATCCCGTGGTTGCGCAGGCGGCGCAGCCGTGCCGCCAGACCGGGGTCGCCGGTGGTCACCGCCCCGCCCTCCCCCGCCGCGATGGTCTTGACGGGGTGGAACGAGAAGACGGTGAGAACGCCCGCGGCGTCGGCCCCGACGGCGGCGCTGCGGCCGGCCGCGTCGGTCCAGTCCGTGCCGATGGCGTGGCAGGCGTCCTCGACCACCGCCAGGCCGCGGCCGGCGGCCAGGGCGCGCAGGTCCGACAGCGCGCCGATCTGCCCCGCGAAATGGACCGGGGCGACGGCGCGCACCCGCAGGCCGGCCGCCTCGGCGCGGCCGATGGCGGCGGCCGCGTGGTCGGCGCCCATCAGGGCGCTGTCCGGGTCGACGTCGGCGAACGCCACCTCGGCGCCGCACAGCCGCGCGGCGTTGGCGGTGGCCAGGAAGGTGATGGCGGGCACCACCACGGCGTCGCCCGGGCCGAGGCCGAGCGCCGCGAAGGCGAGGTGCAGGGCGGCCGTCCCGTTGGCGCAGGCGACGGCGTGGCTGGCGCCGACCCGGTCCGCCAGCGCGCGCTCGAAGGCCTCGACGGCCGGTCCCTGCGTCAGGAAGTCGCTGCGCAGCACGGCCACCACGGCGGCGATGTCGTCCTCGTCCAGGCTCTGGCGGCCGTAGGGGAGGAACGGCGGGCCGGCGGTCACGGCGATTCGGCGAGCAGCGTGGCCAGGCGCTCGGCGTCGAGCCAGTCGCCGTTGGTGTCGGAGGCGTAGCGGAAGCCGGCGGGCACCGCCTTGGCGCCAAGCCGGTGGTAGGATTCGTGGCTCCAGAAGGCGAAGCTCGGCTCGATCACGAAGCGGTCCGCCAGTTCGAAGGTCTGGCGGCTGTCGTCCTCGGTGATCATCACCTCGTGCAGCTTCTCTCCGGGACGCACGCCGACCACCGCGTGCGGCAGGTGGGGCGCCAGGGCCCGCGCCATGTCGACGATGCGCATCGACGGGATCTTCGGCACGAAGATCTCGCCGCCCTGCATCAGGGCGAAGCAGGACAGCACGAACTCCACCCCGTGCTGCAGGGTGATCCAGAACCGGCTCATCCGCTCGTCGGTGATCGGCAGGCTGGCCGCCCCCTCGGCGACCAGCTTGCGGAACAGGGGCACCACCGACCCGCGCGAGCCCACCACGTTGCCGTAGCGCACCACCGAGAACCGCGTGCCGAGCGAGCCGGACAGGTTGTTGGCGGCGATGAAGATCTTGTCCGACGCCAGCTTCGACGCGCCGTAGAGGTTGATCGGGTTCGCCGCCTTGTCGGTGGACAGCGCCACCACCTTCTTGACGCCGGCGCTCAACGCCGCGCGCACCACGTTCTCGGCGCCGTAGACGTTGGTGTTGATGCACTCCATCGGGTTGTATTCGGCGGCCGGGACGTGTTTCAGCGCGGCGGCGTGGATGCACACGTCGACCTCGCGCATCGCCAGCTCCAGGCGCTCGCGGTCGCGCACGTCACCGATGAAGAAGCGAAGCCGGCCGTCCCAGTCGACGCCGAGGTGCTGCTGCATCTCGTACTGCTTGAACTCGTCGCGGGAGAACACGACGACGCGGCGCGGGTTGGACTGCGCCAGGATGGTCTCGACGAAGCGCCGGCCGAACGACCCGGTGCCGCCGGTCACCAGCACGGAGGCCCCCTCGAACTCGGCCAGGGCATCGCGGTGCCACTCGGCGGGTGCGCTGGCGAGTCGTTTCGAGAGGGAGGCGGTGCGGCTGTTGGTGGACAATGGGCTGGCCCCCGGCTGCGCGGACTTCGGCATGTCTGGTTTAGGGAAGTTTAGAGAGGATTGTCTAGCGGTCCGTTAATGAGCGCCGTCCGGAGGGCGCTCCGCGAGGTCGCCGCGCAGCGCGTCGGCCACCGCGGCGATGACGGCGTCCCAGCCGTCGCCGGGGGGTTGCCGGAAGAGGCGCAAGCACGGGTACCAGGGGCTGTCGGTGCGGCCGGCGAACCAATGCCACAGGGTGGCGCGGCCGCAGGGCAGCAGCACGCGGGTGGGGACGCCCAGCGCGCCGGCGACGTGGGCGGTGGTGTTGGAGACGGTGACGATCTGGTCCATCGCCGCGACCTGGGCGGCGAAGGCGTCGAGATCGGCCAGCTGGTCGATGGTGTCGTCATGGAGCACCGGCACCCCGAACCGCTCCCGCACCGCCCGCAGTTCCTCGCCGCAGTCGCCGTATTGCAGGTTGACGAAGACCGGATGCCGGCCGCGGCCGGCGCCGGCCGTGAGGATCGGCGCCCAGTCGCTCAACGGCACGGTCTTGCGGTCGCCCAGCCCGCGCACGCGGCTGCGCCAGGCGATGCCGATCACCGGCCCGTCGCCGGCCGCGCGGTAGCGCGCCCGCAGCGCCGCCACGCGCCCGGGATCGGCCACGAGGTAGGCGCGGCGGTGCCGGGGAAACGCCTCCAGGGACCGCCGGAAGCGGCGGCCGAGGGCGGCCATCGGGTGGTGGGCGGCGGTCGCGCCGGCGGCCGGCGGCGGCTCCGCGCTGACCGGGCGGTCGACGATGGTGGCCCAGGGAAAGGAGCGCTGCCAGGTCGCTCGCCAGCGCGGATCGCATTCCACGACCGCGTCGATCCCGGCGGCCCGGACATCGTCCATCAGGCTGGCGAACAGCACCTGGTCGCCGACCCCGCTGGGCTGCCACAGGTAGAGACGCCCGTCCGGCCGCGACCGGGCGTCCCACAGCGGCACCGGGAATGCACGCTCCCGATCGTAGGCGGTCCAGCGCGCCATGTAGCCGTCGAAGCCGCGGCCGAGATCGCCGCGCAGAAGCCGCACATAGGCCAGGGCGTAGTCGGCCATCGCGCGCACCGTGCGGTCCTCGTCGGCGGCGTCGGCGGCGGCGGCGCGCAGGACGGCCGCGTCGAAGGCGGCCTCGGCCTCGTCCAGGCGCTCCAGTTCCAGCAGGATCTCACCGCGGCTGATCAGGGCCTTCAGTCCCGTCGCGGCGATCGCCAGGCCGCGGCGCGAGGCGTGATCCGCCGCCGCGGTGTCGCCGGCCAGCAGGGCGAGCGAGGCCCGCCGGGTGTAGGCGCCCGCCGCGTCCGGCGCCGCGACGATGGCCCGGCGCAGCGCGGCGGCCGCGGCCTCGCCTTGCCCCTGCTGCGCCCACAGCCCGGACAGCTCCAGCAGCGCATCGGCGCACAGCGGGTCCAGCGAGAGCGCCTGGCGCAGCGCCGTCTCGGCGGCCGGCGGCGTGCCGGCGGCGATCGCGGCACGGGCCTCGGGCAGGAGCCGGCCGGCGATCTCGTGCTCGACCGCCCGTTGCAGCACCGCCCATCCCCGGGCCCCCCGGGCATCCCCGGGGAAGCGGTGCCGGAGGGCGGCGTAGGCGGTCCGTGCCTCGCCCCAGCGCCGCGCCTTCACCAGCGCCGCGGCGGCGTTGAAGGCAGCGCGCGGGCTCCCCTCGAGCACGGCCGCACGGGCGAAGGCGGTCGCCGCCCGCCCCGGGGCGGCGACCGCGTCGGCGACCGCCCCCAGCAGGGTCCACACCGCGGCGGCGTCGGGCCGCTCGATCAGGAGACGGCGGGCCGCTGCCTGCGCCTCGTCGTGGGCGCCGCGGCGCTGGGCCGCGACCGCCTTCGCGAAGAGCGTGGTGCCGCCCTCCCGCGGCGCCGGCCGCCCCCCGTCCCGGTTGTCTTCCACCATTCTCCGCCACACCCGTCGCGTTGTGCGGGCGCGGAGGCTAGCGGCCGGGTCCGGCGCGGTCAAACCCCATCTGCCGCGACGCCGTTGCCCCTATCCGCCGCGGGTGGCCTGGTTTATCGTGCCGGCGCCGTCGGGCCGGCGGCGCACCGGGAACCTGCCGCACGAGGACCGTCCTTCATGATCCGCACCTTCATCGGCTACGACCCGCGGGAAGCGGCCGCCTACAACGTGTTCTCCCATTCCATCCTGGTCCGGGCGTCGCGCCCGGTGACGGTGGCCCCGCTGATGCTGAGCCAGCTCGGCGCGCTGATGTGGCGGGAGCGGCACCCGCTGCAATCCACCGATTTCTCGTTCTCCCGGTTCCTGGTTCCGTACCTTTCGGGATACGAGGGGTGGGCGCTGTTCTTCGACTGCGACATGCTGATGCTGGACGACATCGCCCGGCTGTGGGATCTGCGCGACGACCGCTACGCGGTCCAGGTGGTCAAGCACGACCACGTGCCGCAGGAGACCACCAAGTTCCTCGGCGCACCGCAGACCCGTTACGAGAAGAAGAACTGGTCGAGCGTCATGATGTTCAACTGCGCCCGCTGCTCCGCGCTGACGCCGGAATACGTCAACACCGCGACCGGCACGGACCTGCACCAGTTCAAGTGGCTGGGCGACGACGCGCTGATCGGCGAGATCCCGCACCGCTGGAACCACCTCGTCGACTACGACCCGCCGGCGGCGGTCGGGGAGGTGTCGAACCTCCACTACACCATCGGCGGCCCGTACTTCGAGGAGTACCGGGATTGCGGCTACGCCGACGTGTGGTTCCAGGAGCGCCGGCGCATGCTTGAAGCCACCCAGCGCACGGGCTGAGGCGCCGCCTCAGCCCGTCGCCGCCGGGGCCCCGGCGCGCAACGTGACGGTGGGCTCCAGCCCGAAGTCGACGTGGCCGCCGGACGGCATGTCGGGCTCCACCTCGACCCGGAACATGGCGGCGTCGATGATCCGGTGCAGGTAGCGGCGCTCGCCGAAGTGGCTGCCGGTCACCCCGCAGTTGGTGAGGTAGGTGCCGCCGAACAGGCGGCAGGTGAAGCGGAACGAAACCTCCGCAACGGTGCCCTCCGGCACCGAGTCCACGTACCGCGACATGGGGTGCGACCCGAGCCCGCCCAGCGCATAGCCTTGCAGGGTGCGGAACACCATGAGCCACAGCACCTGGTGGGCGTCGCGGTCGAAGGAGACGGCGTAGCGGAAGATGTACTCCTGGCCGCGGCGCAGCACGTTGACCCGCTCGCCGTCGGGCGTCTCGATCCGCGGGTCGAGGATGCGCGCGCCGTTGGGCGGGTACTCCATGCGCCCCTTCGACACCAGGTTGGGATCGTAGAGCGGCGAACCGCCGGTCTGGGCCGGGGGGCGTTCAACCGGCGGCCGGCCGGCATCGGCGGCTACGGCGGCATCGGCGGCTACGGCGGCCAGGCGCTCGGCCGCCGCCGTACGCTCGGCCGAGGCTTCGTCCATCGCCTGGAACTCGGCGATCTCCTGGAGCAGCGCCTCGCGCTGCTCCATCGGAGCGTATACCAGGCGCTGGTACTGGGTGACCACCGCCTTCGGCCTGCCCGACAGGATCAGCTTGCCGCCGTCCAGCAGCATGGCGCGGTTGCAGAACTGCAGCACCGCCCCGGCGTCGTGGCTGACGAACAGAAGCGTCCCGCCCTGCTTCTGGAACTCCTTGATGCGGGCGAAGCACTTGGCCTGGAAGGCTTCGTCGCCGACCGCCAGCGCCTCGTCGACGATCAGGATGTCGGGGTCGACGCTGATCGCAAGGGCGAAGGCCAGGCGGATGTACATGCCGCTGGAGTACACGCGCACGGGCTGGTCGATGAAGTCGCCGACATCGGCGAAGGCGATGATCCGCTCGATCCGGGCGTCGATCTCCTCGCGGCTGAGGCCGATGATCGCCGCGTTCATGTAGACGTTCTCGCGGCCGGTGAAGTCGCCGTTGAAGCCGGCGCCCAGCTCCAGCAGGGCCGAGACGCGGCCGTGGATCTCCGCCGTGCCCGAGGTCGGGCGCAGGGTGCCGCTCAGCACCTGCAGCAGCGTCGATTTGCCCGAGCCGTTGCGGCCGACGATGCCGACGGTCTCGCCGCGGTGGACGTCGAAGTCGATCCCGTCCAGGGCCACCACCTCCTTGAAGTGGCGCACGCCCGGCGCGGCGAAGCGCTGGCGCAGGCGGTCGAGCGGCTGGGCGTAGAGCTGGTGGCGCTTGGACAGGCCGCGCGCGCGGATGGCGATTTCAGATGACATCGGCGAAAGCCCGCTTCAGCCGGGCGAACACGTAGTGGCCGAGCCAGGCGGCGGCGTAGGCGCCGAGCGCGTAGAGGCCGAGCGCGCCCCAGTCGGGGGCGGTGCCTTCCAGAAGCACCTTGCGCGCCTCGACCACCGGCAGGGTCAGGGGGTTGAGCCACATCCACGGGCGCACCGCCTCGGGCAGGATGTCCATGGGGAAGAGGATGGGGGCGGTGAACATCAAGACCGTCATGATCAGCCCGGTGACCTGGCCGATGTCGCGCACGAACACCCCCAGCGCGGACAGGAACCACACCAGGCCGGCCGCCAGCAGGACCAGCGGGGCGACCACCAGCGGCAGCAGCAGCGCCGTCGCCGGCAGGGGCTGGAACGACGCCAGGTGCCACGCCACCAGGACCAGCAGCCCGAAGGCGAGCTGGACCAGCGCCGAGAAGGTCACCGGCCACGCCAGGATCTCCAGCGGGAAGACGAACTTCTTCACGTAGTTGGGGTTGCCCAGGATCATCGACGGCGCGCGCGCCACGCATTCGGCGAGCATCGCGTGCAGCAGGATGCCGACGAACAGGTTCTGGGCGAAATCGACGGTGTCGGCCGGCGCCGCCACCGGCACCCGGGGGCGGAACAGGAAGCCGAACAGGAAGGTGTAGATGCCCAGCATCAGCAGCGGCTGGACGAACGACCAGAGGACGCCGGCGACCGAGCCGCGGTAGCGCGCCGCGACCTCGCGCCGGGTCATCTGGGCGACGGGAAACGCGTGGCGGCCCAGCAGGCGGAACGGCGCGGCGGCGCTCGCCAGGAAGCGCGGCGGCGGCGCGTCGGCGGAAATGATGGCGGTCGGACGCGGCGTGGTCACGCGCGGGCGCCTTCGTAGGGGAAGGCGGGGCCGGCTTCGGCCAGGGTCGGCTGGCGCCGGTCCTTGTCCGACAGCACGGCGTCGTCGGCGGTCACCGGCCAGGCGATGGCGAGCGCCGGGTCGTTCCACAGGATGCCGCGGTCGCACGCGGGCGCGTAGTAGTCGGTCACCTTGTAGATGATCTCGGTGTCGGGGGTGAGGGTGCAGTAGCCGTGGGCGAAGCCGACCGGCACCAGGATCTGGTTCCACGCGCCGGCGCTGATCTCCGCCGCCACGTGCTGCCCGAAGGTGGGGGAGCCGGCGCGGATGTCGACGGCGACGTCGAGGATGGCGCCCCGCACCACCCGCACCAGCTTGTCCTGGGCCGCGGGGGCGAGCTGGTAGTGCAGCCCGCGCACGGTGCCGCGCTCGGCCGAGAAGGCGTGGTTGTCCTGGACGAAGTCCAGGTCGATGCCCGCCTCGGCCAGCCTCTGCCGGTTGTAGGTTTCGGAGAAGAAGCCGCGGGCGTCGCCATACTTGGCCGGCTTGAGGATCACGATCTCCGGAATGGCGAGGCGTTGGATGTCCATGGCGGGTGACCTCGGTCTCGGGTGGCGGGGCCTGTGGCGGGCCGGCGGAGTGTTGCCGGACCGGCGGCCCCCTCGTCAAGCCGCGCGTTGCGGCAGAGCGGCCGGACCGGCCGGCGGCCGCGCCGCGCTGCGGTGGACTTGCGCCGCCGGCCTCGTTTAGGTTGGCCGGGCAACACCGGGGCCGGCCTGTGCCGGCCTGTCTCACCGGTGAGACATTCAGGGCAGGCCCGATGAAGACGCTGCTGATCTACAGCCCCAAGGGCGGATCGGGGAAGAGCACGCTGGCCCGGAACCTGGCCGTGGCGGCGGCCCTGGACGGGGTGGCGGTCGCCACCCTCGACACCGATCCGCAAAAGAGCCTGTCGGAATGGTGGGACCGCCGCGACGCCGCGCGGCCCGCCATCCAGCACTTCACCGTTCCGATCGGCGAGGTGAACGGCCCGCCCGAGCCGATCGCCGGCGTCGATCTGCTGATCGTCGACACGCCGACGGCGGTGGAGGTCTATCCCCAGGCGATGAAGTCGCTGTTGTTCGCCGCGGACCTGATCCTGGTGCCGGCCAAGGCGACCATCGACGACGTGACCTCCACCGAGCGGGCCATGCGCTTCGCCCGCGGCTTCGGCCGCCCGGCGGCCTTCGTGCTGAACCAGATCAAGCCGCGGGTGCTGGAGGTGCGCGACGCCCGGCGCCGGCTGGCCGGGGTGGCCGAGGTGTGCCCGGTGGACATTCCCGACCTGACGGAGTTCTTCCGGTCCGCCGCCCACGGCCTGGGCGTGCTGGAACTGCCCGACAGCCGTTCGGGCCCCGACGTCGCCGCGCTGTGGCGTTTCGTCGCCAGCCGCCTCGGGCTGGCGGCGGCGGAGGCCGCATGATGAAGCTGGTCCCGGCGACCCGGGGGCGGGCGTCCCGCGACACCCGCTTCGATGTCATCGGCACCGGGCTGGTCGACCTGTCCGACGCCGACGACTTCGCCGCCGAGATCGGCCGCCTGTGGTCGGAAAGCCATGAGCGCTTCGTCCTGATCGGGCAGTACCTCGAGCAGGCCAAGCGCAAGCTGCCCCACGGTCGGTTCATCGCCATGATCGAGGAGCGCCTGCCCTTCGGCCGCGGCGTGGCCCACAAGCTGATGGCCGCGGCGCGGACCATCGAGAGCGGCGTGGTGCCGCGCGAGGTGGCGCCGACCTCCTACTCGCTGGTCTACGAGATCGGCACGCTGGACGACGCCGCGCGGGCCGAGGCCCTGGCGACGGGCATCATCCGCCCCGACATGAAACGGTCCGAGCTGGTGGCCTTCAAGAAGAGCCGCCGCGCCGCGGCAACGCCGGCAACGCCGGCCGCGGCGTCGCGGCCGGCCCTGGAGGCCGAGCGCGACCGGCTGCTGGACCAGCGGGACCGCATCGAGCGGCGCCTGGCGGAGATCGCGGCGGCGCTCGACGCCCGGTGACCCCGGGCCTGTCACCCAAGTGCCGTCCGCCGTTCCCGCCGCGCATGAAAGTTCCCCGACGACAGCTTGATCCGGTTGCACTATCCTTCCGATCGGGTGCACGGCCGGCGGAGAAGAAGGCGGATCATCATGGCAAACCTGGTCGGAACCGAGGACAGTGACAGCCTGACCGGCACGGCGGGCAACGACACCATCCGCGGCCTCGGGGCCCAGGACACCCTGATCGGCGGCGACGGCGACGACCTCATCGACGCCGGCACCGGGGTCGACGTGGTCAGCGGCGGCGCCGGTGCGGACAGCGTCCGCGGCGACGACGGCAACGACCGCCTGGTCGGCGAGGCCGGCAACGACTCGATCGATGGCGGCACCGGTGACGACCTCATCGAGGGCGACGACGGCAACGACCTGCTGATCGGCAACTTCGGACACGACACGCTGCGCGCCGGTGCCGGCGACGACGTCATCAGCGGCGACGCCGGACGCGACATCGTGATCGGTGGCGACGGTGACGACACCGGATTCGGCGGCGCCGATCACGACATCTTCTATGGCCAGGCCGGCGCCGACAGCCTGCACGGCGGCGACGGCGACGACGTGATCGACGGCGGCGACGGCGCCGACCGGCTGTTCGGTGACAGCGGCGCCGACACCCTGTGGGGCAGCGCCGACCACGACACCCTGTCCGGGGGCGACGGCGACGACGCGCTGTACGGCAACTGGGCCGGCGACCTCCTCAACGGGGACGCGGGCAACGACACGCTGTTCGGCGGCCAGGACGAAGACCAACTGTTCGGCGGCGACGGGGCCGACGTTCTGTACGGGCAGCGCCAGGCGGACACCCTGTCCGGCGACGCCGACGGCGACTGGCTGCATGGCGGACAGGACGCCGACAAGGTGTATGGCGGCGCCGGCAACGACACCGTGTACGGCGGGCAGGGCAACGACACCCTGTTTGGCGGCGATGGCGACGACACGCTGGGCGGCGGTCTGGGGGCCGATGTGTTCGACCTGCGCGACCAGGCCGGCCACGACACCATCGACGACTTCCGGCTGGCCGAGGGCGACCGCATTCACCTGAACCTCTACGCCTCCTTCACCCTGTCCACCGGCGCCCAGGGTGCGGTGATCACCGTCACCGGCGGGTACACGGTGGAACTGGTGGGGCTGAACGAGGCCGACGTCACGACGGCGTTCTTCGTCTATGGCTGACCGGGCGCCGGGCGTCCGCACCCCGGGCGCGGGTTCGGGGCGGTTGTTGCGCAGGTCGGGCGGCCTTGCTAGCGTTTCAGTGTGAGCCGAAGCCGGGCACCTTGCCGGCCCTCAACCGTCGGATCCGATCAGCGCATGCGCGTTCTCCTGCTCTCCCGCTACGCCCGGCTCGGCTCCTCCAGCCGGCTGCGGTACTACCAGTTCCTGCCGGAGTTGGCGGCGCGCGGGATCGCCGTCGACGTGTCGCCGCTGTTGCCGGACGCCTATCTCTCGACCCTCTACGACTGCGGGCAGCGCCCCCTCGAGATGGCGGCGCGCTCCTATGTCACCCGGGTGCTGCGGATGCTCACCGCACGCCGCTACGACCTGCTGTGGATCGAGAAGGAACTGCTGCCCTGGCTCCCCTACGGTCTGGAGCGGGCGTTGCTCGCCTGGGCGCCACCCTACGTCATCGATTACGACGACGCCTGGTTCCACGTCTACGACAGCCATTCCCGGGCGTCGGTGCGCGCCCTTCTCGGTGACAAGCTGGACCGGGTCATGCAGGGCGCCGCCCTGGTCACGGTGGGCAACGCCTATCTGGCGGCGCGGGCGTTGGCGGCGGGGGCGCGGCGGGTCGAGGTGTTCCCGACGGTCGTCAGCCTCAACCGCTACGGCAACCCGGTGGCGCCGCGCGAGGGCGCGCCGCTGACCGTCGGCTGGATCGGCTCGCCGGTGACCGCGCGCTATCTCGAGCTCGTCCAGGGGCCGCTGCGCCGGCTGTGCGCCGAGGGTCTGGCCCGGCTGGTGCTGGTGGGCGCCAACGACAACGCGGTCGCCAGCCTGCCGGCGGCGCGCCTCGACTGGCACGAGGACACCGAGGTCGATCAGATACAGAATTTCGACATCGGGATCATGCCCTTGAGCAACACCCACTGGGAACGTGGCAAGTGCGGCTACAAGCTGATCCAGTACATGGCCTGTGCCAAGCCGGTCGTCGCCTCGCCGGTCGGCGTGAACCGGGAGATCGTCGACCCCGGCGTGAACGGCTTTCTCGCCGACGGGCCGGACGAATGGTACGAGGCGGTGGCGCGCCTGGGCCGGGATGCCGCGCTGCGACGCGCCATGGGCCTGGCCGGGCGGGCCAGGGTGGAGCATGACTACTCGATGGAGGGAACCCTGCCGCGCCTGGCGGCCGCGCTGAGAAGCGCGGCGGAGGCGGACACGCCATGACCCCACCCGAGGGCGCGATGGTGGCGCCCCTTTTTGGCCGTTGCGCGCGCCGCACCTCGTCTGAACAGTGGGACCATGTGGCGATCGGGCGGGCCCGCCGCACCACCGGCGGCGCGGCGGCACCGGGCGCGCCGCGCGGTCGGCGCCGCCGCTGAAAGGGACGGAACCCTCATGCACCATCAGGGGATCGAGGCGCGCTGGATCATCCAGGCGCCCATGGAGTTCCTCGACGAGGCGCGCGCCGGGGCGGGGCTCGACCCCAACGCCGTGGTGCCGGTCGACGAAGCGCCGCGCCGCGGCGAGGCCGACGGCCGGCTGGTCTTCCCCAGCTTCTTCTGCCCGGCGTCGGCGGGCTGGCTCAAGGTCCTGGCAAGTCTCGCGCTGGCCGACCGGCCGTTCCAGATCATCCTGGAGGAGGTCCGGCCGGCGGACGGGCCGGACGGGGCCGGCGACGCCGAGACGGTGGTCGGCATCGCCCGCCTCTTCCCCCGCATGGAGGACGAGATCCTGGACCTGCTGCGCGCCATCTCCGCGGCCGACGCCGACCGCATCGTCGGCATGAGCGACGACATCGCGCTCGCCTTCGAGCGCCTGCGTGCCGGCAGCGCGGTTCCCGCCCTGTAGCGCCGGTCAGGCCGCGCCGAGCCGTTCCCGGCACCGCGCGAGAATGCGGTCGAGCGCGTCCGACGGGCCCGCCTCGGCCAGGTCCCGCGCCTTGGCCGCGGCGCGCTCCCGGTACTTGGGTGTGGTCAGCAGGTGCTCGAGCGCCTGCACCACGTGGGGTGGCTCGAACACCCCGGCCGAACGCATGGCCACGGCGACGCCGATGGTGCCCAGGGCGGCGGCGTTGCCGCGCTGCTCCTGGTGGCGCGGGACGATGAGCTGGGGCCGGCCCAGGCCCAGCACCGTCTCGACCGTGCCGATGCCGCCGTGATGGACCACGACGGCGGCGCGCCCGACCGCCGTGCGCATGTCCTGGGGCGTCTCGTGGATCGCCAGCCCCTTGTCCCGGTACTCCTGGATCTGGCCCGGCGTGGCGTCGCGCAGATAGATCCGGCCGCGCCGCTTGCTGGCCGCCAGCCCGTCCAGCACCTTGCGGGTGTGCGTGTAGCCGAGCGAGAGATAGGCGAAATACTCCTCCTCCGGCTCCTCGTGCAGCGGCGCCGGCAGCGGCTGCAAGGGGCCGATCGCCGGCTCCAGCCGCTTGCGCGCGTAGAAGTCCAGCTCCGGCAGGGTGATCACGAACTGGTCGGTGCCCGCCAGCGCGGCCGGCAGGTTGGGCGGCACCGGCCGCCGCCGCCGGCGTTGCAGATCCTGCACCGCGGCGACGATCCGCTCCTCCGGCACGCAGGGCGGCTTGCCATGGAAGGACGGCATGTGGTCGAGGTGGCCCGGCGGCAGCACGAAGCCGTCGCCGATGTTCACGGTGGGCAGTCCGCCATAGGTGGCGAGGCAGAGGGCGGGGGCGTAGTCGGTGACGACCAGGTCCGGCCGGACCAGGTCCATCAGGCAATCCCACGCCGCGACGAGGGCCGCCAGGCGGGGCGGATCGGCGAAGCCCACGGCGGCGAGGATGTCGCCGAAGCTCTGCATGCCCTTTTCCTTGCCCCCGGGCAGCGGCCGCGGCACCGCGTAGGGCGCCTGCAGCACCGGGAAACCCTCGGGCGCCAGGATGGTGTGGGCGTTGTCGAGGCTGCGCATGGCGAACACGCAGTCGTGCCCGGCCGCGCGCAGCCGCCGGGCTATGGGCGCCAGCCGGGTGACGTGGCCGAATCCGTCGCCCAATTCCCACGCGAGCAGCACCCGAGCCATACCGTGTGTCCTTTCTGAAGCGCCGAGGGTTCGAATGAGGTCACGCGGCCCGGGGGCCGGCGCGGCGGCGTCAGCGGCGGCGTGCCGCCACCATCTCCCGCAGCGCCTCGGCCATGCGGCCGACCACGCCGGCCCAGTCGCCGGCGCGGCCTTGCCGGAACACGCGCGCCGTCGGGTACCAGGGGCTGTCCTCGCGCCCGCCCATCCATCGCCAGTCCGGGGCGTGGTGGAGCGCCACCCACAGCGGCCGCCCCATGGCCCCGGCGAGATGGGCGGTGGAGGTGCAGGTGGAGATCACCAGGTCGAGCTGGGTCATCGCCGAGGCCGTGTCGCAGAAGTCGCCGATGCGTTCGGACAGCCGGACGATCGCCGCGGGGGCGCCGGCGAGGTCGGCCTCGCGCGCGCCTTTCTGCAGGCTGAACACCTGCACCCCCGGGATGTCGAGCAGCGGCAGGAACGCGTCGAGCCGCGCCGAGCGGGCGCGGTCGTTGGAGAAGTCGGGGTTGCCGCCCCACACCAGGCCGACCTTGACCCGGTCGGCGCGGGCCTCGGGGATGGCGAACGCCGGGGCCGCGCGGGGCACGGTGAGGTAAGGGGTGCGGCGCGGCACCTGGTCCATGGTGGTGTGGCCGAGGACCAGCGGCGCCGACAGCAGCGGCAGGTGGACGTCGAACGGCGGCGGCGGGGCGAAGCGGGGGATCATCGCGTCGACCTCCGGCAGCTCCGCCAGCAGGGACATCAGCGGCTCGTGGCACTCCAGCACGACCCGGCCGCCCCGCGCCTTGATCTCGGGGAGGTAGCGCAGGAACTGCAGGACGTCGCCCATGCCCTGCTCGGTGTGCAGCAGCAGCGTCCGCCCGGCGAAGGACCGGCCATCCCACATCGGCTTGTCGAAGCTGCGCCGGCGCGACGGGAACCCGTCGTAGCGCCACCGCCACTCGTACTCCGCGAAGCCCTCGCCAAGGTCGCCCAGGGCCAGCAGCGCCAGCGACAGGTTCCAGTGGTACTGCGCGTTGTCCGGCTCCAGCACCAGGGCGCGCCGCAGCATCGCCACCCCGGCACGGGGCTCGCCCATCTCCTTCAGCAGGTTGGAACAGTTGTAGAGGGTCCCCGAGGCGGCCGGCTCGAGGGCCAGGGCGGTCCGGTAGACGGCCAGCGCCTCGCCGGTCGCGCCCATGCGCCGCAGCAGCGCGCCGACATTGGCCAGGAGGAACCCCGGCGTTCCGGCGGTCGCGGCGTAGCGGCGGTAGGCGGCGAGGCTCTCGTCGAAGCGCTCCAGCCGCTGCAGCGCGTTGGCGTGGTTGATCAGGAGCTGCGCGTTGCCGGGGTCCACCTCCAGGGCGGCGGCGAGGACGCGTTCGGCGCGGGCGTGGTCGCCCAGCGCCTCCAGGCAGCGCCCGAGCGCCAACCCCGCCGGGGCGTGCCGGGGCATCAGGTTGACCGCCGCCACGAGATGGGGAAGCGCCTGGGCCGGGCGCTTCTCCTCCATCCGGCCCGTCCCCGCCATCAGGTGCAGCTCGCCATGGCCGGGGGCATGGCGCAGGCCGGACGTCAGGCACGCCGTCGTCCAGCCACGGTCCTTGAGGGCCAGGCCGATGCGCACGCCGAGCGCGTAGACCCGCCCCGGCAGCCGCCGGCCCGACGTCAGCAGCGGTTGCAGACGGGACCGCGCCTGCGCCGGCTGGCCGCCTGTCAGGTCCATCTGGGCGAGGCGACGCAGGGGCTCGGGATCGCGGGGGTGCAGCGCCGCCGCGCGCTCCAGCACGCGCACCGCCGCGTCGCGCTTGCCCGCGCGGGCGAGCCGTTCGGCTTCCTGCTGGAGCTCCCAGGCGGGGGCCGGCGGTGTGGCGGCGGCGGCGTCCGCCACAGGCGCGTCAGACATCGACGATCCCATATTTCTTCAGCCAGACGATGGTGCGCATGGTGGCGCGGCGGTGCGCCGGCGGCTGCGGCGCCATCAGCCCGTCCAGCCGGCGCGGCCCCTTGGCGAGCTCGGCCAGCAGACGGCGGATGGCGTCCTGGTGCAGCAGGGTCTGCGCGGCGAAGGTGTTGAGGGTGCCCGCCAGCACCCGGTCGAGCGCCTGTGGGTCGTGATCGACCAGGCGCACCGTGTCGCTTTCCGCAAGCGCGCGCGTGGGGTGGTGTCGGAACATGGTGAAGGGATCAGCGCGGCGCGGGTTGCCCGGCTCGCCGTCGCGGCGCGGCGCCGAGATGGCGGCGGCGGCGCGGCGCCGGGCGAGGTCGCCCCAGAGCTCCTGGTAGGCGGCGATCACGTGCTTCCAGTCGAAGACGTCGCGGGCCCGGCAGCGTCCCGCCTCGCCCATGCGGTGGCGCAGGTCGGGGTCTTCGGCGAGGCGGACCAGGGCGGTCGCGCAGGCGTCGATGTCGACGGCGGTGGAAAGACAGGCGGCGCCGATGAAGCGGTCGTAGCTGTCGATGCCCAGCGCGTAGCGTTCGGCGAGCTCGAACCCGCCCTGGGGCGGGGGCAGCAGGGTCGGGATGGTGAAGCCGGTCTCGCCGTCGACCACCGTCTCGCGGTACCCGTCCCAGTCGCTCACCACGCAGGGCAGGCCGGCGGCCATCGCCTCCACCGGGGTCAGGCCGAAGCTCTCCTGTATGTTGTCGGACAGCGACACGAACAGGTCGGCGGCGAACCAGGAGGCGCGCGCCAGGGCCGGGTCCGCGCCGTCCACCACGTGCACCGCCACGGACGGACAGAACCGCGCGATGGCGTCTCGCGTCTCGCGCTCGGTGCCGTCGTTGGGCCACTGGCCGGCCAGCATCAGATGCAGCCGCCGGCTGCCGCCCAGCCGCTCCTGGGCGCGCGCGAAGGCCTGGAACATCGGCACGGGGTGGGCCTTGGCGTGGAACGACAGGCGGCCGAAGAACAGCCCCGCGACGTCGCCGTCGGCCATGCCGAGGCGGGCGCGCAGCGCCGCGCCGGCGGCGTCCTCGGCGGCGCCCCGGGCGAACGCGGCGCTGTCGACGCCGAGCGGGATGATCGGCAACTGGGGACGCACCGTGGGCCGGGCGCCGATGCGATCCGCGAGGTAGTCGGCGTAGCCCTCGATCACCTCGACGCAGGCCTTGCGCACGCATGCGGAGGTGCAGATCAGGGCGTCCCAGTCCTGGACGGGCGCGGTGAGGTACTCGCCGAGGCTGTCCATGACGCGGTCCGACGAGACGGTGTGGGTCACGCCGCACAGGCTGTACAGCCGGTCGTCCACGAATCGGCGGTTCCACGCATCGTCGGCAAGGCCGGGTCCGGGGCTGAACAGGCAGCCCGGTTCGCCCAGTCCGCGCAGGTTGGCCCCACCCAGCCACCGGGTCTCCACCGGCCGGCCGGCGATCCCGGCGACCCGCGTCCGGAAATCCTCGTAGGCGGCGCGCGCGTTGGTGACGCAGTAGAGCGGCTCCACCCCGATGTGCTGGACCATCCCCTTCAGGAACCCGGCACCCGCCGAGTGCCGCCCCTTCACCTGCGCGCGCGACGCGTCGAACCCTTCGGGGTGGTAGTAGAGGGCGGCGGTGGCCCGGGGCGGGGCGTCGGGCGGGACGGGCAGGACCATGGCGGTGGCAGCATCTCGTCAGGTGGGACGGCGGGGGGGCCCGCCGACGGCAGGGGTTCTTTTACCCAAACCACGCCACCGGCGCGAGCGCTTTGCGGCGGCCCGACGCCGCCGCTACAGGTCGGCGCTGGCGCCACCCCCGCCGATCAGGCCGACCCCCTCGCCGCCATCGCCGATGGGCGGGACATAGGTGCCGAAGGCGCCCGGGTCGCCCTTGGCCAGCGGCGCCAGGTCCGCCCACACGAACCCGTCCTTGCGCGGCTCGTAGCACCGCGCGGCGACGTCCCGGGCGATGGCGGCGATCGCGGTGCCGTCGCGGCCGGTGATCTTGCGGAACGCCCCCTCGTAGTAGCCGCCGACATCGTCGCGGATGGAGGTGACGGGATGGCACTCCCACGGGGTGTTGCCGCTCCCCGCCCCGCCCTCGGCCCCGCCCTCGCCCTCGCCTTCGCCCTCGGCCGGCGGGCGGTCAGGCAGGCGGGCGTCCCAGGCGGCGGCCTCGTCCTCGGACTTGAACAGCACGTAGACGGCGTAGAAGCTCTTGCGCGCCACGGTGACGCCCCCCTTCGCGGTGTGGTGAGATGGTGCGGTGTCGGACCGTCACGGGTGTAGCGCGAAACGGTGGCGGCGGACAAGCCGGGGGGGGCCGGCGGCGGGTGGAGCGTGGCGGCGCGGCGTGCGCGCCGCCACGGCCGGCGTCACTTCGCCAGCTTGTCCACGTCGAGCACGATCATGGCGACGCCGACCGTCTTCTTGCTGGCCGGATCGACCACGGGGACGCTGACCTCCGTCAGGGTGAGCTTGGAGCCCTCGTCCGTCTCCGGGTCCGTCATGTAGACCGTGGCGCCGTCGCTGAACACCTTCTGCCACTTGGGCTCGTCGCCCTGCCAGTAGTCCGACGTGCCGTCGGTCTGGGCGACGTTCAGGCCGCGGTCGTCCATCAGCAGGATTTCCACGATGGCGCCGTTGCTGGCCTCGCGGATCTCCTTCAGCCGCGTCGAGGTGGCGTTGGCGGCGATCTCATCGTAGCGCGGGTTGGCCTTCGCCTTGGCGCCGGCCTTCCAGTCGGCGTCCATGGCGTCGACCTTGGCCTGGTCAAGCGCCGCGTTGGCCGCGTTCTGGGCGGTCACCGCCGAGACGACCGAGGCGTCGGCCAGCCAGGGCTGGGCCTGCGCGCTCACCGCCTTCTTGACCGCCGCCTCCAGGGCGGCGTCGGCGGCGAAGGCCGGCGTCGCGAGGCCGGCGGCGCCGGCGCACAGCAGCGCCGCCGTCAGATAGGTTCCAAACGTCTTCATGACTGGTCTTCCTCCC
Organism: Azospirillum sp. NS33; assembly: GCF_059703765.1. NCBI lineage: Bacteria > Pseudomonadati > Pseudomonadota > Alphaproteobacteria > Rhodospirillales > Azospirillaceae > Azospirillum > Azospirillum sp. NS33. The sequence continues at coordinate 30,587 of NZ_BAAKJB010000009.1, read as the reverse complement.
GGGTCTACCGAGCACGGGGCCGTCCCGGGGCGCTGCCGGAGGTCCCCGCATCTCGCAGTTGCGAGCATTTCTGATATGCGCCTCACGCAACGCTAGGCCCCGGCCGGCACCCGCGCCATCGGCGGTCCGGCTTTTTCCATATGGCGGAACGGGCGGCGCCCGGCCGGGTGAGCCCGGCAACGGGGGCAGCCCCCGCGGTGCGGAAAACAACACCCGTCAAATCGCCGAACCGGACGATACGCCAGCACAGTGAAAGGACTTGATGGATGGTGAAAACCGTCGCTTTGGGGTCACGCGACGGTCGCCGTGCCGGTGTCGACGTAGCGTACGAAGGCCACCAGGAACCGATCGTGCGACGCCTCCAGCGCCACCCCGGCGTGGCCGGTGCACGCCTCGAGCATGGCCACCAGGCTGTCGGGCGGGCAGACCGGCTCCAGCGCCCGCACCGCCCCGGCCGCGGTGGCGAGCGCCACGCGCTTTTCCGGCTCCGCGGCGTCGCAATGGCGGGCGAGCGCCCGGGTGACGCGGCTCTGCACCCGCGCGTGAACCTGCTCGACCCGGGCGTCGTAGGTGGCGTCGAGCTGCATGTCCTTGGCCGCGGCCTGCACGCCCGCCAGCGCCTGCACGGTGCGCGACAGCCCCTCGACCTCGGCGTCGCACGGCAGCGCGGTGCCGGGCGAGTCGGCGAACGCGCGCACAGTGTCGGCGACGGCGGCCAGGAAGCGGTCATCGAGGAAGTCGCGCAGCTGGCGCTGCGCCTCGCGGACGCGGTGGGCGAGGTGGCGACCCTGGCGCCCCGACACGCCGCGCAGGGCGCGCAGGCTGTCCAAGGTCTGGCGCACGCTGTCGGAGGCCGCCAGCAGATCCTCTGGGGTGTCCACGGGGATGCGCAGCAGGCGGTCGACCCGCTCGCCGGCCCGCGCCGCGACGGTGACGCAGATCTCGTCCACCGCCTCGCGGTCGGACGGATCGATGGCGGCGGCGAGCGCGTCGATGATGCCGCCGACGTCGGGCGCGGCCTCGTCGTCGAGGACGAGGCAGAGGAGGAACAGCATCAGCCAGCGGCGCTGCCGGCCGCCGTCCGTGGCCTCCAGGGCCAGCGCCGCCACCGCCTTCGCGCAGGAGGCCGCCTCGGCGTGGCCCGGCGGGCCGCCTTTGCCGGTCATCCGCGCCGTGGCGATCCGCCACACCGCCGCGTCCAGCGCGCCACGCATGCGGTAAACCGCCTGGATGTCGCTGACCATCTGCCAGAAATCGGGCCGGATGGCGGTGCCGTGCGCCGTCAGCGTGCGGTCCCCGGCGGCGGCGGCGCGCAGCGCCGCCAGGGACGCCGCGAAGGCGGCGTGGAGCGCCTCCTGCATGGCCGGCGGCAACTGCGCGCCGAGCGCCAGCCCCTCCACCCGCTCCAGCGCGGCGCGGTCGCGGATGTGCGGATCCAGCAGCGCCCACAGCGGTGGCAGCACCGCGCGCGGCACATACCCCTGGGGCGAGGCCTTGGGGACGCGGTCGCACAGCAGCGGCTCGAAGGGCTGGCAGAACAGCCGCAGCGGCGTGCTGCGCCGTGGCGGCTGGAGGCGCCGCAGCTGCCCGCGCAGGCGGCCGAGGAAGGCGGTGCGCACCGCCGCCGCCGGCATCATCTCCACCAGCGCGTAGACCTGGTGGGCCTTGTCGTCGGACAGGGCGGCGATGTCGATGGTCTCGGAAACTTCGGCCATGGCGGGTCCTGTCGGAGAGCGCGGCGACGCTCCTCCATGTTGGCATCGCCCGCCCGCCCGCCAGTTCGGCTCGCGGGCTACCCCCTTGCGGTGTGCGGGGTAACGCCGATTTGGGGGCAGCACCGGCCCGCCGCCGCGCCCAGTTCTGGTGGTGTTGGCCTTTCGGAGAGACATCCATGCCGGACTCGCTGGACCTGAGCGACGCCACGTTCCTCAACGGCACGCCGTCCACCTTCGAGACGCGTGGGACGGCGGTGCCCTTCACCACGCCCGACCTGCAGCACGCCCGCGTCCGCCTGGGCCGCGACGGCGGGCTGGAGGTGCTGGTCGATGGCTTCTCCGGCGGGCGGTGCGTCTACGTTCTGCCCTGGGCGGTGATCCCGGAGCTGTTCCGCCTCAGCCTGCACGACCGGGCGCTGCACGCCGAGATCTCGTTCGCCGGTGCGGCCACCCCCGACCGCTTCCGCCAGGCCGCGCTGCGGGTCGCCCGCAGCGGCCTGGGCGGGGCCGCGCTGGCCACCCTGGGGCGGGACGGAGCGGCGCAGGGCGCGCGCGCCGCGGCGGCGGCCAAGCACCACCTGATCGTCCGCCTGATCGAGCTGACCGGCCTCGACGTCCAGGGCCGGACGCTGACGCCGGCGTGCGTCCAGTCGCCCGATGGGCAGGCGATGGTGCGCGAGGCGTTCCGCCGCCTGGCCGCCGGCATCGGCGAGACGCCGCAGGTCTGCTTCACCAGGATCCAGGACCTGGGCACGGTGGTGCAACCCATCGGCTTCGGCCACGCCGGCGGCGAGGGGCACCTGCGGCTGCTGCTGGGCCGGCTTGCCGCCTTCCGCGACGCCGCCGCCTGCGCCGACCTCGGCGCGGTCAGCCAGAAGATGGCCGACGCCGCCCAGGTGACCCTGCGCGCCGGCGGCGACCTGATCGCCGCGGCCGACCGCAGCGTGGAGGACATCGTGCCGTTCCTCATCCAGTGGGACGTCAAGGTCCGCGCCCTGAAGGGCGGGCTGGACCGGCTGTCGTGGCTGCTCGACGGCTGGGCCCATGTGCTCGATCTCTGGGACGACGCGGCGTGCGACGGCAAGCCGATGCCGGAGCGGGTCGCCGCGATCATCCGGATGCTTCCCATCGTGCCCAGGAGCGAGGTCACCGCCACGCAGGCCCCCTCCCCGGCCGAGCTTTCCCATCCCAAGTCGCGCCGCGTGCTGCCGAACGAGGACTGGCGCACCGGGGCCATCGACCCGGACCTGTCCCGGGGTCGCCACGCCACCCTCGCGGCGTGACCGCCATCCCAGGAGACCGGGACCCCAGGAGGCACCGACAATGGACATCGACGCCGACATCGCCATGGACATGCTGGTGTGGTTCGTCGCCGCCGCCCTGGCGGGCGCGCTGGTGCTGACCACAATCCTCGACAGCCTGCGGCTGGCCGCGGCCCATCTGCGGCTGGCCTCCGGCCGCCAGCTGCTGGCCCGCCAGCAGCGCGAGCTCCGCACCCTGGAGCTGCGCGCCGACGACCTCGACCGTGCCGTCGCCAAGGCCAAGGCCGCGCTGCAGGGCCTGAAGGACGCGCGCCGCGACACCGTCGCCGCGCTCAAGGCGCTGGACGCCCTGCAGGTCGAGATGGTCCACGAGGTCGGCCATCCCGGCGCCCACCCGCGCCGCTTCCGCTACGCCGTCACCTGCCCCGCCGGCCTTGGCCAGGTGAGCTCCCGGAACATCGTCTTCCACAAGGACATCTGGCGCTTCACCAACGTCGCCGAGGTGTGGACGGCGAGCCGCGACCACGCGCGGGACCTGGTCGCCACGGCGTTCACCGCCCGCAGCGGGCTGGCCGTGCGCGCCCTCCACGCGGCGCGCGACGGGCATCCGGCCCCGGCGGACGCGCCGGAGGGGGCGTCGCGATGGGCGGCGTGATCGGCGTCGTCACCCTGGTCGCCCTGGTCGCGGCGGGCGCCGCCATCGACCGGGTGCTGCGTCGCAAGCGCCGCGCCCTCGACGCGGACCGCGCCGCCCTGGCGGCGCGGATCACGGCGGGCGCCGGGGCCGTGGAGGAGCGGCGTGCCGACAACCGCAAGGCCGAGGCGGAACTGCGGTCCTGGAACGCTGCCGCGGACAAGGCGCGGCAGGACCTGGACCGGGTGCGCGCCATCCTGGCCGGGCGCCGCACGGCCAAGCCCGTGCGCTACCACGTCTTCGACCGCCTGGAGGGCCGGGTCGGCGAGGTCTGGCTGGTGACGGTGAGCGCGGCGGGCAACCGGCTGCCGTGGACCGGCAGGCGCCACTACCTGGTGGTGGCCGAGACCGAGCGGCTGGCCCGGGAGCGCACGCTGCTGCGCTTCTCCCGCAACGCCGGCTACCGGGTGGAGGCGGTGGCGCCCTCCCCGCTTCCCGACCTCATCGTGCAGATGCAGACGGCAGAGTTCGGAAAAGCCGCGGAGCGGCGTCTATGAGACCGGCCGCGAAGCGGCGTCCATGACACCGGCCGCGGAGCGGCGCTGACCAGGCTGGCCGGTTCCGCGACCTTCGGGGCTGACGCGGCGCCGGCGCTCGGCTATGCATGGGGACCGACGCTGCGAGGGTGGCCCCGCCATGGCCAATCGACTGCTGGACCAGCTCGACGCCGTTCTCGACGCCGCGGCCGCTCCGGTCCCGCTGGATGGGGCCCCCGTCGACGCGCGCCACCCGGCCGCGGCCCGGCCGGCCGCCGTGCTGGATGGCGCCGAGGCGGTGCTGCTCGCCGACGCCGCGGCGGCGCTGGCCCGCCTCGACGCGACCGTGGCGATGCTGCCCGAACACCGGCGGCGCGGCTGGATGGCGCGCCGCCACCTGCGCGAGGCCATGGCCTCGGCCCGGCTGGACGGCGACGTGGTCGACGTCGAGGACCTCCTGCTGGCCGAGCTGGACACCCTGCCCCGCCCCGGCGACGTCGACCTCGGGGCGGGGCGCTGGATGCTGGGGATGCTGCGCGCCGCCGCCCGGCGCACGCCGCGCCAGATCTTCACGCCGCGCCGCCTCGGCGCTTTCGCCCGCCTCCGCCTCAAGGGTGCGCCGGCCGAGGACGATCGGGTGCGCTGGCTGACCGGGCGTCTCGCCACCCCCCAGGCGGTGCGCGAGGCGCTGGAGCGGGCGCTCGACCCCGTCGCCCTGCGCGCCCTCGCCGGGCGGGCGCCGCCGGTCGGGGCGGCGGCGGTGCTGGCCCGCTGGCATGGCGAAGGGGCGGCCGACGCCGTGGCCGGCGCCCCGGGGCGCATCCTGGCCGAGATGTGGCTGCGCCGTGGCGGCTGGCTGGTCCAGCCGGTGGCGGCGGTCGCCACCGGCTTTCTCGGCCACCGCGACCGCTACGATCCGCGGCCCGGTGCGGCGTGGACCCGCAGCCTGCTGGAGGCGCTGGTCCGCTCCAGCGCCGAGGGCATGGAGCTCCAGCGGCGCCTTGACGCGGCGGAGCGGGCCATCCTGCTGGCCTGCCCGCCGCAACGGGCGTCGAGCCTGCCGGCCCTGGCGGCCCTGCTGGCCGAACGCCCCGCCGTGACCGCCGAGGCGGCCGCGGCGGCGCTGTCGCTGACCGACCGCGCGGTGCGCGGCCAGCTTGCCCGGCTGGCCGACCGCGGCGTGGTGCGCGAGCTGACCGGCCGCAAGTCGTTCCGCGCCTTCGCCATCGCCCTGTAGGGCGTGGCGGCGCCGGCGCTCAGCAGGTGATGCCGCCGTCCACCACCAGGGTCTGGCCGGTGATGAAGCGGGCGTCGTCGCCCAGCAGGAAGGCGACGGCGGCCGCCACCTCCGGCGCCTCGGCCAGCCGGCCGAGCGGGGTGCGGTTGACGATCTGGGCGCGCTGGCGCTCGCCCAGACCCGCCGACAGCGCGGTCGCCACGAAGCCGGGGGCGACGGCATTGACGGTGATGAGGCGCCGCCCCACCTCGCGCGCCAGGGCCCGCGTCATCCCCTCCAGCCCGGCCTTGCTGGCGGCGTAGGCGGCCAGCCCGGTGTAGCCCCGCGCCGCGACGATGGAGCTGATCGAGACGATGCGCCCGCCGGGGCGCTGGCGCAGCATCTGGCGCAGCGCCAGGCGGGTGAGCCGGAGGGCGCCCAGGAGGTTGACCTGGATGAGGTGCTCGGCGTCGACGGCGGGGAAGGTGGCGAGGACACCCTCCCCGGCGATCCCGGTGTTGTTGACCAGGCCATAGAGGTCGCCACCGTCCAGCCACACCGCGAGGTCGGCGAACAGCGCCTCCTCCTGGGCCGGATCGCCCACGGTGCAGGGGGTCCAGCGCAGGCGGGCGCCGCCATGGTGCGCCGCCAGCCGTTCCAGGGCGTCGCTGCGGGTGCGGCTGCAGGTCGCCACCCGGTAGCCGTCGGCCAGCAGCCGCTCGACGATGGCCAGGCCGATGCCGCGGCTGCCGCCGGTGACGAGCACGGTGCGCGGCGCGGCGCCGGCGCCCCGCGGTGCGGGTGGCGGGGGGGTGTCGGTCATGTCCGCGCCTTCTTCTGGGTGCCGCCGGTGTCCAGCGCCGCCACGAAGGTGACGACGCGCGGCACCTCGTGATCCTGCAGCAGGGCCCGCGCGCGGTCGAGCAGGAGGCGCCGCGCCTGCCCCTCGTCGCTGCCCGGGACCAGCACGACGTCGGCCGCCACCAGCGCGCCGGTGATCGGGCTGCGGCGCCCGTGGACGCGGACGTCGGCCACCATGGGCAGGCCCAGCAGCACCGCCTCCACCGCCTCCGGCTGGACCTTGGCGCCGCCGACGTTGATGGTGCTGTCGGCGCGGCCGAGGAACAGCACGCGCACGCCGACCCGTTCCACCCGGTCGCCTGTCACCAGCCAGGGCCCGCCGTCCGCCGCGCCCGCTGGGACGGCGGCGGCGCCGGCGTAGCCGCGCATGGCGCGCGGGCTGCGCACCTCCAGCACGCCGTCGCGGATGCGCAGCGCACAGCCGTCGACGCCGCTGTCGAGCCAGGCCGCGGGAAAGCCGGCGCGGCCGTCCTTCACCGCGAACAGGGCGCCCGCCTCGGTCGAGGCGTAGATGTGGGCGATGGCGGCGGCGGGCCAGGCCGCGGCCAGGCGGTCCAGGGTGGCCTGGTCGGCCGTCTCGCCGCCCAGCGTGATGCGGGCGAGCGGCACCGCCGCGGCGTCGCCGCCGAGCGCGGTGAGGAAGGCCCGCCAGAAGGTGGGCGTGCCGCTGGCGAAGCGGGGGTGGTGGCGGCGCGCGGCGTCGGCCAGCGCGGCCACCGTCGGCGTCGTGGTGGCCACCAGCCCGGCGCCGGACGCCAGCGCCGTCAGCAGGACCTGCAGCCCGGCGAAGCTGGCGGGATGATAGGTCAGCAGCCAGCGCGAGTCGCCGCCGACCCGGGCATCGGGGATGCGCCCCAGCAGGGCGGGCAGGGTGTGACGCACCAGCTTGGCCGTGCCGGTGGTGCCCGAGGTCGCCAGCCACACCTCGGCCGGCCCCCGCCCGGCCCCGCCGGTCCCGTCACGCCCCGGGGCCCGCCCCGGGGCCGATGCCGGGGCCGATGGGAGCGCCAACGCGTCGCCGTCGCCCAGCACGGCGTCGGCGCCGATCCCCGCCAGCCCGTCGCGGCCCGGCGCCGGCCCGCGCAGCAGGACGGCGTCCGCGCCGGCGTGCGCCGCGGCCAGCAGGCCCACCGCCACGGTGTCGGCCGCGGCACCGGCCACCGCCACGCGGCGGCAGCCGGCCGCCGCCAGCCGTCCGGCCAGGGCGGCGACCCGGGCGCGCAGCGCCGCGGCATCGACGGGGCGACCGTCGACCAGAAGGTCGCCCGCCCGGTCCAGCAGATGCGCGGCGGGGCGGTCCATCGGGGTCAGCCCGGCGCGTCGGCGTAGAGGGCCGCCAGCTCGCCGGCGGTCTGGAAGGTGACGAAGCCGTCGCGGAACGGGTCCCGGCCGGTGCGCTCCTCGAGCTCGACCACCACGGTGGCGAGGTCGAGGCTGTCGATGCCCAGCGGGCCGCCCAGCAGCGTCGTCCCGGGGGCGATGGCGGGCGGCTCCAGTCCCTTGTCCCGCAGCGTGCGGGCGAGGATCTCGACGATCAGGGAAAAGGACTGGTCGCGGGTCATGGCGGGCCGGTGCAGGACGGGGGCGGGATGCAACACCCCTGACTTCCCGCAAATCGCCGCCCCTGTCAACCACGGCCCGGCGGCGAGGCACCCAGGCCGCCAGCACATTTGCATCACCAGAGTTGACACAACCATCAACCTGCCCGAAGGTGGCGCCACAGCCACCATGGGAGGGGCGCCATGCCGCACGAGATGACCGGCGAGGAGCTGCGCAGCTACCGCGAACAGCGCGGCATGAACCAGCAGGCGCTGGTGTCCTGGCTGAACGAGCGCCTCGACCGCCGCTACGACCGCGCCAAGATCTCGCGCTGGGAAACCGGGGCCGAGCGGATTCCCCAGAACGTCGCGGCGGCGCTGAAGGACGGGACGGTGCCGGTGGGCATCCCGGCGGTGGCGGCGCGGGGGGCGCCGATCGTCTTCTGCGCCGCCAACCAGAAGGGCGGCGTGGCCAAGACCACGACCTGCGTCAACGTCGCCTGGCTGCTGGCGTCGGCCGGGTGCCGGGTGCTGCTGATCGACTGCGACCCCCAGGCCAACGCCACCGTCCACCTCGGCACCGACCCGCACGAGCAGGAGCTGGCCAAGGCGACGCTGACCCACGCGCTGAAGTCGACACGGCCGATGCGCGAATTCGTGGTGCCGGTGTGCGACGGCGCGTTCCACCTGCTGCCCGCCTCGATCTCGCTGGCGGCCACCGACCGCGAGCTGTTGCGCCAGCCCAACGGCACCTTGATCCTGCGCGCCAAGATCGCCCAGCTGGCCGGGCACTACGACGTGGTCGTGCTGGACTGCCCGCCGCACCTGGGCGAGCTGACGGTGTCGGTGCTCAACGCCGCCGACCAGCTTCTCATTCCCACCCAGACCGAGCTGCTGTCGATGATGGGCATCCCGCAGCTGTTCGAGACCATCGCCGGGGTGCGGGAACTCGTGAACCCCCATCTCGAGGTGCTCGGCATCCTGCCCACCATGTACAGCCCGCGCCGTCTCCAGGACGAGCAGGTGATGAGCGAGCTGCGCGCGCTGGCCGACGCGGAGAACCTCCACCTGTTCTCCCCCGTCCGGCGCGCCGCCGACTACACCAAGAGCGTCATGGCCGGCCGGCCGGGGCTGGCGGTGAATCCGAATTCGGCGGGGGCCGAGAGCTACCAGGAGATCGCCGACGCGCTCCTGGAGCTTGCAAAGGAAGGAGTGCGCCATGGCGCGTAAGCTCGACCTCTCCAACACCGGCCAGTTCCGCAAGGCGCTCACCCGGGCGGGCGGGGCGTCGGGAGGCGGGGCCAACGCCGCGCTGTTCGGCCTGTCCAGCCGCCTGCGCTACCGCGAGGTGCCCCTCGAGCAGGTGGAGCCCAACCCCGACCAGCCGCGCCGCGACGCCCGCCACGCTGATATTGATACGCTCGCCGCCTCCATCGCCGAACGGGGGTTGCTGCAGCCCATCAACGTGCAGGAGGTGGCGGCCGACCGCTTCCGCATCGTCGCCGGAGAGCGGCGCTACTGGGCGTTCCGGTCTCTGGAGCGCGACACCATTCCGGCGCTGGTGGTCGACACCGACGACCCGCAGGCGCTGGCGCTGCTGGAGAACGTGCAGCGCGTCGACCTCCACGCCATCGAACTGGCGGTTTCGCTGGGCCGCCTGATCGAGGACAAGGGCCTGGTGCAGGAGCAGGCGGCCGTGCTCATCGGCCGGTCTCAGGAATACGTCGCCCGGCTGCTGGGCATCCTCAAGCTGCCCGGCGACATCCTCGACGAGGCGCCGGCCCGCAGCGGGGTCTCGGTGTCCGTGCTCATGGAGCTGGCCGAGCTGGCCGACCCGGAGGCGCAGCGCGCGCTGTGGAGCCGACCGGCGGAGGACCTGACCGTCAAGGCGGTCCGCCAGGCCAAGCTGGCGCGCCGGGAGGGGCGGGCCGCCGCCGCCGAGGCGCCGCCGCCCTACGACCCGTTGCTGCGCACCCTGCGCAAGACCGTGTCGCGGCTGCGCGCGCTCGACCGCGACGGGGTGCCGCTCGACGAGGCGCACCGCGACGAGCTGCGCAACCTGCGCGACGAGCTCGACGCCATGATCGGCGATTAGACGTCTAATCGGCGGCCTGCGATTAGACGTCTAATCGCGGCGGCGGCGCGCCGCAGCGTCGTTGAATCCCCGCCCCGGCCCTGCCACAGTCGCCCATCGCCATCGCCGAGACCCGCCGCGCATGCCCGCCGCCGCAAGACCCTCCCCCGCCCCCGCGCCCGCCCGCGGCCCCCGGACGCCCGCCGCCGCCCCGCAGGCCATCGACGGGTGGCTGGCGGAGGCGGTGCGACACCACCGCGCCGGCCGGTTGGCCGAGGCGGAGGCGCTGTACCGCCGGGTGCTGGCCCACCGGCCGGCCCATGTCGGCGTGCGCGCCAACCTCGGGGCGGCGCTGCGCGGGCAGGGCAGGGTGGCGGCTGCGATCGTCTGCTACCGCACCGCGCTGATCATCGACCCGGCCAACGCCGGGGTGCACTACAACATCGGCAACGCCCTGCGCGCCGCCGGCGCCGGTCGGGAGGCCGCCGCCCGCTTTGCCGCCGCCGTCCGCCTTGGCCCCGACAACGCCGAGGCGATCAACAATCTCGGCCTGACGCGGCGCGACCTTGGCGAGGCGGCGCCGGCCCTGGCGGCGTTCCGCCGCGCCCTGGCCGCCTGCCCCGACCACGCCGAAGCCTTGAACAACCTGGGCCTGGCGCTCGGCCCGGCCGGCGGCGCCGCGACCCTGGCGGCCTTCGCCCGCGCCGTGCGCCTCCACCCCGACCGGGCCGACCTGCGTTGCAACTTCGGCGTGGCGCAGAAGGAACACCGCCGCCCGGCGGCCGCGGCGCAGACCCTGCGCCGCGCCGTCGCGCTGCGGCCCGACCACGCGGACGGCTGGTACAGCTTCGCCAACGCCCTGCGGGAATCGGAGCGGGCCGGCGCCGCGGAGCCGTTCTACCGCCGCGCCCAGCGCCTGGCGCCGGGCCACGCCGACGCCTGGAACAACCATGGGCTCGCGCTGACCGGGCTGGGCCGGGTGGCGGAGGCGGAGGCGGCGCTGCACCGCGCCTTGGCGCTGCGCCCGGACTACGCCGAGGCCCACAACAACCTGGGGGCCGCGCGCAAGGAGCGCGACGCCCTCGACCCGGCGGTCGCCGCGTTCCGCCGCGCCCTGGCGGTGCGGCCCGGCTTTCCCGAGGGCTACATCAACCTGGGCGTCGCCCTGAAGGCCCGGGGCGATCTGGACGGCGCCATGGAGTGCTACCGCCGCGCCGTCGCCCCCGGCAACGCCCCGCCCCACGCCTACTACAACATGGGCAACGCCTTCCAGGCGCGGGGCGACCTGGATGGCGCCATCGCCAGCTTCCGCCAGGCGGTGACCCTGCACGGCGACTACGTCGACGCCCACTGGAACCTGTCGCTTGCCCTGCTCGCCAGCGGCGACTTCGCGCGGGGCTGGGCCCAGTACGAATGGCGCTGGCGCAACAAGGGAACGCCGCCGCGCCCCTTCGCGCAGCCGCAATGGGCGGGCGAGGCCATCGCCGGGCGCACCATCCTGCTGCATGCCGAGCAGGGGCTGGGCGACACGCTCCACTTCGTGCGCTACGCGCCGCTGGTGGCGGCGCGCGGCGCACGGGTGGTCCTGGAGGTGCAGCCGCCGCTGGTGCGGCTGCTGGAGCCCATGCGGGGCGAGGGGGTGGCCGACATCGTCGCCCACGGCGCGGACCTTCCGCCCTTCGAGGTCCATTGCCCGCTGCTCAGCCTGCCGCTGGCGTTCGGCACGCGGCTCGACACGATCCCCGCCGCGATTCCCTACCTGCACCCGCCGGTCGCTGAAGTTGAAACGTGGCGGCGCCGGCTGGAGGGGGACGGGCCGGGTCTGCGGGTCGGCCTGGTGTGGGCCGGCAATCCGCGCAAGGAGGTGCCGGGGGCGAGCGCGGTGGACCGCCGCCGCTCCATCACGCTGGACCAGCTGGCGCCCCTGGCCGGCACGCCGGGCGTACGGTTCTACAGCCTGCAGAAGGGCGACGACGCCGCCGTCCAGGCCAAGGCCCCACCGCCGGGCATGGATCTGGTGGACCGGATGGGCGGGGTCGGCGATTTCGCCGACACCGCGGCGTTGATGAGCCACCTCGACCTGGTGGTGGGGGTCGACACCTCGGTCATCCACCTCGCCGGCGCCCTGGGCACGCCGGTCTGGGTGCTGTCGCGCTTCGACGGCTGCTGGCGCTGGCTGAACGGGCGCACGGACAGCCCCTGGTACCCGTCGATGCGGCTCTACCACCAGGGCGCGCCCAACGACTGGGCGCCGGTCATCGCGCGCCTGGCGGCCGATCTCAGGGCCTGGGCGGCGACCCGGGCGGCCGGACGGGCGGCCGGACGGGCGACGGACCGGACCACGGATCGGGCCGGGCCGTAACAAACCCCTCGAAAACACCGTTGTGACGGGCGGGAGTGGTGTGCACCATGGCCCCTCGCGCACCATGACGGGAGGATCGGCCATGGGCCACCTTGTCCGGGCCGTGTCCCTGGCCCTGTTTTGTCTGGCCACGCCGGCGGCGGTCGCCCTGCGCGCGCCATCGGCGGCCGCGGAGACGCCGATGTTCGACATCCCGATCACCTGCACCCTGGGCCAGACCTGCTGGGTGCAGAACTACGTGGACCAGGACCCCGGGCCGGACCGCGCCGACTACACCTGCGGCCGGCTGAGCTACGACGGGCACAAGGGCACCGATTTCCGCATCGCCGACCTGCCGGCGATGGAGCGGGGCGTGCCGGTGCTCGCGGCCGCCGCCGGCACCGTGCGCGCCATCCGCGACGGCATGGACGACGTCGACGTCCACACCATCGGTCGCGAGGCCCTGGCCGGCCGTGACGCCGGCAACAGCGTGGTGGTGGTCCATGGCGACGGCTGGGAGACCCAGTACGCCCACATGAGGCGGGGCAGCGTGCGGGTCAGGGCGGGCGACCGGGTGGAGGCCGGGCAGGCGCTGGGCCTGGTCGGCCTGTCCGGCAACACCGAGTTCCCCCACGTCCATTTCGAGGCGCGCCACGAGGGCAGGCCGGTCGATCCCTTCGTCGGCCCCGATGACCCGCCGGGCTGCGAGGGGCCGCGCCACCCGATGTGGACGGCGTCGGCCGCGGACGCCCTCGCCTACCAGTCCACGGCGGGCCTCGTCGCCGGCGTCGCGACCGCAAAGCCCGTGGTCGAGGCGGCGCGCCGCGGCGACTACGGCGCCGAGCGGCTGGCGCGCGATGCCGGCGCCCTGGTGGTGTGGGCCGACGTCATGGGGGTGCTCGCCGGCGACCGGCAACGCTTCCGGATCGACGGCCCGGACGGGCGGCCGGTGTTCGAGCACGACGGCGCCATCGACGCCAGCCGGGTCTCCTGGTTCGCCTTCGCCGGGCGGCGGAAGCCCGACGGCGGGTGGCCGCCCGGCCCCTACACCGCGCGCTACACCCTGACCCGCGACGGCCGGGCCGTGGTGGAGATGACCCGGCGGGTCACCGTGGAGTGACGCTCACCCCCGCGGCACGCCCTCCGTCGCGGCGCTGCGGTGCACCGGGCAGAGGAAGTCCATGATCATGCCCACCACGTGGGCCCGGCGCTCCGCCAGGGCCTCCGCCGATTCCAGGGCGTGGCCGGTGATCAGCGACAGGGTGTGGATGTTGGAGAAGTAGAAGTAGCTGAGGCCGACGATGGAGATCCAGAGCTGGGCGGGGTCCACGTCCCGGCGGAACGCCCCGTCGGCCGCCCCCCGCTCCAGGATGTCGGAGATCATCCCGAACAGGGGCGAGTGCATCGCCTGGACCGTGCCGGAGCGGGCGAGGTAGCGCGCGCCCAGCATGTTCTCGGTGTTCAGCAGCTGGATGAAGGTGCGGTCCTCGACGAAGCTGTCGAAGGTGAACTCCACCAGCCGCCGCATCGCCGTGCGCGGGTCGAGCCGCACCAGGTCGAGCTGGCGCTCGGCCGCGCGCGTACGCTCGTACGCCATCTCCAGGACCGCGACGTACAGCCCCTCCTTGTCCCCGAAGTAGTGATAGATCATCCGCTTGTTGGCTTCGGCGGTGTCGGCGATCACGTCGATCCGCGCGCCCTCCAGGCCCTTGGCGGCGAACTCGCGGTGCGCCGCCTCCAGGATGCGCGTACGGGTGCCCTCGGCCGAGCGGCGGTGGCGCGGCGGGCGCGCTGTCGCGACCGGTGCGCCCGGTGCACCCGGGGACTCCTCGGCGGTGGCCGCCGTCGCTCTCTTCGCGCGCATCTCGCCTGCTTTCTTCTGTTCACCGTCCTCTATGGCGGGGACGCCGGCCGACCGCAAGCCCGGGATCCCGCCGGATGGCGAACTAACCAGTTATTTACTTGTTGACGGCCGGTCAAGGGAGGGCGCATGATGCGCCCACAAAACAATTCGGCCACCCCCATGGATCGGCCGAGGGAGGAGAGGACATCATGACGAAATCCGTGCTCGCCCTGGGCGCCGCCGTCGCGTTCGGCGCCCTCACCCTTGGGTTCCAGCCCGCCCCCGCGGCGGCGGCGGACTGGACGCCGGAAAAACCGGTGACCATCGTCGTGCCGTGGGGCGCCGGCGGCTCCACCGACCAGATCGTCCGCCTCGTGGCGGTGGAGCTGGAGAAGGAGCTGGGGCAGACGTTCGTGATCGTGAACCAGCCCGGGGCCCAGGGCGCGATCGGCACCCAGTCGGTGCTGGACGCCCCGCGCGACGGCTACACCTGGGCGTCGGGCGCCGCCAAGGACGTCGGCACCTACGGCGTCAGCGGCCTCGTCGCCACCAAGCTGACGGACTGGCACCCGTTCCTGGCGGTGGTCAACACCTCGGTGCTCAGCGTCAACGCCGACACCCCCTACCAGTCCACCAAGGACCTGGTGGAGGCGATGAAGGCCAAGCCCGGCAAGATCACCGTGGCGACCGCCGGCATCAACTCCTCGGGCGGCGCCGCGGTCGCGGCCCTGTCCAACGCGCTGGGCGTCGAGGTCAAGCAGGTGACCTACGACGGCGGCAACCCCGCCACCATCGCCACCGCCGGCGGCGAGACCGTCGCCACCACCCAGCTCGCCGCCGACCAGGCGGAGATGATCCGCGCCGGCAAGATCCGGCCGCTGGCCGTGCTGGGCGGGCGCTCGCTGACCCTGGAAGGCTTCGGCGAGATCCCCTCCATCACCGCGGCCTATCCCAGCTACCCCGTGGCCGACGACTACTTCGGCATCTTCATCCCCAAGGGCGTGCCCCAGGAGGTGGTCGACGCGGTGTCCAAGGTGTGGAGCGACGCCATCGTCAACTCCAAGGCGCTGGCGGCCTACGGTGCCCAGAAGGGCTCGATCCCGGCGGTGGTGATGGGCGACGAGGCCTATGCGGCGGCCATGCCGTCGATCCGCAAGATGGCCTACGGCATGGTCGAGCGTGGCCAGGCCAAGGCCGATCCGGCCACCCTGGGCATCACCAAGCCCTGAGCGGTGCGGGCGAAGCGGGAGATCCGGGCATGAGCGCGACCTCGACGCGTGCCGATCGCATCACCGGTGTCGTTCTCACCGGCCTCGGCCTGGCCGTCACCGTGGCGGCCGTCCTCATGGACCGCCTGCCCGAGCGCAGCGTCGACCCCTGGACGGTGCCGGGCATGGTGCCGGGCGCCGTCGGGGCGGTGCTGACGCTGCTGGGGCTGTGCCTGGCCCTGCGGCCGGCCGCCCCGGCCGCCGCGGACCGTGGCCCCGGCCCCGGCCCCGGCGACGCGGCCGAGGACCGGCAGGGCCGCCGGCTGGTGTGGTTCGGCTTGGTCCTGTGCGGAGCCTACGCGGTGGTGCTGGTCGGCCGGCTGCCGTTCTGGCTGGCCTCCATCCTCTTCGTCTTCACCTTCACCGCGGCGCTGGAGTGGGACGCGGCGGACCCGCCAGCGGCGCGGTGGCGCAAGCTGGCGGTGGCCGCCGTCCTGGCGGTGGCCACCGGGGTCGGCGTCCACCTGATGTTCCAGGACCTGTTCCTCGTCCGCATGCCGTGAGGCCCCGTGCTCGACTCCCTGATTCCCCTCGGCAACGCCTTCGTCGCGCTGGCGACTCCGGCAAGCCTGGTCAACGTCACCCTGGCGACCCTGTTCGGCATCGTCATCGGCGCGCTGCCCGGCCTCACCGCCACCATGGGCATCGCCCTCCTGACGACGCTGACCTACACGCTCGACCCCGACCAGGCGATCCTGGTGCTGATCGGCTGCTACGTCGGCGCCATCTACGGCGGCAGCCGCACCGCCATCCTGCTCAACATCCCCGGCACGCCGGCCAACGCCGCCACCACCCTGGACGGCTTCCCGCTGGCCCGCTCGGGCCGCGGCGGCGAGGCCATGGGGCTGGCCACCCTGTCGTCGGTGCTGGGCACCCTGGTCGGGGTGCTGGGGCTGGCGGTGGTGGCGCCGCTGCTGGCGGAGTTCGCGCTGGGCTTCGGCTCCTTCGAGTATTTCTGGCTGGCGGTGTTCGGCATCGTCATCGCCGGCAAGATGACCGCCTTCGACGATCCGCTGAAGGGCTGGGTCGCCGGCGTGCTCGGCCTGCTGGTGGCGATGGTCGGCCAGGACGGCATCCACGCCCACGCCCGCTTCACCTTCGGCAGCACCGACCTGGCCGGCGGCATCGCCCTGATCCCGGCGCTGGTCGGCGCCTTCGGCTTCGCCGAGGTGCTGTCGGTGCTGCGCGAGCGCCGGGCGGAGCTGGCGACCGAGACCGTGGGGCGGGTGCTGCCCAAGCTCTCCACCTTGTGGCGCTACCGCCGCACCATCGCGCGCTCCGGCGTCATCGGCACCGCCGTCGGCATCATCCCCGGGGTCGGCGAGGACATCGGCGCCTGGGTGTCCTACGCCGCGGCGCGCCGGTCCAGCCCCGAGAAGGAGCGCTTCGGCAAGGGTGCGCTGGAGGGGCTGGTGGCGGCGGAGACCGGCAACAACGCCGCCATTCCCGGGGCGCTGATCCCGGCGCTCACCCTGGCGGTGCCGGGCTCGGCGCCGGCCGCGGTGCTGCTGGCGGCGATGTTCCTGCACGGCATCCGCCCCGGCCCGACCATCATGATCGAGCAGCCGGAGTTCGTGTACGGCGTGGTGTGGATGGTGGTCTTCGCCACCCTGGCCATGGGCGTCTTCGGCCTGCTGCTGACCCGGCCGCTGCTGCTGGTGCTGCGCATCCCGCGCGAGCGGCTGATGCCGGTGGTCTTCGTGCTGTGCGTCATCGGCCCCTACGCCATCACCCAGCGCCTGTTCGACGTCTGGGTCATGCTGGCCTTCGGGGTGATCGGCTACGTCATGCGGCGCATGGACTACCCGATGGCCCCGCTGGTGCTGGGCATCATCCTGGGCGACCTGCTGGACAAGAACCTGCGCCGCGCCCTGATGCTGGCCGACGGCGACCTCGCCCCGTTCCTGACCCGGCCGGTGTCGATGATCCTCTGGGTGACCACGCTGGCGATGCTGCTGGTGAGCCTGCCGCCGGTGCGCCGCGGCGCCTCCCGCCTCGCCAGCCTGGCCTTCGGGCGCTGAGGAGCGGCGCGATGCGGATCAACCTGTGCAACGAGGTGCTGCGGCACCTGCCCTTCGCGGCCCAGGCGGCGCGGGCGGCGGAGCTCGGCTACGACGGGCTGGAGATCGCCCCCTTCACCCTGGGGCCGGAGCCGCACCGTCTGCCGGCGGCGGAGCGGCGCCGGCTGCGCGCCGCGGTGGAAGGGCAGGGGCTGGGCGTGGTCGGCCTGCACTGGTTGCTGGTGACCCCCGATGGGCTGTCGATCACCGACCCCGACCCCGACCTGCGCCGGCGCACCGCCGCCGTGCTCGACGATCTCGCCGCGCTGTGCGCCGACCTCGGCGGGCGGATCATGGTGCACGGCTCGCCGCAGCAGCGCCGCCTGCCGCCCGGCGAGGACCCGGCGGTGGTCCGCCGCCGCGCCATGGACCTGCTGGCCGGCGTGGCCGAGCGGGCCGGGCGCCATGGCGTCACCTGGTGCCTGGAGCCGCTGGGCCGCCACGAGGACGCCTTCGCCAACACGGTGGCGGAGGCCGCGGCCCTGGTGGAGGCGACCGGCGTGCCGGCCCTGCGCACGATGATCGACGCCAGCGCCGCCGGGCTGGGCGAGGCCGAGCCGCTGGACGCCCTGGCGCGGCGCTGGGTGCCCCGGGGTGTCGTCGCCCATGTCCAGGTGAACGACCGCAACCGCCGCGGTCCCGGCGAGGGCACCGACCGCTTCGCGCCGCTGCTGCGCGCGCTGCGCGCCACCGGCTACGGCGGTGCGATCAGCGTGGAGCCCTTCGTCTACCGGCCCGACGGCGAGGCCGTCGCGGCGCGCTGCATCGGCTATCTGCGCGGCATCCTCGACGCCCTCGACACAGAGGCCGCGTCCAACGGCACGGTGACGCCATGACCGCCCCCCGCTTCCGCATCCTCGACGTCGCCCTCTACGAGCGGCCGGTGCGCCTGCGCATCCCCTTCCGCTTCGGCGTGGTGACCCTGACCGAGACCGCCCAGGCCTTCGCCCGCGTGACGATCCGGCTGGCCGACGGCCGCACCGCCCAGGGCATGGCGGCGGAGCTGATGGTGCCCAAATGGTTCGACAAGGACCCGGGCCTGAGCAGCGCCGACACCGTCGACCAGCTCCGCGGCGTGCTGCACCGTGCCGCGGCCGCCTGCCCCGCCGACGGGGCGGAGCGCACTGCCTACGGCCATGCCCGCAGCCACGGCGCCGCCGGCGCCGGGCCCGGCGTGCCGCCGCTGGCGGCCGGCTTCGGCCCGGCGCTGCTGGACAAGGCGGTGCTCGACGCGCTGGGCCGGGCGCTCGGCCTCTCCGTCGCCGCGCTGGTGCGCGGCAACCTCGTCGGCCTGGGAATGGACGACGCCCCGGACCTCGCCGGATTCGACCTCGACCGCTTTCTGGCCGGGCTGGCGCCGCCCGGGTCGATCGCCGCCCGTCACACCGTCGGCCTCGTCGACCCGATCACCGCGGCCGAGATCGCGCCGGACCAGGCGGTCGCCGACGGCCTGCCGCACAGCCTGGACCAGGTGGTCGCGACCTACGGCCACCGCCACTTCAAGGTCAAGGTGGCCGGCGCGGTGGCGGCCGACCTCGACCGTCTGAGGCGGATCGCCGCCGTGCTCGACACGGTTCCCGACCCGCTGTTCGTCACCCTGGACGGCAACGAGCAGTACGCCACAGCCGAGGGCATCCTGGAGCTGTGGCGCCGGGTGGAGGAGGAGCCGCGCCTGGGGCGCTTCGCCGCGGCCACCGCCTTCGTCGAGCAGCCGATCGCCCGGGCCCGCACCTTCGCGGAGCCCATCGCCGCCCTCGCCGCCCGGTTGCCGGTCATCATCGACGAGGCCGACGGCACGCTGGACGCCTTTCCCCGGGCCCGCGCCCTCGGCTACGCCGGGGTGTCCAGCAAGGCCTGCAAGGGGCTCTACAAGTCGATTCTCAACGCCGCGCGCTGCGCCCACTGGAACGCCGCGGCGGGGGACGGGCGCTTCTTCCTCTCGGCCGAGGATCTGACGACCCAGGCCGGCCTCGGCGTGCAGCAGGACCTGGCGCTGGTCGGCCTGCTCGGCCTGACCCATGTGGAGCGCAACGGCCACCACTACGTCGACGGGTTCGGCGACGCCCCGGAGGTGGAGGCCCGCGCCTTCCTCACCGGGCATCCCGATCTCTACGGCCTTACGGGCGGGCGGGTGCGCCTCGCCATCGCCGGCGGGCGGATCGCGCTCGGCTCCCTGTGGGGGCCGGGTTTCGCCAGCGCCGCGCATCCTGTCACGGAGTCGCTGGCGGCGCTCGCCGGCGCCGGGTGACGGGCGTCGATGGCCGCCGCGAGGGCCGCCCCTAGGGGCCGCCCCTAAGGGCCGCCGCAAGGGCCACCGTTGACGGCGACCCCGTCACGGTGTAACTAACCAGTTACTTACTAACGCGTCACCGATCAACGAACCAACAGGGGTGGAGACATGGCTCAGCGTCGACTCGGGATCATCATGCACGGCGTCACCGGCCGCATGGGCATGAACCAGCACCTCATCCGCTCGATCCTGGCGATCCGCGCCCAGGGCGGCGTGACCCTGAGCGACGGCTCGCGCGTCGTGCCCGACCCCATCCTGGTCGGCCGCAACGCCGACAAGGTGCGCGAGCTGGCCCAGCGCCACGGGGTGGAGCGCTGGAGCGACGACCTGGAGGGGGCGCTCGCCAACCCGGACGACGCCGTCTTCTTCGACGCCGGCACCACCCAGATGCGGCCGACCCTGCTGGAGATGGCGATCCGCGCCGGCAAGCACGTCTACTGCGAGAAGCCCATCGCCACCAGCCTGGGGGAGGCGCTGCGCATCGCCCGGCTGGCCCGGGACGCCGGGGTGAAGAACGGCACGGTGCAGGACAAGCTGTTCCTGCCCGGCCTGCAGAAGCTGCGGATGCTGCGCGACAGCGGGTTCTTCGGGCGCATGCTGTCGGTGCGCGGCGAGTTCGGCTATTGGGTGTTCGAGGGCGACTGGCAGCCCGGCCAGCGGCCGTCCTGGAATTACCGGACCGAGGACGGCGGCGGCATCATCCTCGACATGATCTGCCACTGGCGCTACGTGCTGGACAACCTGTTCGGCGAGGTCAAGAGCCTGTCCTGCCTGGGCGCCACCCACATCCCGGAGCGTTGGGACGAGCAGGGGCGACGCTACGACGCCACCGCCGACGACGCCGCCTACGCCACCTTCGAGCTGGAGGGCGGGGTGATCGCCCAGATCAACTCGTCCTGGGCGACCCGGGTCCACCGCGACGACCTCGTCACCTTCCACGTCGACGGCACCCACGGCTCCGCCGTGGCCGGGCTCTCCGACTGCGTGATCCAGCCCCGCCAGGGCACGCCGCGCCCGGTGTGGAACCCCGACGAGAAGCAGGGCATCGACTTCTACGAGACCTGGCAGCCGGTGCCCGACAACGCGGTCTACGACAACGGCTTCAAGGTGCAGTGGGAGATGTTCATCCGCCATGTGGTGGAGGACGCCCCCTACCACTGGGGCCTGCTGGAGGGCGCCAAGGGCGTGCAGCTCGTGGAGTGCGCGCTGGAGAGCTGGCGCGGCCGGCGCTGGGTCGACGTCCCGGCCCTGAGCCTGTGACCGGAGGACCCGCCATGGACATCGCGCTCCGCCTGCCGCGCCCCGACCGCAGCCTGGAAACCTACCGGCTGGCGCCACCGCGCGGCTTCCCCACCCGCACCGAGGCGCCGCTCAACCGCGTTGCCTTCGCCGCCGCCCACACCGTGGCCGACCCGCTGGCCGACGTGGACCCCTGGGTGGGGGCGGCCATCGACTGGGACCGCACCATCGCGTTCCGCGAGCACCTCTGGGACCTCGGCTTCGGCGTCGCCGAGGCGATGGACACCGCCCAGCGCGGCATGGGCCTGGACTGGGCGGCCTCGCAGGAGCTGATCCGGCGTTCCCTGGCCGCCGCCAAGCCGCGCGGCGGCGTGGTCGCCAGCGGCGCCGGCACCGACCACCTCGCCCCGGAGGACGCGCGCTCGGTCGACGACGTGATCCGCGCCTACGAGGAGCAGGTCGGCGCGGTCGAGGCGATGGGCGGGCGCATCATCCTGATGGCGTCGCGGGCGCTGGCCCGGGTCGCCACGGGGCCGGACGACTACGTCCGGGTCTACGCCCGCATCCTCTCCCAGGTGCGCGAGCCGGTGATCCTGCATTGGCTGGGCGCCATGTTCGACCCCGCGCTCGCCGGCTACTGGGGCACCGCCGACCTTGATGCCGCCATGGACACCGCGGTCGGCATCATCAACGACTTCGCGCCCAAGGTGGACGGGGTGAAGATCTCCCTCCTCGACAAGGAGAAGGAGGTCGCCATGCGCCGCCGCCTCGCGCCGGGGGTGCGGATGTACACCGGCGACGACTTCAACTACGCCGAACTGATCGCCGGCGACGGGGCGCACCATTCCGACGCCTTGCTCGGCATCTTCGACGCCATCGCCCCGGCGGCGGCGGCCGCGCTGGCCGAACTGGCGGCGGGCGACGGCGACGCGTTCCACGCCATCCTGGCGCCGACGGTGCCGCTGTCGCGCCACATCTTCAAGGCGCCGACCCGCTTCTACAAGACCGGGGTGGTGTTCATGGCCTACCTCAACGGCCATCAGGACCATTTCACCATGGTCGGCGGGCAGGAGAGCGCCCGCTCGACCCTACACCTGGCCGAGCTGTTCCGGCTGGCCGACGCCGCCGGCCTGCTGCGCGACCCGGCCCTGGCGGCGGCGCGCATGCGCACGGTGCTGGCGCTGCGCGGCGTCGACGCCGGGTGAGGGGGGCGGGCGATGCGCGACTTCTCCGCCGATCACCGCTGGCTCTCCATCAACACCGCCACGGTGCGCCAGCAGGGCGACCTCGTGGCCATCGCCGAGGCCTGCGCCCGCCACGGCATCGCCGCCATCTCCCCCTGGCGCGACCAGGTGGCGGCGGTCGGGCTGGAGCGCGCGGTGCGGGCCGTGCGCGACGCCGGCCTGGCGCTGTCCGGCTACTGCCGCGGCGGCATGTTCCCGGCCGACCCCGACCGCCGGGCGGAGGTGCGCGACGACAACCGCCGCGCCGTCGACGAGGCGGTGGCGCTGGGCGCCCCCTGCCTGGTGCTGGTGGTGGGCGGGCTGCCCCAGTTCTCCCGCCCCGGCTCGGCCCCCGGCAAGGACCTGGCCGGTGCCCGCGAGCAGGTGGCCGAGGGCATTGCCGAACTGCTGGAGCATGCCCGCGGCGCCGGCATGCCGCTCGCGATCGAGCCGCTGCATCCGATGTACGCCGCCGACCGCGCCTGCGTGAACACCATGGGCCATGCCCTCGACCTGTGCGACCGGCTCGACCCCGGGCGGACCGGGGCGCTCGGCGTGGCGGTCGACGTCTACCACGTGTGGTGGGACGGCGCGCTGGAGGCTCAGATCCAGCGCGCCGGGGGCGACCGCCTGCTGGCCTTCCACGTCTGCGACTGGCTGGTTCCCACCACCGACCTGCTGCTGGACCGCGGCATGATGGGCGACGGGGTGATCGACATCCCGCGCATCCGCGGCTGGGTCGAGGACGCCGGCTTTGCCGGCTTCTCGGAGGTGGAGATCTTCTCCAACCGCTGGTGGTCCCTGCCCATGGACGAGGTGCTGGGCACCTGCATCGCCTGCCACCGCGACGCGGTCTAACCCGGAATGTTCCTCAGGCGCGAGCTTGAGGGCGGCGGGTGCGACACAAGCTACTGATTTTTATATGGTTTTTGTGCTGAAATAAAGCCACTACGGATCATCGGAGTTCGCGCCCGCCACAGCGGAAGGTACCGGCATTCTGCCAGGTGTTTCATCCATTGGTTGCAAGTCGGTCCACGCCGCCTTCGACGGCGGCCACCACACGTCGGACGCCCTCGTGCTGCTGCTTGTGGAGCCCGTCCGCCATGCAATCACGGAGATGAGTCCTCAAGCCAAGTCCAAGATATCGGCCAAGCACTCGGCGAAAGCACCGCACCTTCGATGGGTCCGCAGCGGGTCAGTCGAACAGGCGGGCGGGCATCATGATGCGGCACACGGGGCTCGAGCCGGGAACGCGGCTCGAGCCTCGCGGCCACCCAGGTCAGGCCATGGCCTGCCGGAACTCGGGCAGCAGCGCGCCGACCTCCTCATGGGCTACGAAAACGTCGAAGTGGCTGCAATCCTCCGGTCGACGCACCCGGTACGCCCGAGGCGCCATCAGCACCGTCTGCCAGTCGGTGTGCGGCACGCGATGATCCTGCGCGGCCACCCACGCCGCGGTCACGGCGTAAGACTCGGCCTGCCCAGGCGTGAACGCCGCAGCAACCTTGCACTCGACGTGCAACGCGAACCGCAGGCCGGTCTCGTCGTCCTGGAAGACGAGGAAGACATCGGTCTCGCGCTCCTTTCCCAGCGTCGCGACCTTCCACCACCAGTGCCGCCACCACCGCTCGGGCAGGACATGCGGCCGCGCGCAGACCTGCTCCTCGTGCAGGAGACGGGCGCGGTGGGCAACGTCCCGGAACTTCGTCTGCGACAGCAACCACGCGACCAGTCCGGGTTCGGTGCGCAGTCCCTCGGCGAAAACCCGGCAGAGCGCGTCCTCGTCCTTCTTCATCACCGTCCCCTTTCCGTTTGCCTGCACGCTGACACGATGCGCGTCCAATGCCACTGCGAGTTCTGGTCCCATCTTGGTGATCCAGCTCGCAAAGGCGTCGATGTCTCCCCGGATGACGGCGGGCATGGCAAGGGCCCTGAGCAGCCCGGTCCGTTCGTCGACACCCACCTTCAGCTTCGCGGACCAGTTCCACGCGGTCACCTCAAGATGGTCGCCGACCAGGCGGACCGACTTCAGGCGCATTTTGAACGCCGTGTCAGCGATGGTTCGGCGGCGCCCGTGCTGGTCGATGGTGCCCTTTGAGGAGCGGCAATGGTTCGCGGCGCCGACCAGGCCTTCCTTGTGTGCGGCCGCCACTGACTCATAAGTCTCATGGCGGCTCAGGACTTCGGAGACGCCCTCGTGCGTGGTTGGTATCGTTTCAATGTTCAGGTGCGCGTTGGGACCGCCGTCGATGGGATAAACGTCGAAGCCGCACGACACGGCGGCGGCGATGAACGCCCCATTGGCCACGTAGCTGCCATGTTCCAGGCCGAGTTTGCTGGCTCGCTCCTCCACCCGATGCTTGAACCCGTAGCTCGACATCCGGCGGAAGGGCTTCGAGCGTCTGCCGCACCGGGCCAGCCACTCTTCAGCTGCAACGAACTCTTCGAGAGCTCCGGGCGAGCTCAACTCACGGCGCCCCCTGTCGAACGACTCCTGCGTCTGGTGATGGGCGAACCGGCCGACGCCCTCCGAGATGCCGGTGTAGGTGAGCCTGGGCATCCTGTCGACGGCGGCCCGCAGTCGCTCCAGAGGGTCGGAAGGACGTTTCTGAATTCCAGGAATGGCCGAGACGACCGATTCCAGCAGGCCGGTTGGATAGGTTGCTGCCGCTCCCACCGCACTCAGCCTGGCGGCGGCGGCACCGTCGTCGAAGCCCAGCATGCTGGTGCCGTCCTTCAACGCGACGCGGAACGCCGCATTGGTCTTGTAGCCGAAGCCCGCGGCCAGCGCCTCTGAGAGGTGGGACGAGCCAACCCCCGGCAAGGCCGCATGCGCGGCATTCTTCACGAGCTTGAGGTTTTCGAGATTGATGGCGTATCGCATCGTCGATCTCCATATCGACGGTCAGCGCCTGCCGTTTGATCGCCGACCGGATGGAGACGGTCGATGCCTCAGTACCCGTATAAGGCGATTTCGCTCGGCAGAAGGCGGCGCTCGCGACGCGCGAAGGAAAGATAGCCCATTCTCAGACGGCTCGCAAGATGGTTTCAACGCGCTTTGGTCATCGCCAAGCCAGCAAGGCGTCCGACGGCGAGCGATGGCGTATGCATGCTGTGGTGCGACAAAATCGATTGCACGAATAGTCAGGATGCCCAAATCTGAGTGCGCGGGGAGGAACGGCCAGGACAGATCTGGAGAGGCGTGGTGAGCACAGGAATGGGGCCTTTCGGCCCGGACTTTAAGACCGACCCAGTGCGCACGTTGCGCGAGCGAGAAAAGCTGACCTCGGGCGTCCTGAGAGACGCCAGCGTCCCTCCTCCTTGCCTAAATGCATGCCAGGTTGAGGGATCGATTCCAATGCTGTTGTCTATGTCATGAAATAATCAATACTATTCTTATATCCTGTTGGTATTTACTTGTGCGCAGGGAGGGGTAGAATGATTGCGGGTATAGAAGCCAAGAACAACGATTTTGTTGTTCCTTCCATTTATCATGGTCCAATTCTGCCCAAGCCCTCTGCTTCAGAACGCTGGTCAGAGGTTATCGCCCCCCGGACTACGGCTCAGATCGCTGGCTTGAAGTACGGGAACGGAGGAAGAGAGCCGCCGCCGCTGACGCTCGCATGGCTCGACGATACGACGCTCTTCACTGGTATGATCGAAGCGGTGTACTCAATCAACTTGAAGTCTGGGTCGGTGAGCAAGGCGTTTTCCGTCCCTGGATGGCGAGGCCGAATGATTACGGATCTCGGCTGCACGCAGCTGTTCAACAACGTTGTGGTTGTTGGCAACACGTTTCGTGCGTGGGTCGACGACAGTTATCATACGAAACTGCACTCGTCGGACGAAGCCGAATACTCGTTTCATAGAGACTGGAACAGGGTGGTCACCTCGCCGAGGCGCCGTGGATATATTCATACGGGAGACGCCTATGAACGAAACGACTCCTTTCTGATTGGACATAAGGGATTTAGAGAGAATCTGAAGTTCTATGGAACACGTGTGTTCTTGTTCGATGATGCACGGGATCGCACGCCCAGCAAGACGATCTGCGTGAAGAACATCGGCCACATCTGGCCCACGACGCATGTTCGCTGGTCATCGACTGGCCGCTATCTCGGCATCTCGGGATTCGTAGACGGGGTTGTCGGCACCATCGACCTTCAATCAGATTCAGACGAGGTCGACTTCTCGCTGCATAAGCCCAACGTCGGCTCCGGGAACATGGCCGCGTGCCTGGGATGGCACCCGACCCGGGACATCTACGCCACGACCTATCATACGGAAGGGTACAACCGCCCCTATGGGCTTGTTGTCGTCGACGCGGCGACAGGACAGACGCTGTTCCATACGCCGATTGACCGAAATCAATATGTCCAAGCAATCGACTGGAGTGCTGACGGGCGCTACGTCGCGATGGGTGGAAACGACCAGACAGTGTTCGTCTGGGACTTCGCCACTAACACTTTGAGTTCCTTACTTGGACATCGAGGCGCGGTGGTCGCCGTTCATTTCAGCCCGGATGGCCAACGGCTCGCAACCTCAGCAAAGGATGGAAAGACCATCATTTGGGCAAGCGGGAATCTGTCGGAGAAGCTCGCCGATTTCGCAGGCATGTTGGACCAAGACAACTGGGTCGGGGGGCGGATCAGCGGGTCTCCGTGGAGCCCGGAAGGCCGCAAGCTTGCGGTATTCAAGGACAAAAGCATCCAGGTAATGGAGCTTCAGTGAACTCGGCCTTCGCTTCCTGCCCCGACACTCTGAGGAGTGAACGATGATCGACCCCAAGTCTGCCTACTCGAACGAACCGCGGTCCTATGGGAGCTACGTCGGCGACTCCTATCCAGACCGCATCGACGTGTCTCGGCATCGGCAGATCTTCAATACATGGCTCGAGTATCCCTATGTGGCCAGAGGGACCATTCGGGCCACGAAGGCACAAGTCTGGCATGTCCTGACCCGCAGCGAACTCTGGCAGGTGTGGATTGAGAACGCTCGTCTCGGATACCTGTTCACTCGCCTTCCCAAAAACTTCGGCCCCGGCTCCACGGTCCCGCACCGCAAGAAGGACCAGTACGACGGATCAAAGAACGAGGCCGTGATCATTGAGGGAAAACAGGGTGAGTATCTGCGTATCTACTACACGAATCAGAGTGGCGAGAGTCATTTCGTCGACGTGCGGTTCGTGCAGGTTTCACGTACCGAGTGCGACGTCGAGATCATCTTCCGATATTTCCATCCCGACCATAGCGGGACTTTCGGCAAAGCGGTCTCCAGATTCTTTGGGCGAGATCACCGCCGCCCCAAGGAGCCAGAAGAGCACCGCGCCTCCTACATGTCCGCGGTCACCCGCTCGTTCCGATACTTCGAGAACTTGTGCGAGGAATATGCCCGATACGGCGCGTTCCATTGGCAGAATGATACCGGCGTCCCGATGTACTACGACATCTATTCAGATGGCGGCGAACTTGTGCTGTTGCCGGATGCTAACGGGATAACCGAGCTCACGGTCGGTTCTACTCTCGAGACCGACGAGGTCATCGGATACATGTACGATCCCAAGAAGCACGCGAGCAAGGAGGAAGCTCGCAAGAAGGCGGCATTGAAGATAAACATGCGCTGCGAGATCTTGGAGGTCTTGAAGCGGAACGGCGATCACGTCCGACCATATGACCGCATCGCTTTGGTTCGGTACATCGAGAGTTCTTGAGTGAAGGATTACAAGAAGCGAGCAGCTCTAAGATCACTGTTCACGCGAACGTCGATGTCAGCATAGAGCAGATTTGGGCCATCATCACCAATCCCAAAAAAGCTTCGCGGCCTCTGGTTTCGGGAGGCCTTCTACGCGGGCTTCGACACCATCCCCCTTGGGGCGGGAGCATCACTCTATCGTCGCAGACGCACAACGGTGACAAGTACTCGCGATATTCCGTGGAATGCGAAGACCCCCGGCTGATAAGCCTCAGGGCCAGCGGGACCGAGTGGGACAAACGCTTCGAACTCGTCACCATCGACGAAGGCAGTGATTTCAGCAAGGGATGGAATGACCGTCATCTGGACCAGAAAAGAGCCGTAGGTAAAGCTTGACGAGTTTGAAGGCATGGTCGACTGCGATAGCTGGGTCGGGGGCCGGATCAGTGGGTTTCCGTGGAACCCGAGCGGCCGCAAGCTTGCCGTGTTCAAAGAAAGATCATTCAGGTGATGGAGCTTCAGTAAACCGTCAAGCTGTCAGGAGGCCCCTCCTCGAAACAAATGATACCGCCACAACGCCCCTCCGGTGCCACACATCAGCTCGCCCAAAACGTCCGCTCCCGCATACCCTCATGAATGAGTCGGGCTAAAGGGTACTTGAAGTCGGAGGCCGAAGCTGTGGGGCGGCGTTGCGCGCCGCGCCGCGGGGCGCGTACACTTTGCCGCCCCGCACCTTGCCCCCTTGGCCCCATGCGTCTCATCCACACCGCCGACTGGCATCTCGGCCAGACGCTGCACGGCGTCGCCCGCAGCCGCGAGCACCAGCACTTCCTCGACTGGCTGCTCGACCGCATGGACGAGCATGCGGTGGACGCCCTGGTGGTGGCGGGCGACGTGTTCGACGGGCAGAACCCGCCGATCCCGGCGCTGGCCCAGTTCTACCGGTTCGTCGCGCAGGCCAAGCGGCGGCTCCCCGACCTCGACATCGTCGTGCTGGCCGGCAACCACGACAGCGGCAGCCGGCTGGAGGCGCCGTCGCCGCTGCTGACCGAGCTGGGGGTCCACGTCGTCGGCGGCCCGGTGGCGGACGGGCAGGGGATCGCCCACCGCGTCATCCCCCTGCGCGGGCCGGGCGGCGCGGTGGCGGCGCGCTGCGTCGCCGTCCCCTACCTGCGCCCCGCCGACCTGCCGGCGGTGACGGAGGAGGAGGGGCTCGATCCCCTGGTCGAGGGGGTGCGCCGCCTCTACGCCGCCGCCGCCGCCGCGGGCCGCGCGGCGTGCGGGGCGGGGGAGGCGCTGATCCTCACCGGCCACTGCTACATGCACGGCGGCGCCCTGTCCGACCTCAGCGAGCGCAAGATCCTCGGCGGCAACCTGCACGCCCTGCCCGTGGACATCTTCCCCGAGGACGCCGCCTATGTGGCGCTCGGCCACCTGCACCGGCCGCAGGGTGTCGGCGAGCGCGAGGCGGTGCGCTACAGCGGCTCGCCGATCCCGCTGGCGCTGGACGAGGAGCACTACCCCCACCAGGTGGTGCTGGCCGAGTTCGCCCAGGGCCGGCTCGCCGGCTGGCAGGCCCTGCGGGTGCCCCGCCGGGTGGCCATCCACCGCGTGCCGGGGGGCGGCCGCTTCGCGCCGCCCGACGAGGCGCTGGCCGCCTTGCGCGCCCTCGCCCTCGCCCTCGACGAGGCGCTGGCGCCGGAGGACTGGCCGTACCTGGAGGTGGCGGTGGCCCTGGACGCGCCGCGCCCGGCGCTGCGCGACGAGGTCGAGGCGGTGCTGGCCGGGCGGCCGGTGCGCCTGTTGAAGCTGGCCGCCCGCCTCACCGGCAGCGGCGACGCCCTGGCCGAGAGCGCGCCCGGCGTGGAGCTGTCCGCCCTGAAGCCCGACGAGGTGTTCCGCCTGGCCTACCGCCGCCAGCACGAGGGCGATCCCGACCCCGCCCTGCTCGCCGCCTTCCACGAGCTGCTGGAGAGCGTGGAGGGGGAGGCCGCATGAGGATTCTGGCCATCCGTGGCGCCGATCTCGCCAGCCTCGCCGGCCCCTTCGCCGTGGAGCTCGCGGCCCCGCCGCTGCGCCGCGCCGGCCTCTTCGCCATCACCGGCCCCACCGGGGCCGGCAAGAGCACGATCCTCGACGCCCTGTGCCTCGCCCTGTTCGACACCATGCCGCGGCTGCCGGACGGGCAGGGGGTGCTGCTGGGGCGCGACGGCGATCCCGACGCCCTGCGCTCCACCGACGTCCGCGCCGTGCTGCGCCGCGGCGCCGGGTCCGGCTGGGCCGAGGTCGACTTCGTCGGCGTCGACGGCGCCGCCTACCGCGCCCGCTGGACGATCCGCCGCGCCGGGCTGAAGGCGCGGGGCCGCCTGCAGAAGCAGGAGATGGCGTTGACCTCCCTGGACGGAGCGGCGCGCTACGGCGACGGCAAGACCCAGGTGCTGGCCGAGATCCGCGCCCGGCTCGGCCTCAGCTTCGACCAGTTCCGGCGGTCGGTGCTGCTGGCCCAGGGCGATTTCGCCACCTTTCTGAAGGCGCCGGCGCGCGAGCGCTCGGCCCTGCTGGAGCTGTTGACCGGCACCGAGGTCTATTCGCGCCTGTCGGTGGCGGCGCACGAGCGTTGCGCCGCCGAGCTGCGGGCGCTGGACGCCCTGGAGGCGCAGCGCGGCGCCGTGGCGGTGCTCGGCGACGAGGAGCGCGCCGCCCTGGCCGCCGCGGCGGAGGCCGACCGCGCCGCCCTGGCCGCGGGGGCGGTGCCAGTCGACGGCGCGGCGGGCCGCCTCGACGGTGTCCGCCCCC